>NZ_JBEZDP010000026.1:0-94243 GCF_040648395.1 Micromonospora sp. NPDC049151
TGGCGCGACATGCCGCTGACCAAGGCCGCCCAGACCGTCCAGGTGTCGGCCTACCCCGACCACTACGCCCAGTGGGAACAGCAGGCCGCCGACCTGGTCGCCCAGCACTGGAACAAGTAAGACGAACAAACAGCGAAAGGCCGGCACCCCGAACCAACGGGGTGCCGGCCTTTTCGCGTACCGGGAAACAGCGTCAGGTGGCGCTGATCGTGCCGGTGGCCAGCAGGCAGATCACCAGGCTGCCCAGCGCCACCCGGTAGAGCACGAAGACGTACAGCGTGTGGTGGGCGACGTAGCGCAGCAGCCAGGCGATGGCCGCGTACCCGACGGCGAACGCGATGAGCGTCGCGATCACCATCTGCGCCACGCTCGGCGCGGCGGTGCCCGGCGCGGACGGCTCGAAGACGTCCGGCAGGCTGAACACGCCGGAGATCACGACTGCGGGGATGGCCAGCAGGAACGAGTAGCGGGCCGCGGTCTCCCGGGTGAGGTTGAGCAGCAGGCCCGCGGTCAGGGTGCCGCCCGAGCGGGAGACGCCGGGCACGAGCGCCGCCGCCTGGGCGAAGCCCATCACGACGCCGTCGCGCATCCGGAAGTTCTCCAGCGTACGGGTCTGCCGGCCCCAGTACTCCGCGAAGGCCAGCAGCATCGCGCCGATGATCAGGGTGCAGGAGATCAGCCAGAGGTTCCGGCCGGCGGTGCGGATCTGGTCCTTGAAGATCAGCCCGAAGATGCCGATCGGGATGGTGCCGACGATGACGTACCAGCCCATCCGGTAGTCGAGGCTGGACCGCACCGAGCGGTCGACAAGGCCGACGAACCAGGTCCGGACGATCCGCCAGATGTCCTTGGCGAAGTAGATCAGGACGGCGGCCTCGGTGCCGAGCTGGGTCACCGCGGTGAACGACGCGCCCGCGTCCCGGCCGAAGAACAGCGCCGAGGTGATCCGCAGGTGCCCCGAGGAGGACACCGGAAGGAACTCGGTCAGTCCCTGGACCAGGCCCAGGACGACGGCCTCGATCCAGGTCACTCGCCGACTCCGGACAGCTCCAGCGCCTCGGCGACGGTACGCAGGGTCTGCACCCCGCTCTCCCGGTCGGCCACGAACAGCGACACCGACAGCGTGGTCACGCCCGCGGCGGCGTACTCCCGCATCCGCTCGGCGATACGCTCCTTCGGGCCGAGCAGGGAGGTGCGGTCGATGAACTCCATCGGTACGGCGGCGGCCGCGTCGCGCTGCCGCTTGGCCAGGTAGAGGTCCTGCACCTCGCGGGCCGCGTCGCCGTAGCCCATCCGGGTGGCGAGCTGGTTGTAGAAGTTCTGCTTGCGGCTGCCCATGCCGCCGACGTACAGCGCGGCGTACCAGCGCACCAGCTCGGCGCAGGTGGCGATGTCGTCGCCGACCACGACCGGCACGGACGGCACCACGTCGAAGCCGGCCAGCTCCTTGCCCGCCGCCGCACGGCCGGTCCGCACCGAGGCGAGGTGCTCATCGGCGAACTCCGGGGAGTAGAACACGGCCAGCCAGCCGTCGGCGATCTCGCCGGCCAGCTCCAGGTTCTTCGGACCGACGGCGGCCAGGTAGATCGGGATGTGCTCGCGCGGCGGGTGGAAGCCCAGCCGCAGCGCCTTGCCGGGGCCGTCGGGCAGCGGCAGCGTGTAGTGCTCGCCGTCGTACGCGACCTCCTTGCGGGCCATCGCGAGCTTGACGATGTCGACGTACTCCCGGGTGCGGGCCAGCGGCTTGGCGAACCGCACGCCGTGCCAGCCCTCGGAGACCTGCGGGCCGGACACGCCCAGGCCGAGCCGGAACCGGCCGCCGGAGAGCGTGTCGATGGTCGCGGCGGTCATCGCGGTCATGGCCGGGGTACGGGCCGGGATCTGCATCACCGCGGAGCCCACGTCGATGCGCTCCGTCTGCCCGGCGATCCAGGCCAGCATGCTCGGCGAGTCCGAGCCGTACGCCTCCGCGGCCCAGACCACCGAGTAGCCGAGCCGGTCCGCCTCCTGGGCCAGCGCCAGGTGATCAAACGGTGTGCTCCACGCCGTCTGGTATCCGAGGTTGAGCCCGAGTCGCACTGATCCTCCCACCGTCCGCACCACAGGTCGCATCAGGTTACGCAATGAGCGTGGCGCCCTCGACGTCCGGCTCGCCCCGAACATGTCACACCGGGTGGAGGTCGCGCGGGAAGTTGACTGCGGCGAGGATATCCGTGACGCCGGGTTCGAAATAAGGTTCACCCATGCAACAGCGACCGCTCGGCCGAAGCGGGCTGGCGGTATCGCGGCTCGCGCTCGGCACCATGACCTGGGGACGGGACACCGATGCCGACGACGCGGCCGCCCAGCTGAAGAGTTTCCTCGACGCGGGCGGCAACCTCGTCGACACCGCCGACGTGTACGCCGACGGCGACGCCGAGTCGGTGATCGGCTCACTGCTGGGCAGCCTGGTGGACCGCGACGAGCTGCTGATCGCCACCAAGGCGGGCCTGCGGCCGGGCGCCCGCCGGCGGGACGGCTCGCGGGGGCACCTGCTGCGTACGCTCGACGCCTCGCTGCGCCGGCTCGGCACCGACCACGTCGACCTGTGGCAGGTGCACGGCTACGACCCGGACACCCCGCTGGAGGAGACGCTCTCGGCTCTGGACCACGCCGTGTCCAGCGGCAAGGCCCGCTACGTGGGCGTGTCGAACTTCTCCGGCTGGCAGACGGCCCGGGCCGCCGCCTGGCAGGCCGCCTGGCCGGGGCGTGCCCCGGTGGTCGCCGCGCAGGTGGAGTACTCGCTGCTGGAGCGCGGTGTGGAACGGGAGGTGCTGCCCGCCTGCGCCGGGATGGGGCTGGGCGTGCTGCCCTGGTCGCCGCTGGGCCGGGGCGTGCTCACCGGCAAGTACCGCAACGGCCGCCCGGCCGACTCACGGGCGGTGTCGCCGCACTTCGAGCGGTTCGTCGCGACGTACCTGGAACCGCGCTGCTCCAGCATCGTGGAGGCGGTCGCCATCGCGGCCGGTGGGCTCGGCGTGTCGCCGCTGGAGGTGGCGCTGGCCTGGGTGCGGGACCGGCCGGGCGTGACCGCGCCGATCCTTGGCGCCCGGACCGTCGGGCAGCTGCTCGGCGCGTTGCAGGTGGAGCGGATGACGCTGCCGGAGGAGATCGTCACGGCGCTGGACGACGTGTCGGCGGTGCCGGTGGGCTACCCGGAGCGCGACGGCTGAGCCGCGGGGGCGACCGGGGTCACCCGCAAGGGGTGGCGGAGGGTCCGCGAGCTGGGCAGCATAGGGGCATGGACTACGAATACGCGCCGCTGCGGTTGCCCTCGAACGTCGATCGGCTGACCGCCGCGGCGCAGCTGGCGATCCAGGCCGAGTTCTCCGGCTGGGAGCTGGCCCGGGTGCGGCTCTACCGGGACGGCACGCGGCAGGTGGTGCTGCGGCGCCGCCTGGTCAACCAGTCGCAGCCGGGCCTGTCGTACTGAGCAGGCCCGTCCCCGGGGCACGCGTGGCGCGGCCCCGGGGACGCGCACGGCCTAGTGGGCGTGGTCGTGCTCCTCGTCGAGCTCCATGAACGGGTGCTCGTCGAGCCGGCCGACCAGCCGGTCGTCGGCAGCAGGCTGGAACGGGCCGACCGGGTCGTCGTCGTCGAACGACTCCAGGTCGACGGGGGTGCCGACCTCGCTGACCATCACCACCCCGTCCAGCGGTTCCAGCTCCGGCACGTCGAGCGCGGACAGCGAACCGTCGCCGCTCTGCAGCAGCTCCAGCACCGCCTCGCCGACCCCCTCGACCGGCGCCGGCTCGTCGTCCTCCGGGGTGCCCTCGCGGCGGGCCGCCTCGGCCGCGCGCAGCAGCGCGGCGACGCTCGGCACCCGGTAGTCGCGCCGCTGCCGCACCGAGATCACCCGCGGGTGCGGGTCGGTGGGCTCGCCGCCCTCCACGGAGCCGAAGCGCTCGTCGGCCTCGTCCGGGTCGATCGACTCCACGTCCCAGGGCGTCACCTCGCCGAACGCGTCGAGCAGCTGCTCGTCGTAGGCGAACGAGGCGTTGTTCAACGCGACGTACGCCTGCCAGACGGCGTCGTCGTCGATCCGGCCCTGGGCGGCCCGGACGGCGGCCAGGTGGGCGCGGGCCGCGTCGATCACCCGCTCGAGGGCGGCGTCCAGCTCACCGTGCTGGTCGGTCATGTGTGGCAGTCCCTTCGCGATGGGGGGAGGTTCCGCGCCGGCGGCGCCGCGGCGGGCGCGGTCAGCAGGTACGGAGGAAGCGGTCCAGAACCCGCACGCCGAACTGTAGTCCGTCCAGCGGAACCCGCTCGTCGATGCCGTGGAACAGGCCGGAGAAATTGAGGTCGGCGGGCAGCCGCAGCGGCGCGAAACCGAAGCAGCGGATGCCGAGCTGGGAGAACGCCTTGGCGTCGGTGCCGCCGGAGAGCATGTACGGCACCGGGTGCGCGCCCGGGTCCTCGGCGCGCAGCGCCTCCGACATCCGTGCCACCAGGTCACCGTCGAACGTGGTCTCCAGGGCCGGCTGGCGCTGGACGTACTCGATGGCGATGTCCGGCCCGACCAGCTCGCGCAGCTGCCGTTCCAGTTCCTCGCTCTGCCCGGGCAGGCTGCGGCAGTCGATGGTGGCGGTGGCCCGGCCGGGGATGACGTTGTCCTTGTAGCCGGCGGCCAGCCGGGTCGGGTTGGCGGTGTTGCGGATGGTCGCGCCGATGATGTTGGCGATCGGGCCCAGCTTGGCGATCGCGGTCTCCGGGTCGTCCGGGTCGATCTCGATGCCGAGCACGTCGGAGACCTCGGCCAGGAACGCCCGTACGGTGTCGGTCATCACCACCGGGAAGCGGTGCCGGCCGATCCGGGCGACCGCCTCGGCCAGGGCGGTGACGGCGTTGTCGTCGTGCACCATCGAGCCGTGGCCGGGCCGCCCCTTGGCGTGCAGGCGCAGCCAGTCGATGCCCTTCTCGGCGGTCTCGATCAGGTAGAGGCGGCGCTGCTCGTCGACCGAGTAGGAGAAGCCGCCGACCTCGCCGATCGCCTCGGTGCAGCCGTCGAACAGGTCGCGGTGGCGCTGGGTGAGGAAGTGCGCGCCGTAGTCGCTGCCGGCCTCCTCGTCGGCGGTGAACGCGAGCACGACGTCGCGCCGCGGGCGTACGCCGGTGCGCTGCCAGTCGCGGACCACCGCCAGCACCATCGCGTCGAAGTCCTTCATGTCGATCGCGCCGCGGCCCCACAGGTAGCCGTCGCGGATCTCGCCGGAGAACGGGTGCACCGACCACTCGTCCGGGTCGGCGGGCACCACGTCGAGGTGGCCGTGCACCAGCAGCGCGTCGCGGCCGGGCTCGGTGCCGGGGATCCGGGCGACCAGGTTGGCCCGGCCGGGCGCGGACTCGTGGATCTCGGCGTCGACGCCGACCTCGGCGAGCTTCTCCGCGACGTACTCGGCGGCACGCCGCTCTCCCGCGCTGGTGTCGTTGTCGCCGGTGTTCGTGGTGTCGATGCGCAGCAGGTCACGGCAGAGGTCCACGACCTCGTCGGTGGCGTCGGGCCGGGCGGGGAGGGCGTCGCTCGTCATCGCTTCCTTATACCAGCAGGTGGGGTGGGCGCGGGCCGCCGGTGCTCCGGCGACGGTTTCGCGGACCGCCCGGCCGGGTACCGCCGGACCGCCCGGACATCGACTCCGGCCGTCACGAGGAGGGCACCATGACCGTCCCCCTGCCGCCGCTGCCGCCCGCCGCCGACGACGCGTACCGGCCGGGTGGGCGCAGCGTCGCCGACCTCGTGGACACCGAGCACCGGGCGCTGCTGGGGCTGGCCGACCGGGTGACCGACCCGGCACTGGACGCCGCCGCCCGGCGCGAGGTGCTCGACGTGCTGACCGCCGCGGTGTCCCGGCACCTGTCCGCCGAGGAGCAGTACCTGTTCCCGGCGGCCCGGGCCGCCATGCCGGACGCCACCGAGCTGGTCGAGCGGGAGATCGAGGCCGACGCGGGACTGCTGACCGCCCTCAAGCAGCTGTCCGGCGCCGACGACCCGGCGGTCGACGACGTGGCCGAGCGGGTACGCCGGCACGTCAGCCGCGTCGCCGCGCTGGTCACGCCGCTGCGCGAGGTGGCGAGCGACGCCGAGCTGATCCGGCTGGGCAACCGGTGGGAGATCGCCGAGGAGGCGGCACCGACCCGCCCGCACCCCGGCACGCCCGCCACCCCACCCTGGAACAAGATCGTCGAACCGGCCGTCGGGGTGCTCGACAAGGTGCGCGACGCGGTCACCGGACGGCGTACCCGGCTGAGTGACCTGGAGCACCGCCGCCAGGCGTGAGCCGATCGCCCCTTCCGCGCATCGGTTCGTGGTCCTACCGTCACGGTATGGATCTGGAGCTGCGACACCTGCGTGTGGTCTGCGCGATCGCGGAGACGGGAAGCGTCACCAAGGCCGCCTCGGCGCTCGGCCTGGCCCAGCCGGCGCTGACCGCCCAGCTTCAGCGGATCGAACGGGCGCTGGGCGGGCCGCTGTTCGAGCGGGACCGCCGCGGTGCCCGTCCCACCGCCCTGGGTGAGCTGGTGCTGGACCGGGCACGGGTGCTGCTGCCGGCGATGAAGGGCCTGCGGGACGAGGCGGCCCGGATGGCCGGTGCCGGTGATCCGCTGCGCCGCTACCGCTTCGGCGGGGTGAACAGCCCGATCCTCGGGCGGCTGGTGCACCGGCTCGCCGCCGACCGGCCGGACGCGCAGATCACCACGTACGGCTCCTGGTCGGTGGACGAGCTGGCGCAGATGGTGGCCGGTGGGCGGCTCGACTTCGCCCTGACCGGCGTGTGCGGCGACTCGACGCCGTCGGCGGGGTTCGGGCTGAGCTGGCGGGAGGTGGCGGTCGAGCCGGTCTGCGTGCTGCTGCCGCAGACCCACCCGCTGGCCGGCCGCGACGAGGTCGACCTGGTCGACCTGCGGCGGGAGCGGTGGGTGGCCGCGCCGGGCGACGGCTGCTTCGGCGACTGCTTCGCCGCCGCCTGCGCCCGTTCCGGCTTCACCCCGAAGAAGGTGTACGAGGCGGACGTGCGGGCCGCGCTGGACCTGGTGGACGCCGGTGAGGCGGTGGCGTTGTGCCAGGCCACGTTCCGTCCGGTGGCCGGGCTGGTCACCCGCCGGCTCGCCGGCACGCCGCTGCGCTGGCGGCTGCTGCTGGGCTGGCACCCGGACGTGCCGGCCGCCGCGGTGGCCGAGCCGGTGCTGGTGGCGGCGGTCGCGGCGTACACCGACGCGCTGGCGAACCATCCGGAGTACCTGGGCTGGTTGCTGGCGCACCCGGAGTTCGGCGTGCAGCCCAACGGCTCGGGCGGGGTGCGAATCGCCTGAACCCGGGTATCACCGGCGACATGACTGATCTGTATCCGGCCGCCGACCAGCGGGAGTTGCTGCGCCAGGCGGCCACCGCGCACACCACCGCCTCCGCCGAGGTGGAGGCGTTCCTGCGCCGGTTGCCGGAGGTGCCGGGCCCGGCCGACGTGACCGAGTACGCCAACCTGCTCAGCCGCGAGGAACGCGCCCACGCCGACCGGCAGGCCGCGGCGGACGCGGCCGGGCTGCGGCTGCCCAGCCTGGAGTCGGAGTAGCCGGTGACGCCCGGGCGGGTGGTCCGCCCGGGCGCCGCCGTACCGGCTCAGCGTTCGGCGAGCACGTCGTGTCCGAGGTCGAGCAGGGCGTGACGCCACTCGTCGTCGGCGTTGCCCCGGCGGGGCCGCTGCGCGGTCAGCTCCCGGATCCGGGTGATCGCCTCCCGCATCACCTCGATGTCCTCCGGCGTGAGGTCCACCTTGCGCTTGCGCAGCACGGCGAGGATCTGCCGGCCGGGCTCGGGCAGGTCGAGGTCAGGGTTCGGGCCGAACGCCTCCTCCCCCGAGCCCCGGGTGAGCAGCCACTGCCGCAGCGTCTCGGAGGACACGTTCACCTCGGCGTGGAAGTCGTCCCAGATCACCTCGGCCTCGGGGTCGAGTCGCGCCTCGCGTACCATCACGCCTCCTCTGCCGGCGGCGGCCCGGGTGCCGTCTCGCCCTCGTCCGGTGTGTGCTGCCTCAGGCCCTCCGGCGGCACCCGCACCCGGGACGGGTTCGCCGTCGGGGTCGCCTCGATCGGTTCGCCGGCCCCGGTGTCGTCGTCGGTGACTTCCTCGGGTTCGGTCATGTCCGCCCTCCGGTCCTTCGGTGACGGCCCGTCCCGGCCCGGCCGGGACGGGCCCCGCCCGGTCATCGGGGATGGGACGTGGTGGCCGGCCTGTAGCCCCGCTCACCTGCGGTGACGTCGAAGACCAGCTGGTCGTCGCGGGTGTCCACGGTGACCTTCTGCCCCGGGGAGACCTCGTTCTCCAGCAGCATCCGGGACAGCCGGTTGTCGACCTCGCGCTGGATCACCCGGCGCAGCGGGCGGGCGCCGAACTCGGGCTGGTAGCCGTGCTCGGCGAGCCAGTCGACGCCCGCGGTGCTGAAGTCGACCTGGATGTCCTGGGCGTGCATGCGGCGGCGGGTCTCCTCCAGCAGCAGCCCGGTGATCTGGCGCAGCTGCTCGGCCTCCAGCCGCTGGAAGACGATCACCTCGTCGATGCGGTTGAGGAACTCCGGGCGGAAGTTCTCCTGGAGCCGGCGCATCAGCCGCTCCCGCAGCTCGTCGCCCTCCCGCTCCCCGGGCGCGCCGGTGGCGAAGCCGACAGTGCGCTGGGTGCCGGTGATCAGCTCCGAGCCGAGGTTGCTGGTCATGATCAGCACGGTGTTCTTGAAGTTCACCGTACGGCCCTGGCTGTCGGTGAGCCGGCCGTCGTCGAGCACCTGGAGCAGGATGTTGAACACGTCCGGGTGCGCCTTCTCGATCTCGTCCAGCAGCACCACCGCGTACGGGCGGCGCCGTACCGCCTCGGTGAGCTGGCCGGCCTCCTCGTAGCCGACGTACCCGGGCGGTGCGCCGACCAGCCGGCTGACCGTGTGCCGCTCCTGGAACTCGCTCATGTCGACCCGGACCATCCGGTCCGCCTCGCCGAACAGCGCCTCGGCCAGCGCGCGGGCCAGCTCGGTCTTGCCGACGCCGGTCGGGCCGAGGAACAGGAAGCTGCCCATCGGCCGGTCCGGGTCGGCCAGCCCGGTACGGGACCGGCGTACCGCCTCGGCGACGGCGCTGACCGCGTCGTCCTGGCCGATCACCTTCTCGTGCAGGTGGCCCTCCAGGCGCAGCAGCCGGTCGCGTTCCTCCTCGGTGAGCTGGGTGACCGGGATGCCGGTGGCGCGGGAGACCACCTCGGCGATCTCCGTCGGACCGACCTCGGGCACGTGGTTGGGTCCCTCGTCGCCGCGGGCCCGGCGGACCTGGTCCTCCAACTCGGCGAGCCGGTCGCGCAGCGCGGAGGCGCGCTCGTACTGCTCGTCGGAGACCGCCTGCTCCTTGTCCCGGCGGGTCTCGTCGAGCTGCTGCTCCAGCTCACGCACGTCCTCGGCGGGCGTACGCGTGCGCAGCCGCACCCGTGCGCCGGCCTGGTCGATCAGGTCGATCGCCTTGTCCGGCAGAAACCGGTCGGTGATGTACCGGTCGGACAGCTCACCGGCGGCGACCAGCGCCTCGTCGGTGAACCGGACCTGGTGGTGCGCCTCGTACCTGTCGCGCAGGCCGCGCAGGATCGCGACGGTGTCCTCCACGCCCGGCTCGGGCACCAGCACCGGCTGGAACCGGCGGGCCAGCGCGGCGTCCTTCTCGATGCTGCGCCGGTACTCGTCGAGCGTGGTCGCGCCGATCACCCGCAGCTCGCCGCGCGCCAGGGCCGGCTTGAGCATGTTCGAGGCGTCCATCCCGCCCTCGCTGCCGGCGCCGCCCGCGCCGACCAGCGTGTGGATCTCGTCCAGGAAGATGATCAGCTCCTCACGGTGGGCGCGGATCTCGTCGATCACCTTCTTCAGCCGCTCCTCGAAGTCACCCCGGTAGCGGGTGCCGGCGACCAGGCCAGCCAGGTCGAGCTGGATCACCCGCTTGCCGATCAGCGTCTGCGGCACGTCGCCGTCGCAGATCCGCTCCGCAAGGCCCTCCACGATCGCGGTCTTGCCGACGCCGGCCTCACCGATCAGCACCGGGTTGTTCTTGGTACGCCGGGACAGGATCTCGACGGCCTGCTCGATCTCGTCGGCCCGGCCGATCACCGGGTCGATCTGGTCCATCCGGGCCAGCTCGGTGAGGTCCTGGCCGTACTGGTCGAGGGTGGGGGTGCCGTGATCGGGGCGCGGGGCGGTCGCCGCGCCGCGCTCGGCGCTGGCCGCCTGCAACGACTCGGGCTGGATCCGGCCCGCGGCGAGCATCCGGCCGGCCGGCGACTCGGGGTTCAGCGGCAGCGCCATCAGGATGTGCTCGGGACCGATGTAGTTGGCGCCCATCGCGCGGGACAGCTGGTGGGCGTCGAGCAGCGCCCGCTTCGCCGCCGGGGTCAGCGACAGGTTCGGCGGCACCTCGCCGCGCGGCGCGCCCTCGCCGCGGCCGCCCAGCGCGCCGAGCAGCGCGTCCGGGTCGGCGCCGGCCCGGCGGACCAGGTCGCGCAGCGGCTCCCGCTGCAACGCCGCCCAGAGCAGGTGGTCGGTGTCCAGGTCGTTGCTGTGCTTCTGGGCGGCGCGGCGGGCCGCGTCGGCGAGCATCTCCCGGGCGTCGGCGGTCATCAGGCGGGTGATGTCGACCCGGTGCGCCGGCCGGCGTCCCCCCTCGCCCCGGCCGAAGTATCGGGCCAGGAACTCGTCCCAGGGGTCGTTGCCGAAGTCGCCCGGTCCCATCATCATCGTCCTCCGCAGTCAGTCGGCACGACCGGCGCCCGGCACGCGCGGCACGGTCGGCGGTGGCTACCCGGCGGTCGGCGCGACAAACGCGACCGGATGGCAGGCTGGGGGGCATGGAGAGCAGAGCGCTGCTGGTGGTGGACGGCGCGAACGTGGTGGGTTCGCGCCCGGACGGCTGGTGGCGGGACCGGGCCGGCGCGGCGGCCCGGCTGCGCGACGCGCTGGCGCCGGTCGGCCAGGCTGGCGTGCCGCCGGAGCTGCCGCCACCGGTGCAGGTGGTGCTGGTGGTGGAGGGCGCGGCCCGGCACACACCGCCCGCGCCCGGCGTGGAGGTGGTGTCCGCGCCCGGCTCCGGCGACGACACGGTGGTCGAGCTGGTCGCCGCCGCGCCGGACCGGCGGCGGGTGGTGGTCACGGCCGACCGCGAACTGCGCGAGCGGGTCACCGCGCTCGGCGCGGAGGTGCGCGGCCCGCGCTGGCTGGGCCGTTGGTCCCGCCGATGGGACCGGCGACGGGACCGCGGGATGCCGCCCGGCCGGATCTTCACGCACGTCAGGGCGGCAACCGGACACGCGGGTCGTCACGCCGCGAGGGTGGATGTTCGTCCACCCGTTCCGATGGGTTGTAATGGAGATCTCTTTCGCCCCCAGGAGGTCCCCGTGGCGAGCGTTGCCGAGCTGAAGGCAGCCATCGATGTCGCTCTCCAGCAGATCGGTGACGGCCAGACAGCGGTGCAGGCAGCCGGCGAGAAGCTGGCCGAGGCGCAGCAGACGCTGGCCGGCGCGCTGGAGGGCAGCGGGCACGAGACGGTCGAGGCGGCGCAGGCCTCGCTGACACAGGCCGGTCAGGAGCTGGAGGAGTGCCTGGCCGCGACACTCGTCGCGGTGGAGCAGGCACAGCTCTACGTCGCGACGCTCTGAGGCCCGGCCGTGTCCATCGTCGAGGACATCGGCGCGCAGGTCCGTGCCGCCGCCGAGGAACTGCCGCTGGCGCAGCTCGCCGTCGCGCTGGAGAAGCTCGGTCAGGCGCAGGAGCGGCTGCGCTGGGTGCGCCAGGAGTCGTCCGACCCGATGGGGGTGCCGGAGCTGTCCTCGGCCACCGAGCACGCCGAGACCGCCGGTTACGCGCTGCGCGTGGCACAGGAGCAGCTCACCGCGTACCTGGCCGCGATCGGGCTGGCCCCCGACGGCGCGCGCCCGGCGCCGCCGGGCGAGGCGCGGCCGAAGCACGACACGCCGCGCGGCCAGGAACCGCCCGCGCCCGGCCCGGCCGCCGAGCCGGGTGAGCAACCGGCGGTACGGCGCTGGTGGGCGGTGCGGGTGGCGGAGCTGACCGGCGGCCGGGATCCGGCGGCGGACGAGCCGGACGAGCGCGTCGGGGACGCCCACGAGTTGCTGCGCCGGGTGGCCGCCGGGGTCCGCTCCGGCGACCGGGACCGGCTGCACCGCGAGCTGCGCCGGGCACACGCCGACGTGGGGCTGGGGCTGGCCGCGATCACCCCGCCGCTGCTGCGCGAGCTGGCCGGTGAGCTGCTCGGCCATCCGCCTCGCGCGGACGACCTGCCCCGGCTGCGCGGCGCGCTGGACTCGCGGGTCCGTGACCTGCTGCCCGGGCTGCCGCCGCCGGTGCTGGACACGCTGCTGACCCGGGTCTGCCGGATGCCCCCGCCGCGCCGCGCCGACGACGCGGAGCAGCCGCACGCGGCCGACCCGGCGGTCACCGCCGGCGTGCTCACCGGCGTGCTGCTCGACCGGCTCGGCCGGGACCTGCCCAAGGACACCGACGAACCGGAGCCGCCCCGTGCCTGACGTCCGCGCTCAACTGGTGACGCGGGTCCGGGGGATGCTCTCCGAGGCCCTGGGCGCCACCCGTACCCGCCTCACCGCCGCCGAGGCCGAGCTGGCCGCCGGGCGGGAGCGGCTGGCCCGTACCCGCCGGGCCGCGGCGGCGGTGCCCGCCCGGGTGGGCGCCGCGCGCGACCGGCGCCTGGCCGAGATCGACGCCCGGCACACCGCCCGCCTGGCCGAGCTGGCCCGGCGGGCCGCCGCCGCGGCGCAGCGGGAGGCGCCCGGCGCGGCCTCCGCGCCCTGGGACCGCTGGCAGGCCACGCCCGCCGGACGGTCCGAGCCGCCGGGCGCGTCGCGCATCGGCACGGTACGCCTCGACGGGGCCGAACCGGTGCCGGCGCTGGTTCCGCTGCTGGACGCCGGGCACGCGCACCTGGCCGGCGGCGATCGGGACGGCCTCGCGGCGGTGGTGCCGGCGCTGCTGCTGCGCTCGGTCGGGCGGGCCGACCCGGGCGCGGTACGGCTGTACGGATACGACCCGGAACACCTGGGCGGCGGCCTGGCCGGGTTCGCGCCGCTGGGCACTGCCGGGCTGCTCACGTTCGTCGGGCCGGGCGGGCTGGGCCGGCTGCTTGACGACCTGGTGGAGCAGATCCGCCGGATCAACGCCACGGTGCTCGCCGGTGAGTACGGCTCGCTGCGTGAGCTGGCCGCCGCCACCGGACGCCGCCCGGAGCCGTGGCGGGTGGCGGTGCTGCTCGGCGGCGACGAGCTGTCCCGGCACGAGCGCGGCCAGCTCGACCGGGTGGTACGCACCGGCGCGGCGTGCGGCGTGCACCTGGTGGTCCGCGGCATCGAACTGCCCGGTGACCCGACGGTCACCCGGATCACGGTGGAGCCGGACGACGCCCGTATCGGCGGGCTGCCGGTGGTGCTCGACGCGCCGCCGCCGCCCGCCCTGGTCACCGAGACGTGCCGCACCGTGGCGTCCCGGGTGGCCGCCGGCCCGCCGCCGACACCGTTCACCGACCTGCTCCCGCCGCCGGAGGAGTACTGGCGGGAGGACTCGGCGCACGGGCTCACCGCGCCGGTCGGCGAGGGCCCGCACGGGCGGCAGGTGCTGCTCACCCTCGGCGACTACCCGCCGCACGCGTTGATCGGCGGCCCGTCGGGCACCGGCAAGACCAACCTGATCTTCGCCTGGATCGGCGCGCTCGCCGCCCGCTACTCCCCCGCCGAGCTGGAGTTCTATCTGCTGGACTTCAAGGAGGGCGTGTCCTTCGCCCGGTTCGCGCAGGGCCGGCGCGATCCGAGCTGGCTGCCGCACATGCGGCTGGTCGGCATCAACGTCAACACCGACCGGGAGTTCGGCCTGGCGCTGCTGCGCTTCCTCGCCGAGGAGCTGCGCCGCCGCGCCGACGCGGCGAAGAAGCACGAGGTCACCAAGCTGGCCGAGTTGCGCGCGGTGGACCCGGACGGGCACTGGCCGCGCATCGTGGCGGTGGTCGACGAGTTCCAGGCGCTGCTGGCCGGCCGGGACGTGGTCGCCCGGGAGGCCGCCGACCTGCTGGAGGACCTGGCCCGGCGGGGGCGGTCGCAGGGCATCCACCTGGTGCTCGCGTCGCAGGACGTGCGCGGCATCGAGGCGCTGTGGGGACGGCCCGCGCTCGTCGCCCAGTTCACGCTGCGGATCGCGCTGCCCAAGGCGCTGCGCATCCTGGCCGAGCGCAACGACGCCGCGCAGTCGCTGCCCCGCCACCACGCGGTGATCAACGCCGAGTCGGGCCTGGCCGAGGGGAACGAGGTGGCCCGGATCCCGTCGGCCAGCGACTGGGAGACGTGGAGCGAACTTCAGCACCGGCTGTGGCGGATGCGCCCGCAGGACGCGGCGCCGGCCCGGCTGTTCGACGGCGAGGCGATCCCGAAGCTCGCCGACGCGCCGGACTTCCGCGCGCTGAGCGCGCCGGAGCAGGGCGTGCCGCGCAGCCCGGTGGCGCTGCTCGGCGAGATCATCGACGTGCAGTCCCGCTCGGCGGCGCTGCGGCTGCCCCGCGCGCCGGGCCGCAATCTGGCCGTGCTGGGCACCCGGGTGGACGAGGCGTGCGCGGTGCTCGACGCCGCCGCCCGCTCGCTGGCCCGGCAGTACCGGCGCGGCACCGCCCGGTTCTCCATCGCCTGCCTGGACCCGGACGCCGACCCGGCCGCCCGTGCCCTGTACGAGGACCTGGAAGGCGACGCCTCCTGGTACGACGAGGAGACCGTGCCGGAGCTGATGGCCGAGGTGGGCGACGGGCTGGGCGCGCCGGGTGCGGCGCGTACCCCGCACTTCCTGCTGCTGTACGCGGTGGACGCGGCGGCCGCGGCGCTGGCCGGCAAGGCCGGTACGCGCACCGGGCTGGAGCAGCTGCGCCGGATCCTGCACGACGGGCCGGAACGGCGTACGCACGTGCTGGCGTGGTGGCGTGGCGTGGCCCGGATGCGCGTCGACCTGGGCGGCGCGGGCGCGCGCACGGACCAGATCGGCGCCTGGGTGGCGCTGGACGTGCAGGGCGGCGAGCTGGGCTCCTCGCTCTATCCGGGCAGCGGCGGCCCGGACTGGTATCCCCGGCCGTGGCGCGGTCTCTACTTCGACCGGGCGGTGCACCGCACCGGACAGGTGATCATCCCTTATGGTCCCTCCCGATGAACGAACCGGTTGCCAGTGAGACGTACAGCGCGCAGATCCGCCGGCTCGCCGAGCTGACCGCCCGGGTGACCGCTCAGCGGGCCGAGGCGCACACCTGGTACGCCGAGCAGGTGGCCGCCGCCGACCTGGCGGTGGCGCGGGCCGACGAGCAGGTCCGGCAGGCCGAGGAGGAGGTGGCCGAGGCGGCCCGGCTGGTGGAGCGCGTCGACGGCGAGGTCGCTCACCTGTGGACGCAGCTGCGGGCCCGGCTGGGCGTGAGCGCCCGGCGGCTGGGTGACCCGCCCGGCCCGGTCCGCAGCGCCGCCGGTGATCCGGTGCCGCTGCTGCGCGCGGTCCGGGAGTTGCTGGAGCGCACCGGGGCGCCGGGCGAACTGCCCGGCTCGGTGAACCCGCTGCTGATCGCGTGCGGGATCGGCGGCGCGCTGGTGGCGTACGCGCTGGGGGTGGGTGCGCGGGCGCTGGGCGCCGGGTCCAGCGGCGACCTGGCGGTGGGCCTGCCGGTGCTGGCGCTGGTGGTGACGCTGCTCGGCCCGGTGATCGGGCTGGCGCCGGCCCGGCTGCTGGCCGACCGGCGGCACGCGGTGCTGACCCCGCGCCCGATGATCCTGGTGGCCGCCTCGGGTCTGGTGACGACCCTGCTCCTGCTGACGGCGACATACGCCCGCTGACCCCCGGCCGGCCCCGCCGCGTCGATCATGAGGTTGGCGGCGCGACACGCCGTCGCGCCGCCGGTCAACCTCATGATCGCGCCCGTCAGGCGGGGACCAGGACCGCTTCCTTGAGCAGGCGGCGGGCCAGCACCAGGCGATCGGCGTCGTCGTCCAGGCCGGGCAGGTCGCCGACCCGCGTCACCTCGCCGGTGAGCAGCGCGCGCAGCGCCGCCTCGCAGGTGCCGGGCAGGGTGAGCGTCCGGTCCGGCACCCGCAGCGTGATCCGGCCGTCGGCGGCCGGGGCGAGCTGCCAGCGCAGGCCGCCGCGCGCCGTGACCTCGCTGTCCGGCGTCAGCCGGGCCAGCGCCCGCGCCTGGGCCAGCGGCCGGATCGGCGCCGGTCGGGACGCCGGCCAGACCCGGGCCCGCAGCCGACCGGCCACCGCCGCCGGGTCGGCCCGCAGCAGCCAGTCGCGCAGCGCCTCGACGGTCTCGGTCAGCTCCGGCTCGACCGCGTCCGGGTCGGCCAGGTCGAGCCCGAACGGCAGGCTCGCGCGCAGCCGCGCGTCCTCGGCGGCGAGCGCGAGCAGTTCCTCGACCACCGCGTACCGGGTCAGCGCCCGGATGCCCACTGTCAGGTGCAGCGAGCTGGACTCCTGCGCCTGGGCGCTGTGCAGCCAGCCGCGCGGCAGGTAGAGCGCGTCGCCCGGCTCGAGCACCACGTCCAGCTCGGGGCGTCCTTCGGCGGTGGCGGAGACCTCGTCGGCCCGGCCGCCCCAGGGCTGGCGCTCCAGCGGGTCGGCCAGCACCGGCGGGTGGATCCGCCAGTGCTTGCGCCCGTCCACCTGGAGCACGAACACGTCGTGGGTGTCGTAGTGGGTGGCGAAGCCCTGACTGCCGGCCGGGGTCAGGTAGGCGTTCACCTGCAACGGCTGGGCCAGCGCGGTGCCCAGGTCGCGGGTGAAGTCGACGATCGCCGGCCAGGTGCGGTGCAGGCCCTGCAGCACCAGCGTCGCGCCGTCGGCGTACAGCGCCAGCACCTTCTCGTCGAGGACCTGGTCGCCGATCTCGGCGCCCGCGCCACCGCCGCCGGTGAACCGCGCCGCCGGCACGAGCTGGCCGTCCTTGGCGACCCGCAGGAACGGGGTACGCAGGCCGCGGCGGCTGAGCAGCTCGTCGGCGTCGGCGGGGCTGAGCAGGTCGGTGAAGCCGTGCGGGTTGGGCAGTTCGGCGGCGCGGGACAGCAGCGGGCTGCGCCCCCAGTGGTCGGCGGCGAACTTCGCCGGATCCACCGCCACGCACCGGGCCAGCGCCTCGGACGCGGAGAACGCAACCGCCGGGCGGCCGTGGCCACCCGGCGGGTCGACGTGCGTGGTGCTCATGTGTCAGGCGCTGCCGTCGGCGCCGCCGTCGTGCTGACCCGGCGTCGCTCCGCCGTCGGCCGGGCCCTCGGCGCCGCCGTCCGCGCCACCGTCGTGCTGACCCGGGGTCGCACCGCCGTCAGCGGGACCCTCCGCGCCGCCGTCCGCGCCACCGTCGTGCTGACCCGGGGTCGCACCGCCGTCGGCCGGGCCCTCCAGGCCGCTGCCGCCGCTGCTCTGGATGTCGTCGTCGTTCAATGCCATGGGTGCTCCCTCGGTGTGCCGCCCCGCGTCGTGCCGGGGTCCGTGTGCAGCGGGTGGTACCCCACGCCCGATCTTCTCTAACCACACCGTAGACGCCCGGACGCCGTCGTACGGACGGTTCGCGGGGCAAGCGGCCGGGAGGGCCGGATGCCAGGATGGCGGGAGGACGACAGGCGAGGAGACGCACGTGACGCAGCCGGAACCGCTCACCCCGCTGACCGAGGACTGGCAGCGGGCGCTGGCAGTGGTGGCCCACCCCGACGACCTGGAGTTCGGCGCCGCAGCCGCTGTGGCGCGCTGGACCGGGCAGGGCAAGGAGGTCGTGTACTGCCTGCTCACCAGCGGCGAGGCGGGCATCGACGGGATGACGCCGGAGCGCGCCCGGGTGGTGCGCGAGGAGGAGCAGCGCGCCTCCGCCGCGGTGGTCGGGGTGTCCGTCGTCGAGTTCCTCGGCCTGCCCGACGGGCTGCTGGAGTACGGCGTGCCGCTGCGCCGGGCCATCGCCGCCGTGGTGCGCCGGCACCGGCCGGACGTGGTGCTGACGAACAACTTCCGGGAGACCTGGGACGGGGCGTACGCGCTGAACCAGGCCGACCACATCGCCTGCGGCCGGGCCACGCTGGACGCGGTCCGCGACGCCGGCAACCGGTGGATCTTCCCGGAGCAGCTCACCGACGGCGTCCAGCCGTGGTCGCGGGTCCGCGAGGTGTGGGCGGCCGGGTCGCCGGTGGCCCGGCACGGGGTGGACGTGACCGACACGTTCGACAAGGGTGTCGCCTCGCTGCGGGCGCACGGGGCGTACCTGAGCGGGCTCGGCGACGGCGGCTTCGACGCCGAGGAGTTCCTGGAGGGCATGGCCCGGCCGGCCGGCAGCCGGCTCGGCGCGCGGTTCGGCGCCACGTTCGAGGTCTTCCCGATCAACCTCCAGTAGGGCGCGGCGATGTTCCTGGTCGGCACGCCGGCGGCCCGCCCCGCCGAGGGGACGGGCCGGTCCGGGTGCCGGTCAGGGAATGAGCTGACGCAGGTCCTGCGGCAGGGTGGCCTTCACGTCCTGCCACTCCCCCTGCGTGACGTGCCGGCGCAACGTGTCCAGCACGACCTGCGCCACCCGCTGCGCGCCGCCCTCGACGTCGTACGGGAAGCCCTGGCGCACCTCGTACAGGAAGTCGTCGCGGTTGAGCTTGATCGGCACGTTCTCCGGCTGCCAGCCGTCGAAGTAGATCCCGCGCACCAGCACCGGCAACTGCTGGGCGAACTCGGCGCTCTCCCGCACCGGCAGCCGGTCGCGCAGCAGGTGCAGCACGGTACGCAACGCGGCGTAGGACTGGTTGCGCCGTTCCTTCGGCCAGCCGTACGCGGACTCGATCTCCTTGAGGATCACGTTCGTCTTGTCCAGCGAGGACTCGAACGCGGACAACAACTGCTCGGCCATCGGGATCACCCCCGTGCGTCGGTCTCCCAGCGTCGGTCGTCGGCGCGGCGCGGCGGGCCGCTGGGGCCCCGCCACAGCCGGGTCGGACTGAACCGGCCGGGCCGCTCGCCCCGCCGGGGTGCCTCGGAGCCGCCGATCACGTGCAGTACGCCACCGCGGCGCCGGTCCGCCACCACCCGTACCGTCATGACCCACCTCCTCGTCGCGGCGCCTTTGGCGGCGCCACTGTCCATGCTGCGGCGGGGGCGGGTGAGCGGGCCTCACCCGGATCGGGTGAGACGCTCAGGCGTCCAGCAGGCCGGCGAGCGTGGCGGCGTTGCGCTGCGCGTAGTCCCGGTAGCAGTTGTTCATCAGGACGTGCGTCTGCTCGGCGTCGCCGGCCAGCTCGCGCAGTTTCGGCGCCCAGTCGCGCAGTTCCCGCTTCGAGTAGTCGTAGCCGAACTTCTCGTGGATGTCCTTGCTGGTCCACTTGTCGCTGTGGCCGTGGAAGCGGACCACCGCGAGGTCGGCGGTGGCCGCGAGCACCGGCGGGACGGACGACTTGTGCCCCTGCGGCATGTCCACGCAGACGAACGGCAGGTCGTGCTCGCGCAGGAAACCGAGCGTCTCCTCGGCGTTGTCGCCGTCGAACCAGGAGGCGTGGCGGAACTCGAAGACCGGGCGCAGCGGCGCGCACCGCCGGGCCACCTCCAGCAGGTACTGCTTGTTGTCCCGCTTGATGGTGAACCAGGGCGGGAACTGGAACAGCAACGCGCCCAGCTTGCCCGCGTCGACCAGCGGGTCGAGGGCGGACAGGAACCGGGTCCAGACCTCCTCGTACGCCTGCGCGGGCAGGTCGCCGGGGTAGACGTTGCGCTTGCCGGTCTCCGGGCGCAGGTCCTTGTAGAGTGCGGAGACGCGGGTGGGGTGGCCGGTCAGCAGGCTGAACGCCTTGACGTTGAAGGTGAACCCGGCCGGTGTGCGTTCGGCCCACAGCCGGGCGGTCCGCTCGGCGGGCGGCGAGTAGTAGGTGGCGTCCACCTCGACCAGCGGGAACTGCCGGGCGTAGTAGGCCAGTCGTTTCTCCGGCGTGTCGGCGCTCGCCGGGTACCAGCCGGAGTCGAGCAGCGTCCGGTCGGTCCACGAGGCGGTGCCCACCCTGATCTCACCCATCGCGGGAGTTCACCGCGCAGCAGGACCGACCGGCAACCGGAACGGCGTTCAGGCCGCCCGCCGCTCCCGGGTCTGCTTGCAGGCCACGCAGGAGGTGGCGGACGGGAAGATCTCCAGCCGTTCCACCGGGATCGGGGCGGTGCAGCCCTCGCAGAAGCCGTAGGTGCCCTCGTCCAGGCGGGTCAGCGCGTGCTCGAACTGGGCCCGCCGGTCCAGGATGGTGCGCAGCAGCGACTGCGCGGTGTCCCGCTCGGCGGTCTTGGTGCCGCTGTCGGCCTGGTCGTCGCCGGCGGTGTCGCCGACCTCCACCAGCCGCAGCACCTGGCTCTGCGCCATGGTGTGCTCGTACTCGGCGGTCAGCTCGTCGTACCGCGACCGCAGGGACTGCCGGATCTGGTCGACCTCCGCCTGGGAGCGGCCGGTGGCTGTCGTGTCGTGGACGAGCATCGCTGCCTGCCTTTCCTACGTCCTCATACCGGACCGGGGCGGCCAGCGCCCCGGATCCGGTCCGACTGTGGATGCGCGGGCGACGAGATCACCCGTGCTCTGTGAGCCGGGCGATTACCCGTCCCCTCAGCGGACCAAACCGCCTGTTTCCTGAGTGTTTCCCGTGAGTCGGTAGGGGCTGGTCAGGCGGGTTCGACCAGGGCCGGGCGGCGCGGGTCGTCGGCCCGGACCACCACGTCGGCGAAGGACGCCGGGTCGACCTCGCCGGCGTAGCGGGCGAACGCGGGCAGGGTCCAGCGCAGCGCGGCGTCGGTACGCCTTTCCAGCGCCGCCGGGGAGAGCACGAGGTGGACGGTGAGGTCGAACGGCAGCGTGCCGCCGAGCAGCAGCGCGCCGCTGACCAGGACCACCCCGCCGGGCGGCAGTTCGACGTACGCGGCGCGGCTGGCCCGGTCGGCGGCGGTGTCCCACAGCGACGGCAGCAGCCGGCCCGAGCCGTCCGGACCGGCCGGGTCGAGCACCTCGCGGCGCAGTCCCGGTTCGTCGAGCCAGCTCTCGTAGTACGCGTCCGGGTTGGTGCGGCCGTGTTCCAGGCGTACCGAGGCCGGGCGCAGGAAGTCGCCGGCGCGGACGTGCAGCACGGGCCGGCCGGCGGCGCGCAGCGGGTCGACGAGCGCTCCGGCGAGCGCGTCCGGCCCGGCGGCGGGCGGGCCGTCCACGGCGACCCGCAGCCGGCCGGGTGTCCCGGTGCGGGCGAGACGCTCGGCCAGCTCGCTGACGAGCCGGTCGGGGCTGATCGGGCGGACGCGCATCGGACCATCGTGCCGCGCGGGCGGGCGGGTCACCACATGATCTGCTCCGGGCGGTCGGGGCTCCGTCCGGCGGCGATCGGCGGGTGGTGTCCCCGGTGTCAGCCGGTGCGGTCGATGGTGACGCGGGCGTCGTCGGCGAGCCGGTAGCCGACGCCGTAGACGGTGGTGACGAGCGGGACGTCCACACCGACCTTGCCGCGCAGCCGGCGCACGTGCACGTCGACGGTGCGGACGCCGGCGTGCTCGTACCCCCAGACCGCGTTGAGGAGTTGCAGCCGGGTGAACACCCGGCGCGGGTGGGCGACCAGGTGCAGCAGCAGGTCGAACTCCAGGCGGGTCAGCGGCAGCGGCTCGCCGTCGCGCAGCACCGACCGGGACGACGCGAGGATGTGCAGGGCCGGGATGGTCGGGGCGAGCGGACGCGCGGGGGCGCGGCCGGCCGGGACGCCGTCGGGCCGGCGCTCGGCCGGAACCGTGGCCGCGCTGACCACCGCGTCACCGTGTTCGAGCATCTCGCGGGCGGCGTCGAGCAGCCGGCGGGCGGCTGGGGTCAGCGACTCCTCGCACGCCAGGGGGATGGAGAGGGTGACGGTGAGCATGGGCGCGGCGGTGTTCGCGGGACGACGCTGGCCGCCGGGGGGCCGACCGGGGACCGCGGGTTGGGACGTATGCCATCCGGCGCGCGACGAGGCGGGGCTGACCGACATGGTCCTCCTTGGGCTGGTCCGGGTATCTCCCCACGGCCCGGGACGCCGCTGCATCGATGCTTCCCGGCGTCTCCGCGAGGGTCAAGGGGCGGCTGCGTTGCGTGAATGTGACATTTGACGAACACATCGGAGCCGCGTGCTCGCTCTGCGTGCGAGGCCCGTTGATTACAGCAGAGCGCCGGATCGCCTCTGGTAGGGGGGTCTGCCCCGGGGTTCACAATGCCGGATGCGTCGGCGAGGTCAACGCGGCGCACCCGGGATCCGGGTGCGCCGCGTGCCGGCCGGGCCGGGCTCAGGCGTCGCGGTCCACCGTGATCGCGGCGTCGTCGGCGAGGCGGTAGCCCACGCCGTACACGGTGGTCACCAGCGGCGTGTCCGGCCCGAACTTGGCCCGCAGCCGGCGGACGTGCACGTCCACCGTGCGCGCCACCGCGTGCTCGTAGCCCCAGACGTTGGCGAGGAGTTGCAGGCGGGTGAACACCCGGCGCGGGTGTTCGGCGAGGAACAGCAGCAGGTCGTACTCGATGCGGGTGAGCATGACCTCGGTGCCACCGTGCCGGACCCGCCGGGTGCCGGTGAGGATGCGCACGCCGCCGGGGGCGAGCGCCGGCGCCTCGCCGCGGCGCAGGTCGAGCACGGTACGGCCGGCCGGGCCGTCGGGAGCGGCCAGTCCCTCGCCGGTGGCGGCGAGTTCGTCGAGCAGGTCGACCAGGCGCGCGAGGCCCGGCGTCAGCGGCCCGGCGCCGAGGTCGAGCGTGATGGTGAGCGTCGGTGCGGTACGCGGCCGGGGCGGCCCGGCCCGGTCGGGGCGGCCCGAGCGGGCCGGACGGGTGGTGAGGGCGACGACGGACATGGGAGCCTCCTGTGCGGGCGGTCGCCCCGCCCCGCCGGTCGTGGCGGGACGGTCAGCGGAGCGCCCCGCCGGCGGTGACCGGGGGCGCGGCGGACGAGGGTCGGGTCGGCGGGGTGGGACCGAGGGTGGGCAGGCCGGCGATCTGCCAGGCGGCGAAGCCGCCGACGACGTCGGTGGCCCGGCGCAGGCCGATGTCCTGGAGCGCGGCGGCGGCCAGCGACGAGGTGTAGCCCTCCTGGCAGAGCACGATCACCGGGACGTCGTAGCCGGTCGCCTGCGGCAGCCGGGCCGCGCAGCGCGGGTCGAAGCGCCACTCCAGCACGTTGCGTTCGACGACGAGCGCGCCGGGCACGGTGCCCTGCGCGGCACGCTGGGCGGCGGGGCGGATGTCCACCAGCAGCGCGCCGCCCCGGCACGCCAGGTGGGCCCGCTCCGGGTCGAGGCGGCGCAGGCGGGCCCGGGCGGCGGCGAGGATCTCGTCGATGCCGCGCGAGCCGGGCGGTGGGACCGGACAGCGCTCGGTGCGGGTGGGGGTCTGCGCCATCGGGGCGTCCTTCCGTTCGTCGGGGTTGCGGGGTGTCACCAGGCCACGCCGGCGTGGGCCACCTCGGCGACCCGGAGCCGGCCGGCGACGAGGTGGTAGCGGGTCATCCGGGTCAGCGCCGGCCGGTACACGTGCACGCTGACGGCGGGCGCGTCGCCGTGATTGGTGACCTGGTGCACGTGCCGTACGCCGAAGCGCCGGCCGGCTCCGGCGGCGAGCCGGTGCGGGCGCAGCCGGCCGCCGCCGACCGTCTCCTCGGTGAGCACGCCGGCCACGACCAGGAACGCGCCCGCGCAGCCGCCGTGGTCGTGCAGGTCGGTGCCCTGCCCGGGCAGCCAGCTCAACGCCCACACCTCGTGCTCGTCGTCGGCGTCCAGCCGGGCGTACCAGCGGTCGGACGCCTCGAACCGCAGCGGCACCGGCCAGGCGTGCGGGTCGGCCCAGCGGGCGGCGACGGCGAGCAGGTCGGCGGGAGCGGTGCTGGTCATCGGCGGTGCGTCCTCACGGTGCGGAGCGGATGTACCCGCACAGCTTAGACGGTAAAGCCTATCGGTTTAGTAGGTAATACCAGATGTTGGGACGCCGGTCGCGCTCAGCGGAGGACCGGCGGATCCACCTTGTAACCCGGCACCGACGGCCAGCGGACGGTGAGCACCGTGGACTCCCGCTCGGCGTACCAGGAGTGGTCCACGCCTCGCCCCCACACCACGTAGTCACCGGGCGCGCGCAGCACCACCGTCCGGTCCGGCAACTCGATCCGGAACGCGCCGCTGATCAGCACCAGCAGGGCGGTACGCCGCTCACCGGTGGCCCACCGGGACCGGGTCTCCCCCGCCGGGTGCAGGCCCCACTTCACCTCGACGTCGGTGCTGTGCCGCACGTCCCCGGCCGGCTTGAAGTGGCCCAGCAGCCAGCCCGCGTCGGTCGCGCCGTCCACCGCCGCGTTGCCCACGTACACCCGATCGTCCATGCCCGCGCCTCCCGTGCCCGGCTGGCGAAGCTACCAGGCGCGTCCGGCCGCGACGCCATAGCCTGGGCGGATGCCCGACGAACTCGACGACGAGACCATCGCCTTCGCCCACCGGATGTTCGACCTGGCCCGGGCCGGCGCCACCGAGGAGCTGGCCGCCAACGTGGACGCCGGGCTGCCGGTCAACCTCACCAACGCCAAGGGCGACACGCTGCTGATCCTCGCCGCGTACCACGCCCACCCGGAGACGGTGGCCGCGCTGCTGGCCCGGGGTGCCGACCCGGCCCGGGTCAACGACAGGGGACAGACCGCGCTCGCCGCGGCCGTGTTCCGGCGCCAGGAGGCGGCGGTCCGCGCGCTGCTCGACGCCGGCGCCGACCCGGACCACGGCGGCCCGTCCGCCGTCGAGACCGCGCGGTTCTTCGAGCTGCCCGACATGCTGGCGCTGCTCGGCCGCGCGTGACCGGCGAGCGGTATACAGGGACCGTGGACGATCCCGTACCCGAGCAGATGCGCACCGCCGCGACGGCGTTCCTGGCCGCGCTGGACGAACCGGCCCGCCATGCCGCCCGGCACGCCCTCGACGACGAGCCGGCCCGCCGGTGGCTGGAGTACCGGCCCCGGCCACGGCCCGGCGTCACGCTCGCCGGCCTGGACGTCACCGCCCGCAAGGCGGCGCACCGGCTGCTCGCCACCGCGCTCAGCCCGGCCGCGTACGCGCAGGCCATGAGCGTGATGGCCCTCGAAGAGGTGCTGGACCGGGCGGAGGACTGGCGGCGCGGCCGGCACAGCGGCGACTACTGGGTGTCCGTCTTCGGCGACCCGGCCCGCGACGACAGCTGGGGCTGGCGGTTCGAGGGACACCACCTGTCGGTGAGCATGACGGTCGCCGACGACCGCGTCTCCCCCGCGCCGATCTTCCTGGGCGCCAACCCGGCCACCGTCCGGCACGCCGGCCGCCCGGTCACCCGGCCGCTGGGCCCGGAGGAGGACCTGGCCCGCGAGCTGCTCGACGCGCTCGGTCCCGGCGGCCGGTCCGCCGCGATCATCGCCGCGGAGGCGCCCGCCGACATCATCAGCGCCACCCGGGCCACCGCACCGGACCGGCTCGACCCGCTCGGCGTACCCCGGGGGCGGCTGCGGCCGACCGGCCGGGCGCTGCTCGACCGGCTGGTCGCGCTCTACCTGGACCGGCTGCCGCCCGAGCTGGCGGCCCGGGAGGCCGACCGGCTCGGCGGCGGCGAGCTGCACTTCGCCTGGGCCGGCCCGGTCGAGCCGGGCCGGCGGCACTACTACCGGGTGCAGGGCGAGGACCTGCTGATCGAGTACGACAACACCACAGACGACGGCAACCACGCGCACACCGTCCTGCGCCGCCCGGCCGGTGACTTCGGCGCCGACGTGCTGGCCGCGCACCACGCCGTGGCCCACCGGCCCGGCGGGCCTCGATGAGGGAGACGCGACGAACGCTCCCCCGGCGCTGATCCGCCCGTCCGGGCGACGCAGCTCGTCGGTGCCGGCCGGGTCAGAACGGGCGCGGGCGGGCGATCTCGACGGTGGACCCGGCCGGCACGTCGCCGAACGTCTCGAAGCCGCTCGGCTCGGTGACCCGCTCGAACTGCTGCATCAACCGCGCGCCCAGGGCCACGCCGACCGCGCCGACGGCGAGCGCGACGAGTTCGGCGGCGAGCAGGGCGCCGTTCGCGCCCCGCTGCGGCGCGTTCGCCCGGATCAGGCAGGAGAGCAGGAACAGCGCCGCCATGACGGCGTTCACCAGGTTGAACGTCAGCACGGTCCGGCTGGTCCGCCCGGCGCGGACGTCCCACAGGTCGACCAGGCCGGCGACGGTGGCGAGGCCGGCGGCGACGAGCGCGGCCACGGCGGTCCAGTAGCCCACCTCACCGAGGAACGCCGGACCACCGGCCACATCCGCCAGGTCGAAGACCACGGCGCAGACGAACAGGCCGAACGGGAACGTGACAAGCATCGGTTGGATGGGATGCCCCTGCACCCGCAGCCGGCTCTGCATCGCTTCCTCCCCAGGTCGGCGCAGCTCACCAGTCCAGAGTGCTACCCGAGGCGCCGCGAGGTGAAACGACTGTCGCTCAGTTGTCCCGGGGCCGGGAGACGGTGAGCACGAGCCGCTCGGCCACCTCGCGTAGCGGGATGTCCAGCGAGGACGCGGCGCTGCGCAGCACCTGAAGGGCCTCCGGTGCCGGACAGCCGCGCTGCGTCATGATCACGCCCACGGCCTGCCCGACCACCCCCTCGGCCAGCAGCGCGTCGTCGAGCTGGCCGGCCCGGGTGGCGGCCCGCTCGCGGTCCCGCGCGGCGGCGAGCAGCAGCCCGGCGTGCTCGGCGAGCAGCATGGCGGTGAGCTGATGCCGGGGGGTGAGCGCGCCGGGCGACTCGGCGTACAGGTTGATCGCGCCGATCACCTGCTCGTCCACGTCGACCGGGGCGGAGATCACCCCGTGCACCCCGAGCGCCCGGGCCCGCTCGCTCCAGGCCGGCCAGCGCGTCTCGCCGGGCGGCCCGGCCGAGATGATCATCTCCCGGCGGCGGATCGCGGCCATCGCCGGCGTGTCCGGACCGTGCCGCAGGTCGTCCAGCTCGGCGCGGTCCGGGTCGGAGGCGGCCACCCCGGCCGGCTCACCGGCGCGCAGCACGGTGAAGCCACAGCAGTCCACGCCCGGCACGGCGTCGCGGGCGATCCGGACCAGGCGGTCCAGCGCCTCGTCGAACCCGGCCGCACCGATCAGGCCGGCCGTCAGCTCACGCAGCAGCGCGGCCGTCTCCAGCACGTTGAGGTTGTCGATCATGGGTTGGCGCGTGTCGAGGTTCATCGGGGTGTGGCACCCACCGTCCACGCGGTCTCCCCGTTCGGCACCGTTGCCTGTCCCATGTCCGTCCCTCCTGTGGCCGGGCCCCGGCCTACTACCCTCGCAGACCGCGCGCGAAACCGCGCAAAAAGGGCCCCTTCCCGGGACCGGGAAGGGGCCCTTCGCGACGGTCAGCGCGACCCGGAGATGAGCCGGCGGCCCACCGAGGCGATCAGCCGGTCCAGCTCCGAGCCGAACGGGTTGTCGTGCACGAGGTACGTCCAGGTGGCGCTCGGCCGTACCAGCTTCGACGAGTCCGGCTCCCAGCCCTCGTCGAACTCGGTCTCCTCGAACGTGGCCACGGTCCGCGTCTCGATCTCGGGCACCAGCGCGTTGAACGCCGGCACCGCGCTGCGGTGGAACTCGTCGAGCGGGTCGAGCCGGCCCAGCGCCCGCAGGTGCACGCCCTCGCGTACCTCGGACAGCTCGGCCAGGTGGTCGGCCCAGAGCCGGTCCAGGTGGTAGAGGGCGATCTTGCGGGCCACGTCGGCGAGCAGGTCCTCGTCCATCTCGCCGGCCTTCTCCGGCACCCGCTCCAGCAGCATCAGCGCGGCGATGTCGCTGGTCAGGAGCCGCTCGCGGCGCTCGGCGAGCGCCTTGCGCTGCTGCTCGATCACCTGGCTGTAGCGCCACGTGTTGCGGTGGATCTCGTGGTTGACGCCCTCGGCGACCCGCTGGGCGTGCTCGACCGCGTAGTCGACCTGCGGGTCGGTGACCAGGCCGTCGGCGTTCATCCGGGGTGAGGGCGGCACGGTGTCGCCGGCGTGCCGGACCACCAGGTCGTCCTCCAGGCTGACGAAGAACACCGACCCGCCCGGGTCGCCCTGCCGGCCGGCCCGGCCGCGGAGCTGGTCGTCGACCCGGCGGCTGTCGTGCCGGCCGCTGCCGATCACGTAGAGGCCGCCCAGCTCCGCCACCCGGTCCCGGTCGGCCTGGTCGCTGCCGCCCAGCCGGATGTCCACGCCCCGGCCGGCCATCTGGGTGGAGACCGTCACCGCGCCGTACGCGCCGGCCTCGGCGATGATGCCGGCCTCCTCGTCGTCGTTCTTCGCGTTCAGCACCACGCAGGACACCCCCGCGGCCTCGAGCGCGGCGGCCAGCCCCTCGGACTCCTTGACGTCGAGCGTGCCGACCAGCACCGGCCGCCCCGCCTGGTGGCAGCGCGTGATCTCGTCGACCAGCGCCTCCTCCTTCTCGGCGCGGGTGGCGTAGATCCGGTCCGGCTCGTCCTCGCGGACGCAGGGGGTGTTCGGCGGGATCACCGCGACCTCGAGGCCGAAGAACTCGCGGAGCTGGTCACCGACGAGCACAGCGGTGGCGGTCATGCCGCAGACAGTGGGGTAGAGCGCGATGTACGCCTGCACGGTGATCGTGCCCAGCACCTCGCCCTCGGCGGTGGCGTCCAGGCCCTCCTTCGCCTCGACCGCGGCCTGGAGCCCGTCCGGCCAGCGGCGGCGCTGGGCGACCCGGCCGCGCATCTCGTCGATCAGCTCGACCGAGTCGTCCCGGACGATGTAGTCCACGTCGCGGTGCAGCAGGGCGTGCGCGTGCAGCGCCACGTTCACCGCGGAGAGCTGCCCGACGTGCTCCTCGTCGTACAGGTCGATGCCGCCGAGCTTGGCCTCGACGGTGGCGAGGCCGACCGAGGTGAAGGCGACGCTGCGGCCGTCGTCGGCGACCGTGTAGTGCTTGCCCTTGCGCAGCCCGCGCACCAGCGCGGCGGCGGCGTGCACCGGGTCCTGCTCGCCGCCGACGGCGCCCGCGAGCACCATCGGCACCCGGGCCTCGTCGATCAGGATCGAGTCGGCCTCGTCCACGATCGCGGTCTTCAGCGGCGGCTGCACCCGGTCGGCCAGGTCGGTGACGAGCTGGTCGCGCAGGAAGTCGAAGCCGGCCTCGCTGACCGAGACGTAGGTGACGTCGCAGGCGTACGCGGCACGCCGCTCGTCGGGCGTGGACGCCTCGTTCACCCAGCCGACGGTGAGCCCGAGCAGGTCGTAGACGGGAGTCATCCACTCGGCGTCCCGGCGGGCCAGGTAGTCGTTGACGGTGAGCACGTGCACCGGGCCGTTGCCCAGCCGCACGTGCCCGTACGCGGCGACGGTGGCGGTGAGCGTCTTGCCCTCACCGGTGGCCATCTCGGCGACCTTGCCGGACAGCAGCGCCATCGCGCCGAGCAGCTGCACGTCGTAGGGGCGCTGGTCGAGCCCGCGCCGGGCCGCCTCGCGGCCGATCGCGCAGATCTCCTCGTAACCCGACGCCTGGCCGGCGGCCTCGGTCAGCTCGGCGTCGGACAGCTGCTCCAGGTCCGCCTCGCGCGCCTCGATCGCCGGCAGCAGCTTCTCCAGCGGAGCCAGGTCGACTGTCGTCCCCGGGCGCTGGAGGAATCGACGGAACCTGGTCTTCAACCGTTGCGACACACCCATGAGCCGCAACGGTACGCGAACCGGAGCCGATTGTGACCCCCGCCCGCCGCGCGCCGGGTCCACCCCTTCCGGTCCGCTTCCGTCGATCATGAGGTTGACGGCGTTTCGTGTCCGTTTTGTCGCCGCCAACCTCATGATCGACGCGCTCGGGCGAGGGCCCGTCAGGGGGTGAGGATCACCTGGAGTTCGGTGCGGCGGCGTTCGGCCAGGTCGGTCAGCAGGGCCGGGGCCTCGTCCAGCGGGACCACGGCCGAGATCAGGTGCTTGCGGATCACGTCGCCGTACTGGCGCAGCAGCTCCACCGTCTCCGCGGACAGCCGCTCCCGGTCCCAGGTAGGGGCCAGCCCGCGCGGCACCCGGCCGATCTGCGCGCAGCGCAGCGACAGCCCGTTGTGGTGGAACTCCTCGCCGAGCCGCACCGCGTCCGCGCCCGCCTGGTAGAACGCCAGGTCGATCACCGTGCCCTGCGGGCGCAGCAGGCGCAGCGCGAGCTGCAACGCCCAGTCCTGGCCACGGCACTGGAAGACCACGTCGGCGCCCCGGTCCCCGGCGGCGTGGTTCCACCGTGTCTTGAGCACCACTGCCGGGTCGTCGGCGTCCGGGTCGAGCGTGTCCAGGCCGAGCGCCTCGGCGACCTGCCGCCGGGCCGGCGTCGGGTCGACCACCACCACCGAGGCTGCGCCGTGCCGGCGGGCGAACAGCGCGGTCAGCAGCGCGACCACGCCGCCCCCGACCACAGCGACCCGGCGGCCGCGTACGCCGTCGCCGAGCGTGCGCACGTCCGTGCCGCACAGGTCGGCGGCGGCGTGCAGCAGCCCGTTGGCGCAGATCGGGCCCATGTGCGCCACGTACACGCCGAGCAGCGGGTCCAGGTCGTCGGGCAGCGGCACGAACCGCTCGGCGAGCGGGTCGGCGACCCAGCCGCTGCGGTGCCCGTACGTCATGGCGCCGACCTCGCCCACCGCGACGGCCGGGGTCCGGCTCTCCACCACGCGCCCCACCTGCATGTAGCCGAGCCGGGTCACCGGGTACGGCGTGGCCGCCTCCCCGGGCCGGAACAGCCCGAGCGCGGCGTCCCAGGTGACGTGCAGGTAGGGGTTGGTGCCCTTGACGAAGCTCAGTTCGGTGCCGGCGGACACGCCGCTGTAGAGCGTCTCCACCCGGAACGTGCCGTCGCGCAGCTCCGGGGCGTCCAGTTCGGCCAGCTCGACCCGGCCGGGGCCGGGGACCACCACCACCCGGTCACGCATCGACGCTCACCCCCGCGTCCGCGACCGCCGCGGTGAGCCGGGCCGACGGGCCGGTCGGCAGCGCCACCGGCCGCCCGGTACGCGCCGACTCGGCCACCGCGAGCGCGAGCCGGTGGGTGCGCAGCGCCTCGGCGTACGGCACCCGGACGTCGTCGCCGAGGCCGCACACGGCGTCGACGAACGCCCGGTCGACTGCCACCCGCGCGGCGTCCGGATCGGCGGGCAGGTGCCGTTCGCCGTCGCCGTCGCGCACTGTCAGGCCGTCCTCGGACAGCCACAGCGCCAGCCCGTCGGCGAGGACCTCCACGCCGGCCCGGTGCTTCCAGCCGAGCACGCAGGACGCGGCGAGCGTGCCGACCGCGCCGGAACCGAGGCGCAGCGTGGCAGCGGTCACCGAGTCGATGTCGGCGCCGTCGACCGGCGGCGGGGCGCCGTCGCCGTACGCGCTCACCTCGACCGCCTCGCCGGCCAGCAGCCGGATCAGGTCCAGCACGTGCGCGGCCTGCTCGACCACCGGGCCGCCGGAGCGGTCCCGCCGCGCCCACCAGGCCACCGGAGGCACCTTGTCCAGCCAGGCGCCGTTCACCATCCGGACCGGACGGCCGGCGAGCAGCCGCCGGGCCTCCTCGACCACGTGCAGGTAGCGCCAGTGGTGCCCGACGCCGGTGAGCAGTCCCCGCTGCTCCACCAGGGCCGCGATCCGCTCGGCGGTGTCCAGGTCGAGCGCCACCGGCTTCTCCACGAACATCGGCACCCCGGCGGCGACCACCGCCTCCTCGGCCGGTCCGTGCGCGAACGGCGGCACGCACACGTACACCGCGTCCGGGCCGGCCGCGAGCAGCTCGTCCACGTCGCGGAACACCCGGCCGCCGTACGTGCCGGCGAGCGACCGCGCCGCGTCCGGCGCGACGTCGGTCACGCCGAGCAGTTCCACGTCCTCGAAGCCGGTGAGCACCCGGGCGTGGCGTTGCGCCACCCCGCCGGCTCCGACAAGTCCCACCCGGCAGGCACGCATCGACCACAACCTCTCGCCACGACTCCAGAGACTGGGGTCACCACTCCCCCCGACGGCGTCGCGCCAAACGCCGCCGGGGGGCGCAACGTAACGTTCATCCGCCCGGAACCTCCCGGTACGCGCCAGGTGATCAGGTTGTTGGGCAAGATCCGGTTAGCGCGGATGCGGGATTGGGAAAACCAGGTCAGCGATTCCACCATCGATGGGGGTGCCCGTGCGGGAGTCAGATTCGACCGTCTCACCAGTGGTGGAGGCGTGGGCCACGTACCGCACCAGCACCGCCGCCGACTGGCCGGCGCAACTACTGGTGCGGGCCAAGGGGAACAGCCGGGTCAGCGTCGTGCTGCCGGCACGCAACGAGGAGGCGACGGTCGGCGCGATCGTGTCGACGGTCCGGGAACACCTGATGGACCGCGTACCGCTTGTCGACGAGCTGATCGTGGTCGACTCCCGGTCCACGGACCGGACCGCCCGGGTCGCGCGCGCGGCCGGCGCCGAGGTGGTCAGCCAGGACGCGATGACCAGCGGGCTGCCCCGGCTGACCGGCAAGGGCGACGCGCTCTGGGCCGGCCTGGCCGCGGCCGAGGGGGACGTGGTCGCGTTCGTCGACGCCGACCTGCGCGAGTTCCGGCCGCACTTCGTGACCGGGCTGCTCGGCCCGCTGCTCACCGACCCGAGCGTGGAGTTCGTGAAGGGCTTCTACCACCGGCCGCTGGTCGGCGCGACGAGCGTGGAGCCCGACGGCGGCGGGCGGGTGACGGAGCTGATGGCCCGGCCGCTGCTGAACCTGTTCTGGCCGGAGCTGGCCGGTTTCGTGCAGCCGCTGGCGGGTGAGTACGCCGGCCGCCGGGAGGTGCTGGAGCGGGTGCCGTTCGTCACCGGCTACGGCGTCGAGACGGCCATGCTGATCGACCTGCTGGAACTGGTCGGGCTCGACGCGCTGGCCCAGGTCGACCTGGGTGAGCGCAAGCACCGGCACCAGGACACCGCCGCGCTGGGCCGGATGTCGGCGCAGATCATGCTGACCGCCTGGTCCCGGCTGCAACGACGCGGGTGGGCCGCGCCCGGGACGGCGCCGACCGCGCTGCTGACCCAGTTCCGCCGGGGCGGCTCGGAGGCGCTGCCCAACCTGGACCGCGAGATCGTGGTGAACGACGTGTCAGTGCAGGAACGCCCGCCGCTGGCGCAGTTGCGGCACCGTCTCCCCCGTCGCCGGGTCGCCGCGTGAGCGGGACGAGCCCGGGAGAGGAAAGCACATGACGCTCACCGTGCTGATGAACGCCGGGCCGTGGCTGTCCGTGCCGCCACCCGGCTACGGCGGCATCGAGAACGTGATCGCCACCCTGGTGCCGGAGTTGCGCAGGCTGGGCGTACGGGTGGTGCTGGCCTCGGTGGAGAGCAGCACGCTGCCGGTCGACGAGAAGATCGCCGTCTTCCCGGACGGCCAGTTCCACGCCTTGCAGCGGCCGTACAACCAGGTCTGCGGCGTCTCCCAGGCGCACCTGTCCGGCGTGGTGCGCACGCTGCACGCCCGCGACGACATCGACCTGGTGCACGACCACGTGGAGGCGGTCGGGCTGGCCACCCTCGCCGCGATGGGCCCGGACGCCCCGCCGGTGCTGCACACGCTGCACTGGGACCTCGCCAAGCACCCCGAGCTGTACGGCAACCTCGACGGCGGCGACCGGGTACGGGTGAACGGCGTCTCCGCGTCGCAGCTGGCGCGCGCCCCCGAGGCGCTGCGCGCGCACTCGGTGGGGCACGTGCACCTGTCCACCCCCCTCGCCGTGGACGCGGACCGGCAGCCGCCGGTGCCCAAGGGCGACCACGTGGTCATCCTCGGCCGGATCAACCCCGGCAAGGGGCAGGACCTGGGCGCCCGGCTGGCCCACGAGGCGGGCTTCCGGCTGGTGCTGGCCGGGCCGGTCGGCCCGTACCACCGGCCGGAGGATCTGGCCGCGGCCGGCGACGAGGCGCGGCAGAACCCGGACGTGCGCTTCTTCTACGACCACGTCGCGCCGCACGTCGACGGCGACCGGGTGCGCTGGGTCGGCACGGTGGCCGGGCGAGAGCGCGACGGCCTGGTCGCCTCCGCGCGCGCGTCGCTGTTCCCGCTGCGCTGGGAGGAACCGGGCGGCACCGCCGTGGTCGAGTCGCTGTCGCTCGGCACGCCGGTGGTCGCCACCGCCCGCGGCTGCCTGCCCGAGCTGATCGAGCACAGCCGTACCGGCCTGCTCACCGGCGACGAGCAGGAGCTGGGTGACCTGGTGCTCGCCGCCGCCGGGCTGGATCCGGCCGAGTGCCGGCGAGAGGCGGCCCGGCGGTTCACCCCGGCCCGGATGGCGCAGCGGTACGTCGAGCTGTACGACCGGGTCCGGGCGGGCGTGGCGATGCCGTTGCAGCCCGCCTGACCCGGTCGACCACGTCCACCGGCCCGGCCGCCCCGCGTGGCCGGGCCGGCGTTTGCCCCCGCCGGGCGCGGGAAACCGGCGCATCCCGCGGTGGCGAGGAGGCCGGCGTGACGAACTCGATGGCGCACTCCCGGGCGCGGCGCAACCCGGCCGACGGGCGGGCGCCGGTACGCCGGATCGCCTCCGGGTTCGCCGTGCTCCTGCTGCTGCTCGGCGCGCTGGGCTTCGTGCCGGGCATCACCGGCGACTTCGCGGATCTGCGCTTCGCCGGGCCGGGTTCCGGCGCCCGGCTGTTCGGGGTGTTCCAGGTCTCGGCCGTGCACAACCTGGTGCACCTGGTGCTCGGTGCGGCCGGGCTGGTGCTGGCCCGCACGGTGGCCGGGGCCCGCGCGTTCCTGGTCGGCGCCGGGGCGGTCTATCTGGCGCTGTGGCTCTACGGGCTGGCCGTCGACCGCCGCGACGCGGCGAACGCGCTCGCGGTCAACCGCGCCGACTCGTGGCTGCACCTGCTGCTGGGCGCCGCCATGCTGGCGCTGGGGCTGTTCGCGGCACGCCGTGGGGACCGTCACTGACCTGCCCACCGGCGGCCCCGGACGCCCGGTTTCGCCGGTCCGGGGCCCGGGTACGTCCGTAGTCCTCCGGCTGCGGGACGGCGGCGACCGACCCCGACCGGGCGGCCCTCCCCGGCGAGGGCGACCCTCCCCGACGAGATGGAAACGAGGCGGCGATGGTGACCCGGATCAGGTGCGAGGTCCGCGACGAGTCGCCGGTCACTGTCGTACGGCTGGCCGGAGCGCTCGACCTGACCACGATGCGCGCGGTCCACGAGGTGCTGGACCGCTGCCTCGCGGCGCAGCCGGACGCCCTCGTGGTCGACCTGGAGGAGATCGAGGTCGGCGAACCGCTGGCGCTGTCCGTCTTCGCCGCCGCGGCGCGGCGGGCCGCGGACTGGCCGGCGGTGCCGATGGTGCTCGCCGCTCCCTGCGCCGAGACGGCGGCCTGGCTGGCTGAGACCACCGCCTGCCGGGTCGTGCCGGTCCGCCGGGACTGCGCCGAGGCGACCGCGCTGGCCGGCGCGGCGGCGGCGCCCCGGCTGCGGGTCCGGCTGGAGCCGGTCACCGGCGCCTGCCGGCGCGCCCGGGAACTGGTCACCGAGGCGTGCGGCAGGTGGAACGTGCCCGAGCTGGCCGGTCCGGCCTCGCTGGTGCTCAGCGAGCTGGTCGGCAACGTGGTGCGACACGCCGGCACGCCGATGCAGGTGACGCTGACGCTGCGCCGGCCGTACCTGCGGGTCGCGGTGATGGACGGCAACCCCGCCGACGCCCGCGCGGCGACCAGCCGTGACCCGCGCGCCGAGGGGGGCCGCGGGCTGATGCTGGTGCGGGAGCTGACCCAGCGCTGGGGCAGCACTCCGGTCGGCGCCGGCAAGGTCGTCTGGGCCATGCTCCCGGCTAATTGACCGAATTCTCCGCTCTCGCCTGGTTACATGGGCAGAGGGCCGGGTACGCCCGCCCGTCCTGTCTGTCGTCACCACGGGGTGAGATGCCATGCCCAAGCGGGTAGTCACGGAACCGGCACGAGACCGAGGGCCCGCGATCCTGGCGCCGGCCCGGTTCGGGGGGTTCCCCGGACCGACGCGGGAGGCGGTGAAGGGCAACGCGCTGTGGCGTCTGCTGCGCACCACCGACGCCAAGCAGATCGGCATGCTCTACCTGATGACGTCGTTCGCCTACTTCATCGTCGGCGGCGTCCTGGCGTTGATCATCCGGGCGGAGCTGGCCCGGCCGGGGATGCAGATCGTCTCCCCCGAGCAGTACAACCAGATGTTCACCATGCACGGCACGGTGATGCTGCTGCTGTTCGCCACCCCGCTCTTCTTCGGGTTCGCCAACTACCTGGTGCCGCTGCAGATCGGCGCCGCCGACGTGGCGTTCCCCCGGCTGAACGCGTTCGCGTACTGGCTCTACTTCCTCGGCGCGCTGATGGTCGTGGGCGGGTTCGCCACCCCGGCCGGCGCGGCGGACTTCGGCTGGACCGCGTACACGCCGCTGAGCACCGCGCAGCACTCCCCCGGCGTCGGCGCCAACCTGTGGGTGGTCGGCCTGGCCGTGTCCGGTCTGGGCACGATCCTCGGCGCGGTCAACCTGATCACCACGATCGTGACGCTGCGCGCCCCCGGCATGACCATGTTCCGGATGCCGATCTTCACCTGGAACGCGCTGCTCACCAGCGTCCTGGTGATCTTCGTCTTCCCGCTGCTGGCCGCCGCGCTGATGGCGCTGGCCTCGGACCGGCTGCTGCACTCGCACGTGTTCGACTCGACGACCGGCGGGCCGATGCTCTGGCAGCATTTGTTCTGGTTCTTCGGCCACCCCGAGGTCTACATCATCGCGCTGCCGTTCTTCGGCATCATCACCGAGATCATCCCGGTGTTCTCCCGCAAGCCGATCTTCGGCTACACCGGCCTGGTGCTGGCGACCGTCGCCATCACCGTGCTGTCGATGACGGTCTGGGCGCACCACATGTTCGCCACCGGGCAGGTGCTGCTGCCGTTCTTCAGCATCCTGAGCTTCCTGATCGCGGTGCCCACGGGGGTGAAGTTCTTCAACTGGATCGGCACCATGTGGAAGGGCCAGATCACCTTCGAGACACCGATGCTGTTCGCCGTCGGCTTCCTGGTGACGTTCCTGCTCGGCGGCCTGACCGGGGTGCTGCTGGCCAGCCCGCCGGTGGACTGGCAGGTCACCGACAGCTACTTCGTGGTGGCGCACTTCCACTACGTGATGTTCGGGACCATCGTCTTCGCCGCGTTCGGTGGCCTCTACTTCTGGTTCCCGAAGATGACCGGGCGGCTGCTCGACGAGCGGCTGGGCAAGATGCACTTCTGGACCATGTTCATCGGCTTCCACGCCACCTTCCTGGTGCAGCACTGGCTGGGCAACGAGGGCATGCCCCGCCGCTACGCCGACTACCTGCCCGGCGACGGCTTCACCACGCTGAACACGATCTCCAGCATCGGCTCGTTCGTCCTCGGCGCGTCCACCCTGTTCGTGATCTGGAACATCTGGAAGTCGTGGCGGTACGGCGCGGTGGTCACCGTTGACGACCCGTGGGGCTTCGGCAACTCGCTGGAGTGGGCCACCAGCTGCCCGCCGCCGTTGCGCAACTTCGACCGGATGCCGCGCATCCGCTCCGAGCGGCCGGCGTTCGACCTCAAGTACGGCCCGCTCGTCTCCGACCTGGGCCGGGACCTGCCGCAGCGCACCACCAAGCCGCCGCAGACGTTCCGCGAGGAGCTGCACCACGAGCGGGACGTGCCGCAGGCGCCGTCGCTCGGCGGCGCGTACGGGGCGCCCGAGGCGGTGGACTACCAGCCGGCGCCGCAGTCCGGGGCCCGGCCGGTGGAGGTGCCGGAGCCGGAGGAGGTGCGCCGGCCCAGCTTCGAGGAGACCGACGAACCGGAGGGCAGCGCGCTCAACGCCGAACGCGGCGACCAGCCGGACGACAGGTGGCGGCACCCGCGCGGGCACGGGGACACGCCGGACAACTGAGGACACCGCCAGAGGGCCGGCGCCGCACGGCGCCGGCCCTCTCGTCGTACGCCTCGCGCCGGCTCCCCGAGGCGGGAGGCCGGCGCGGTACGCGCGTGCGGCGGGTCAGTCGGCGGGCGGCAGTCCGGCCGCGACTAGGGAGCGGCGCACCGCCGGCTGCACCCGGGTCAGCCGCAGCGGCACACCGGTACGCGCGGCGGCGTCCCGGCCGGCCATCAGCGCGGCGATTCCACCGGCGTCGAAGCCACCGGCCCCGACCAGGTCGACCACCACCTCGCGCGGCTGCCCGGTGACCGCCTGGAGCACGGCCCGGCGCAACTGGTCCGCGCCGGCCCGGTCCACCTCGCCGCCGACCTCGACGACCACCCGGTCGCCGTTCTGCCTCACCGAGATCCGGGCCTTCGCCGGTTCGGCCTCGGCCGTGCCGTTCTGCCAGGGCGGCGGCGCGTCGGCGAGCATCGCCTGGCGCAGCCAGGTCAGCGCCCGCGACAGCAGCCGGGACACGTGCATCTGCGAGATGCCGAACCGGGCGGCGATCTCCGCCTGGGTCTGGTTGCCGTAGAAGCGCATCGCCAGGATGCGGCGCTCCCGCCAGGGCAGCCGGTGCAGCAGGCCGCTGACGGTGACCCGGTCGTCCACCGACTCCAGCGCGTGGTCGGACTCGCCGACCAGGTCGCCGAACTCGGCCGAGCTCTCCCCGCCCACCGGCGCGTTCAGCGACGCCGGGCTGTAGCCGGCGGCCGACTCCAGCGCGGCCAGGATCTCCTCCTCCGGCGTCTCCAGCCGGGCGGACAGCTCGGCCACCGTGGGAGCGCGGGACAGCTCGCTGGTCAGCGTCGCCGTCGCCTGTCCCACCTCGAGGATCAGGTCCCGCAGCCGGCGCGGCACGTGCACGCCCCAGGTGCGGTCGCGGAAGTGCCGTTTGATCTCGCCGACGATCGTGATGGCCGCGTACGCGGTGAACGAGCCGCGTTCCGGGTCGTACCTGTCGACGGCGTTGACGAGGCCGAGACGCGCCACCTGCTCCAGGTCCTCCAGCGGCTCGCCGCGTCCCCGGTAGCGGCGGGCGAGCCGGCCGGCGAACGGCAACGCGAACCGGACCAGGTCGTCCCGCGCCTCCTGCCGCCGCTCCGGTGGCAGCCCTTCGATCCGGGCCGCGTACGCGAGCGCCGCGGCGTCCAGGTCCTCCAGACCCCGGTCGGTGGTCGGTGGTGTGGGTGTGGTGGTCTGTCCGAACATCCGCGCCCCCTCGCCAAAGAGCCCCCGCCCGGTCGGAACCGGTCGTGCGCGTGGTCGGACCACGCTCCGGGTGAGGAAGTTGGGTTACGTGACGGATTACGTCGAGAGCGGCGGCTACCCGCCGCACGGCGTCGTGGGCCGTTTCGCGGCGAGCGGTCTTCCCGCTCCGTAGGTACTCAATCACGGACCGCAGGATCGCGAGGATGTTTCGCCAGGTTGGCCGGGCAGCCGCGCCTGGCGGTGGTCAGCAGACCAGCAGGCCCTGGTGGGCGCCCGCGTCACGCAGCACGGTGAGCGCCTCGGCCATCCGCAGCGGCGGCGGCACGGGCAGGTCGCAGGGCTGGTTGCGCAACACCTCCGTGGCACGTCGGGTGGGTACCGAGGCGACCGGGTAGCCCCGGGCGGCGCCCCGGTCCACTGCCCGCCGACGCCGCCCGAAGCCGGCCACGGCCAGCCACTGGGGCAGTCCCGCGTACGCGGGCGAGCGCAGACCGGGCGGCTCGGGCAGCACGTCCACCGAGCTGAACGGCTCGCTGCCGGCCAGCCACCACTCGACGCCGGCGACCCGGCGCGCGGTGGCGTTCTCGCACCAGTAGGGCACCAGCCCGGCCCGCAGCACCTGCCCCGGGTCGAGCAGCCGGCCGCACTCCACCACCAGCCGGTCCCCGGTCTTGCCGGCCCGGCGCAGCCAGCGCCGGTACAGGTCGGCGGTCACCGCGCTGAGCGCGTCGGGCTGGGGCACGACCACCCGGTGCAGCGGATGCCCGTGCCGGTCGCCGAAGGAGCGGGCGTCGTTCTCGAAACCGGGCTCCACGCCGTGTTCGGCGAACGCGCCCGCCACCGTGACCTCCGGCGCGGTCCAGCGCGTCTCGTCCCCGCCGGCCGCGCGCAGCACCGCGCCGAGGGCGTGGGCGTCCGGGTGGAAGTCGACCGGGTCCAGGCCGCCGGCCGGGCAGCCGGACTGGAAGCTGTGCCCGTCGCCGCCGTCACGGACCGGCCAGGTCCGGGCGTCGTGCAGCAGCAGCACCGGAGCGGCCGGTTCCAGCCGGTCGGCCAGGAAGCGCGCGTACGCCTTCGGCAGCGTGCGCCAGCGCACCGCGAACGTGACCGCCGCGCCGGCCGCCGCGCCCCGGCTGGCCGGGCAGTGCACCTGGCGGACGTGCACGCGCGGGTTGCCGTCGAGCAGCCGGGCGGCGAGCGTGGCCCCGTGCGCGAGCGCGGCGTCCGGGCGGTCCACCGCCCCCCTGCTCCACTGCCCGGCCAGTTCGAATCCGGCCGGCAGCCAGGGCACGCCGAGCGCCACCGCGAGGTGGGCGGCGGCGCCGTGCGGCGAGCCGAGGACCACGCCGGGCCAGCGCCGGTCCGGGTACTGACCGGTGAACCACCCGGCCACCCGTTCGGCGTCCACGGCGGCGATCTGACCGGCGGTGAGCGCCGCCCGCCCGGCGGACCGGACGGCGGCGGCGCGGCGTACCGGCTCGGGCGCGCCGGTGAGGCGGGACAGCGCGCCCGGGTGGCCGAGGTCGGCGCAGTCGTCGCCGCGCAGCGCCCGGACGGTCGCGGCGACCAGGATCCGGGCGGCGCTACCGGCGGCCACCACCCGCTCCGCGGGCAGGCCGGCGCCGCTGACCCGTTCGACTCGTTCGCTCACCACGCGGCCCGGCTTCCCGTCCCTCTGGGGTCTAAACGGGGCATCTCCCCACGGGTCAGGACCAAGGCCCGCCCGGTAACGGCAGCGCCCGCCACACCCAGGTACGCCGTCGCGCCGCGTGCCCGCCGTCGCGGGCGCAACGGCGCTCGGGTGCGGGTTTGGGCCGGACGGGGACGGGCACTGCACCGCGCATGCCCGACGACGAGAGCACCCCGGCGGCGACCATCACCCCGTACCGGGACGGACCGCTGCTGGTACGCGGCGACTTCGCGCTGGTCACGCCCGAGGGCACGCCGATCGAGACGCGCCGGGGCACCGTGGCGCTGTGTCGATGTGGCAAGAGCGCGATCAAGCCGTTCTGCGACGGCACGCACAAGGTGACCGGTTTCCGGGCGGGCAGCGACCGCGAGCCCTGACCCCCACCCTCGCCGATCTTGCGCTTCGGGCCCCGGCAAATCTCCCGAACCGGGCACGCAGAGGGCCCGAAGTGCAAGATCGCGTCAGGCGGCGGCCACGGCGCGCTGGGGCGGGCGCAGGGACGACCCGCCGGCCGACCAGGCGGTCAGCAGGTGCGCGGCGAACAGGCCGTCCAGCGCCAGCGCGGCGGCGGCGCCGAACAGCACGTCGGACGCGAGCGCCGGCTCGGCCCGGACCAGCCCGCCGCACATGTCGTACGCGGCGATCTGCTCGTGCACGGCGTCGGCCTCGACGTGCTCGTCGTAGAAGCGCGTGGCGACCGCGTCGAAGCCGAGCCGGCGCAGTCCGTTGCCGTACCGGCGGTTCGGCAACGACGAGGTCATCTCGTACGCGGCCAGGTGCCCGAGCAGCGCCCCGCGCAGCCGCCGGTGCAGGCCGAACAGCGACATCAGGTTGTTCGTCGCCAGCGTCACCGCCGGTACCCGGTCCAGGTGGGCGGCGTAGCCGGTGTCCAGGCCGAGCCGGTCCATCGTGGTGCGGAACAGCTCGGCGTGCATCAGGTCCAGCCGGCCGTTGCCGTACTCGTCGGTCTGGATCTCCACCAGCGCCGCCTTCGCCGGCCCGCCGAGCCGGGGCAGCGCCCAGCTGTGCGGGTCGGCCTCGCGCAGGTGGTAGATCGAGCGGTGGACGACGAACTCGCGGAACCGGCCGAGGTCGGCCCGCCGTTGCAGCGTCGCGGCCAGCGGCGGCCCGTCGTCGGCGGCCACCAGGTCGGCCAGCGCGCCGGGCACGGCGGCCGGCAGCACCGCGGGCAGCGGGCCGGCCAGCTCGCGCAGCGCCGCCTCGAACGGCCGCTCGGCACGGGCGCGCAGCGCCAGCAGCGACGGCTCCCACTCCCACTCCTCGTCGACGCCGCAGAGCCCCCGGTAGTGCAGTTCGTAGCAGAGGAACAGGGTGAGCTGGAGATCCTCGTCGGTCAGCGGCGCGGCCACCGCGCCGAACCCGGCACCCAGCCCGGCCGGCAGCTCCCCCGGCGCCCCGCGCAGCGCGGTCAGCAGCGCGGCGGAGACCGGCCCGCGCGCCGCGGGCAGCGGCGCGGGGCCGTATCGGCTGACGGCGGCGACTGACATGTGACCTCCCGGGACGGTTGCGCCCGGTCGCAGTGCCCCGCCCGGATGCCGCTAAACGACTTCGTCGGCCGCGATGGCCTCGGTCTGGATCACCCGCTCCCGTACCCGGCGGGCGGCGTCCCCGTCGGCCACCAGGCCGCGCAGGTCGGCCAGCGCCGGTTCGGGCGCGTCCAGCGGCACGGCCGGATCCACCACCGCCTCCAGGACGGCGGGCCGGTCGGCCGCCAGCACCTCGTCCCAGGCGGCTCCGACCAGGTCGGGCCGGTCCACCCGTACGCCGTGCAGCCCGAGCAGGCGGGCCCACCCGGCGTACGGCACCTCGGGCCGCCGCTCTCCCGGTGACCGGCCGCCACCGACGCCGGACCGGTCCCTGTTGTTCAGCACCAGCACGATCAGCCGGGGGTCGCGCCACTGCGGCCAGTGGTGCGCCACCGTGATCAGCTCGGCCAGGCCGTTGAGCTGCATCGCGCCGTCGCCGAGCAGCGCGATCACCGGCTCGTCCGGGCGGGCCAGCTTGGCCGCTACCGCGTACGGCAGCGCGCAGCCCATCGAGCCGAGCGTGCCGCACAGCCGGGCCTGCACCCCCGGTGGCAGTTCCAGGTGCCGGGCGTACCAGTAGACGACCGAGCCGACGTCGACCGCGACACCGGCGCGCCGGGGCAGCCGGGCGGACAGCTCGCGGAGCACGAGCCGCGGGTCCACCGGCTCGGCGGGCGAGGCGGCGCGTTCGGCGGCGGCTCCCCGCCACCGGTCCACCATCTTCTCCACCGTGCCGCGCCACTCGCGGCCGGGATGCTCCGGCACCCGGGCCAGCAGCGCCCGCAGCGTCTCGGCGGCGTCGCCGACCAGCGGCACGTCCACCGGGTAGCGGGTGCCGATGCGCCGGCCGTCGATGTCGATCTGGATGGTGCGTACCTGGCCGGGCATCGGGAACCAGTCGGTCCACGGATCGTTGGTGCCGATCATCAGCAGTGTGTCGCAGGCGCCCATGAGCTGCGCGGCGGCGGTGGTGCCGACCTCGCCCAGCACGCCGGTGTGGAACGGCAGCCGCTCGTCGAGCACCGGCTTGCCCAGCAGCGACGTGGCCACGCCCGCGCCGAGCCGGTCGGCGAGCGCGACGATCTCCCCGGCCGCGCCGTGCGCGCCCTGCCCGACCAGCATCGCCACCCGCTGCCCGTTGCCGAGCAGCGAGGCGGCGGCATCCAGGTCGGCGTCGTGCGGCATGACCCGGGCCAGCGGCTCGCCGGGCGTCGCGGTGACCACCCCGGCGGCCTGCGGCAGCAGGTCCGGCACGGCGGTGACCTGCAACGCCCGCGGCAGCACCACGCAGGTCGGGCTGCGGGTCGCCACTGCGGTACGGAACGCCTGGTCCAGCAGCGCCGGCACCTGTTCGGGCCGGCGGCCGTAGCGGACGAACTGGTTGCACACGTCGCCGAAGAGCCGGCTCAGCCCGATCTCCTCGTGCGCGCCGCCGAGCGGACCGGTGACGTCCTCGCCGACGATCGCGACCACCGGCTTGCTGTCGAGCTTCGCGTCGTAGAGGCCGTTGAGCAGGTGCACCGCGCTGGGCCCCTGGGTGGCCAGGCAGACCCCGACGCCGCCGGTGAACTTCGCGTGCCCGGTGGCCATGTACGAGGCGGTCTCCTCGTGCCGGGCGGGGACGAACGCCGGATCCCCGCCCGCGTCGTCGAGCGCGCCCACGAGCGGGGCGACCGCCGCGCCCGGACAGCCGAACACCCGCGGTACCCGCCAGGCCCGCAGGCGTTCGACCACCAGGTCGGCGACGATCCGCTCAGCCATTGCCGCGCCCCGGCGTGCCCGCGTCGACGTAGCGCAGCACCGCGCCGACCCCGTCGGTCAGCTCCGGCGCCTCCTCCGGCGCGAGCACCGTGAGGTCCGCGTCGGTGCCGATCAGCGCGCGCAGCAGCGCCGCGTCGGCGCGTACCCGCTGGGGGTCGGCCACCGACATGTCGGCCAGCTGCGCCCGGTCGGTGGCGATCTCGGTCGGCTCGGGGCCCACCCACAGCTCGCCGTCGGCCGACGCGTCGTCCACGATGAGCATGGTGTCGACCTGGTTGCGTTGCAGCGCGGAGACCACGGCGTCCAGGCCGGCGCCGACGTCCTCCTGAACGCCGAAACGGTCCAGCGCGGCGGCGATCCGCCGGTCGGCGACCTCGGCGACGGTCTGCACCGTGATGTCGTCCATCAGCGTGTCGTCGGCGCCCCCGTCGCGGGCGCCGGCGTCGGTGCGGACCAGCACGTCCTGCCACCGCGCGGGCAGCTGGGCGGCGATCATGCCGGTGGCCCGGACGTCCCCGGCCACCACGACGACGTCGGCACCGACCCGCTCGGCCAGGTCGGCGGTGGCCGCGGCGGCGTCACCGGCGTTCTGGTGCCACGCCTCCATGGCGGCACGCTGGTAGCGGGACTGCGACCAGCCGCCCGGCTGCACCCGGCGCAGCTGGCGGCTCTGCCCGCCCCGCACCTGGGCCCGCCGGGGCACCCCGCCGGCGCTGACCGCCATCGCGTCCGCGCCGGTACGGTCGGCCAGCACCCGCACCCAGGCCACCTGCTCGCCGCGCTGGGCCACCAGCGGCATGGTGTGCGGCAGCGCCGACCAGCTGGCCAGGTCGCGCAGCGGTGGCGCGGACAGGTACTCGGTGAGCACCACGCGACCCCGGCTGGCGAACACGGCTATGCCGTAGTCGCCGGGCATCGGCTGGTGCCGGCGGACGACCTCCTCCACCGCCTCGACGGTGACCGGGTCGGCGCCCTGCCCCAGCAGGTCGCCCTTGAGGGCCCGCCAGCGCAGGTCGACCTGCGCTCGCGCGTCCTGGGTGTCGCGGGAGGCGTCCATGTAGACCGAGCACCACGGCCCGGGACGGTCGTAGAGCGGGCGCAGGAAGGACAGCTGCATGCTCGACCCCTTTCCGGCTCGGCCGCACGCATACCCGCGCCCCGGCGGAGTTCACCTGCCGGCGGCCCGGGCGTGACCGCTGTTCATTCACGTCGTTCAACCCGAAGGATCGATACCATCTGTGCACGCAACGGGACTCTCGGTGGTGAACATGGGCACGGAGCTGTACGACCGACGCGTCGTCCACCCGACGGAACGCGTCGTCACCGGGCGTCTGGTCCGGTTGCTGGAGGGCTATGCCCGGGAGGTCCGGGTCGGGCAGCCCGTGCTGGTCGCGGTACTCACCGCCGCGGGAGTGGTGGGGCTGCTGCTGAAGGTGGTGCGCGCGTTGCTCAGCAGTGGCGGCGGCGGGGCCCGGCGCAGCTTCAAGGACCTGAAGAAGGGGCCGGAGTTCCTGGTCACCCCGGTCCGGGTACGCGACACCACCGGCCGGCTCGTCGAGGTCGAGCTGCACGGCCACCTGCCGCAGAGCGCGCTGCACCCGGGCGACCACGTCCAGCTCACGCTGCGGGGGCAGCGCGACGAGGACCTGCCGCCGCGGATCGAGCGGATCGTCAACCTGACCACCGGGCAACTGCTGACCCCGCGTACGGCCACGCTCTGGTCGCACCTGGGGCCGGCGCTGCTGCTGCAGGCGACGCTGGGTGCCGTGCTGCTGTTCGGCGTGGCCGCCTGCTCGGCGCTCACGTAGGGCGTGTCGCGGCACAGGTGATCCGCCCGGAGCTCGCCGCCTCCCTCACCGAGGAGCCTGTCGCGCGCAGCGACCGGCGCGGGTGAGCGGCCGCGCTCAGCGACCGGCGGGAGTGAGCGGCCGCTCGGCCGCGGCGGGCGTGTCGAGCAGGCCCCGGCGCTGCGCCCAGCGCTCGAACAGCACTGTGGCGAACGGCGGCACGGCTGCGGCCAGGGCCAGCCCGGTCTGCACGAGGGTCCAGCGGCGCCGGCGGGCCACCAGGAGCGTCAGCAGCCCGTAGAGCACGAACAGCCCGCCGTGGATCGGCCCGAAGATCTTGACGCCGATCTCGTTTCCGGGCGGGCCGTACTTGACCGCCATGCCGGCCAGCAGCGCCGCCCAGGAGCACGCCTCGGCGAACGCCACCACCACGAACGCCCGGGTCCACCCGTCGCGCATCAGCCACTTCCCTTCGCCGTCGGCCGCCCATGCTAGCCGCCCGGACCGGTTCGGCCGGACGCAACCCGGGCCGCCGCGACGGGGGTCACCGGGGCCGACACGGGGTACAGAAAGGCCCCGGGCCTTTCCTGATCCGCCGCTCCGTGCGAGGTTGGGAAGAACCAACTGTGACAGGGTGGTGACCATGGGCGAGGACGTCGGCGTGCGGACCTTCAGCCGGGAGGATCGGGCCCGCTACCGCGAGAAGGTCCGGCGGTGCCTGGACGTGTTCGCCGAGATGTTGCGCGAGTCCCGGTTCGACGTGGAGCGGCCGATGACCGGCGTGGAGATCGAGCTGAATCTGGTCGACGACGGCTTCGACCCGGCCATGCGCAACGCCGACGTGCTGGAGGCGATCGCCGACCCGGCGTTCCAGACCGAGCTGGGCCAGTTCAACGTGGAGATCAACGTCGAGCCGCGACGGCTGGCCGGCACCGGCACCGCCGCGTTCGAGGAGCACGTGCGGGCCAGCCTGAACGCCGCCGAGTCCAAGGCCCGCACGGTCGGCGCGCACATGGTGATGATCGGGATCCTGCCGACGTTGCGTCCCGAGCACCTGACCGCCGAGACGCTGTCGGCGAACCCCCGGTACGCGCTGCTCAACGAGCAGATCTTCGCCGCCCGCGGGGAGGACCTGCCGATCGCGATCAGCGGGGTCGAGCGGCTGGCCACCACCGCCGACACGATCACGCCGGAGGCGGCGTGCACCAGCACCCAGTTCCACCTCCAGGTCAGCCCGGCGCAGTTCGCCGACTACTGGAACTCGGCCCAGGCGATAGCCGGCATCCAGGTGGCGCTCGGCGCGAACTCCCCGCTGTTCTTCGGCCGGGAACTGTGGCGCGAGACCCGGGTGCCGTTGTTCCAGCAGGCCACCGACACCCGGGCGGAGGAGATCAAGGCCCAGGGCGTACGCCCGCGGGTGTGGTTCGGCGAGCGCTGGATCACCTCGGTGTTCGACCTGTTCGAGGAGAACGTGCGCTACTTCCCGGCGCTGCTGCCGGTCTGCGACCCGGAGGACCCGGCGGCCACGCTGCACAGCGGCGGGGTGCCGAAGCTGGCCGAGCTGCGCCTGCACAACGGCACCGTCTACCGGTGGAACCGCCCGGTGTACGACGCGCCCAAGGGCCGGCCGCACCTGCGGGTGGAGAACCGCGTGCTGCCGGCCGGGCCGACCGTGCTGGACACGGTCGCCAACGGCGCGTTCTACTTCGGCCTGGTACGGGCGCTCGCCGAGGCCGACCGTCCGCTGTGGTCGCAGATGTCCTTCAGCGCGGCCGAGGAGAACTTCCACGCCTGCGCCCGGCACGGCATCGACGCGCAGGTGTTCTGGCCCGGGCTGGGCTACCTGCCGGTGACCGAGCTGGTGCTGCGCCGGCTGCTGCCGCTGGCCCATCTGGGACTGGACCGGTGGGGCCTGGACCCGGCGGAACGGGACCGGCTGCTCGGCATCGTCGAGCAGCGCTGCCTGACCGGCCGCAACGGCGCGACGTGGCAGGTGGAGACGCTGCACCGGCTGGAGTCGGCCGACCACATGGACCGGCCGGCGGCCCTGCGCGAGGTGGTCCGCCACTACGTCGACCTGATGCACAGCAACCGGCCGGTGCACGAGTGGCCGATCCCCTGACCGGGCGGGAGGTCAGCGCAGCGCCGTCACTGCCGCCTTCGCGGCCTCGGCGACCACTGCGTCGTCGGGCTTCGCGTCGCGGCCGTCCCGGCTCGACAGGACGGCCAGCACGATCGGCGCCCGGCCGGGCGGCCAGATCACGGCGATGTCGTTGCGGGTGCCGTACCCGCCGGTGCCGGACTTGTCCGCCACCTGCCAGCCGTCCGGCACGCCGGCCCGGACCAGGCCACTCCCGGTGGTGCTGGCCCGCATCCAGCCCAGCAGCAGGTCGCGGTCCGCGGGCCGCAGGGCGTCACCCAGCGTGTACGCGCGCAGCGAACCGGCCAGCGCGCGGGGCGTGCTGGTGTCGCGCTCGTCGCCCGGTGTGGCCGCGTTCAGCTCCGGCTCGGTGCGGGCGGGCCGGGTGACCCGGTCGCCCACGTCGCGGAGCGCCCGCGCGAAGCCGTCCGGACCGCCGAGCGCGTCGAACAGCAGGTTGCCGGCGGTGTTGTCGCTGTACCGCACCGCCGCCTCGGCGGCGTCCCGCAGCGTGATCCCGGTGTCCACGTGCCGTTCGGTCACCGGCGAGTGCGCCACCAGGTCGGCGCGCCGGTAGCGGACCACCCGGTCCCGCTCGGCGTCGGACGTGGCGGCGAGCATCGCACCCGCCGCGAGCGCCTTGCAGGTCGACGCGTACGCGAACCGCTCGTCGGCGCGGTGCGCCAGGGTGCGGCCGGTGCCGGTGTCGACGGCGTAGACGCCGATCCGGGCGCCGGAGCGCCGTTCCAGGGCCGCCAGTTCCGGCGGCGCGGGCACCGGCGAGGGGCTCTGCGTCGCCGAGGTGGTCGATGCGGCCGACGCGGTGGTCCGGGGCGCGGGGGCGGGCCGGTCCGTCGTGCAGCCGGCCGCCAGAGCCGTCGTGAGCACCGCCGCGATCGCCTGCCGTCGCCTCATCGGCCTCTCCCCCGGCCGGGCGTCGTCGTCACCGGTCGCGGCCGATGGCGAACTGACGGCGACGGACTCCGGTGGGTCAGCACGCGCGGCGGTAGTGCATGGCCACCACGCCGCTGCGGAACGGCTGCGCCGAGAGCAGTTCGAGCCGGCGTGTGCCGGGCAGCCCGTCCTCGTACAGCGTCGGGCCGTGACCGGCGATCCGGGGATGGATGAGCAGCCTGTACTCGTCGATCAGGTCCAGCCGGTCGAGCTCGGCCGCGAGCCCGCCGCTTCCGAGAAGGACGCCGGCCGGGGTCGCGTCCTTCAGCTTCCGCACCCCTTCGCGCAGGTCGCCGGCGATGTGGTGGCTGTTGGCCCACGGGAAGTCCGTGCGCGTCGCCGACACCACGACTTTGGGTTTGGCCTCCAGCTTGGCCGCCCACTCACGCATCGCCGGCGCCGCCTCCCGGTCGCCGCGGGCGACGGCCGGCCAGTAGGCCTCCATCAACTCGTAGGTGACGCGACCCCACAGCACCGCCCCGCACTCGTCCATGAGGCGGGTGAAATAGGCGTGCGACTCGTCGTCGACGACCCCCTCCCGGTGGTCGACGCAACCGTCCAGTGTGAGGTTGAGGCTGAAGACGAGCGATCCCATGGCCTGCGAGTCTAGTCAGCCGGCGACGACGGTGAACGTGAGCGCGCCGAGCGCGGCCAGCGGGAGCGCCGTGGCGGCGGCCAGCAGCCGCACCCGGGCGGACCGGCCGATCAGCACCACCAGCAACGCGGCGAGTCCGAGGTCGATCGCCACGTTCCACCAGGCTCCGGGATAGGACCCGGACTTCAGCGCGAACCGCAGCGCCTCCTCGACGAACACGGCCACCGGCAGCGCGACCCCCACGACGCGCCGCCACCCGTCGGTCCGCGCCCAGATCCCGGCGACACCGAACACCACGCCCGCCACCACGCCGAAAGCCATCCAGACGAACGAGGTGAGCGCCCAGATCATCGCGAGGTCGTCGCCCTGGAGCAGCGTCGCCGCCAGGTAGTAGCTGGGCACCGCGACGATCAGCAGGATGCTGGCGGCGACGGCGGCGCGTACCGCGCCCGACCGGATCCACCAGCCCAGCGCGAACGCGGCCACGGCCCAGGTGGCTGTGGAGTTGCCGAGTTCGGCGAACGGGTACGGCACCCACTTGATCCAGACGAAGTCCAGGAAGCCGAGCAGGAATCCGGCGACGGGGACGACGAGGGTGACGGCGCGACGCGAGGGTGGCATGCCGGGAGCATACATACTCGGTATGCTCCCCCGTCGACGGGGCGGCCCTACGAGGCCAGCCGCCGCTCGGACGGCGCGAGACGCACCGCGGCGTCGGATCGGTTGATCTCGGACCACACCTCGTCGAGGGAGAGACCGAGGACGTCGGCGATGGCCGCGATGGTGGGGAACGCGGGCGTGGCGACCCGGCCGGACTCGATCTTCCGGAGCGTCTCCGGCGACACGCCGGCGTCGAGCGCGGTGAGCAGCATCGAGCGCTCCCCACGGGCACGGCGCAGGAGCGCGCCCAGACGCTGCCCGCGCTCGACCTCGGCGGGGGTGAGGGGCAACCGGACCATGCCAGGATTCTAATACCGGGATAACATGACCGGGATACTTATTGGTCGCGCGAGGAAGGCGCCCGCATGATCGAGATCCTGAGCCCCACCGACGTACGGCGGGCGCGGGACACCGGCGCCCTGGTCGCCCACATCCTGCGGACGCTGCGCAGCCGCACCACCGTCGGCACGAACCTGCTCGACATCGACAGGCAGGCACAGCGCATGATCACCGAGGCCGGGGCGCAGTCCTGCTACGTCGACTACGAGCCGTCGTTCGGGCGCGGACCGTTCGGCCACTACATCTGCACCTCGGTGAACGACGCGGTGCTGCACGGGCTGCCGCACGACTACGCGCTCGCCGACGGCGACCTGCTCAGCCTCGACCTGGCCGTCTCGCTGGGCGGGGTGGTGGCCGACTCCGCGATCAGCTTCCTCGTCGGCGAGGCCCGGCCCGCGGAGAGCGTCGCGCTGATCGACGCCACCGAGCGGGCGCTGCGCGCCGGGATCGCCGCGGCCCGTCCCGGCGCGCGCGTCGGCGACCTCTCGTACGCCATCGGCTCGGTCCTCACCGAAGCCGGCTACTCGGTCAACACCGAGTTCGGCGGTCACGGTGTCGGCTCGACCATGCACCAGGACCCGCACGTGTCGAACACCGGCCGGCCCGGGCGCGGCTACCCGCTGCGCCCCGGGCTGCTGCTGGCGCTGGAACCGTGGGTGATGGCGGACACCGCCACGCTGGTCACCGACGCCGACGGGTGGACGCTGCGCAGCGCGACCGGCTGCCGCACCGCGCACAGCGAGCACACCATCGCCATCACCGACGACGGCGCGGAGATCCTGACACTGCCGAGGTCGTGACCCGGGCCGCCGACGCCCTGGCACCCTGCCCGCGCCGATCGGTCTCGCCCGCGGTGATCGGGATCCGCCGCGCCGACCGGACCCGCCGCAAGCACCCGACCGGCGGCTCTCCCGCGTTCCCGACGCCGCCGGCCGTCGTCAGGCAGGCGTGCAGCGTTCCCGCAGCGTCTGCACGCCCGGCCCGGTGAGGTCGTCGCAATAGGCGGCCCGCCCGGCCATCGCCATCGTCAGCGCGAGGGTGGTGCCGCTGACCAACGGACCGGTGCCGGCGGTGAACGGCCCGTCGGTCGCCTCCACCCGCAGGCCGTCGATGGCGCTGCGACCGTTCACTGTGAAGTCCCGCCCGGCGTAGAACCGGGCGACCGGCGTGACCGCCTCGACCGAGGGCGTCCCTGCCAGGCCGAGCGGACGCCGGATGTCCTGGGCGTGCACGACCACCTCACCGAGCCACGCCTCGGTCGGGCCGAACGTCGACGTGGTGCTGCCGATGATCCGGCGGAACCGGTCGAGCGTCTCCCCCGGGCCGGCGCCCCGGTGCTCGGCCAGCCGGCGGTCGTTGTGCAGGTCGAAGTCGAACCGGGCGCCGACCACGCTGGCGACCCAGCGGGCGCGGCCGACGCTCGCCGCCGCGGTCAGGTGCGCGACCACCTCCTGCACCGTCCACCGGCCGCACAGCGAGCGCCGCGCCCACTGAGCCGCGTCGAGTCCGGCGAGGTCGTCGGCGAGTGCGGCGCGCTCGGCGTGCGCGAGCGCCCACAGCTCACGGCGGGTCAGCGTGTCGGACATGAAGCCTCCAGGGTCGGGTCGTCAGAGATGGAACCACGCCCCCCGGACGAACTCACCGCTCCCCGCCCCGGTTGCACGTTTGCTGCACGTCCGCTGAACGCTCGCCGGTGACGCTTCTCGTACACAACAACCGCAAGGAGAAGCGTCATGTCACACAATCACCTCTTCACCCCGCGTACCGTCGCTTCGGTGATCGGGGCGCTCGGCCTGGCCGCCGCGGGCCTGGCCGGCGGCGCCACCCCGGCGTCGGCGGCCTATGTGGTCCCCGCCGACTGCGGCCCGTACTCCGGGGCGCCCGTGCCGGCCGGGTACACCACGGTGTACGTCGTCGCCGGAGGGCGCTACGTCAGCCCCAACACCAACGGCCCGGAGTTCATCATCGGCACGACCCTTCGCGACGTCATCGTCGGAAGCGTCTACGACGACATCATCTGCGGCCTCGCCGGCAACGACGACATCAAGGCCAACACCGGCGACGACATCGTCTACGGCGGGCTGAACGGCGACGACATCTGGGGCGACCTGGGTGACGACAACCTCCACGGCGACGGCGGCGCCGACACCATCCACGGGGACCGGTTCATCGGGCCCAGCGCCCTGGACGGCAACGACCGCGTGGACGGCGGCAGCAACGACGACCACCTCTTCGGCGACAAGGGCGGGGACACCCTGGTCGGCGGTCCCGGCGTGGACGACGGTGACGGCGGCCCGGACGTGGTGTTCGACGACTGCCGGCCCAGTGTGGAAATCGTGGTCAACTGCCCGTGATCCCGTCGGCACGGCGGTGCGCGGGGCTCGGAGAACGGGCCCCGCGCACCGTCGCGCCCCCGCCTGTCGGATCGTCGTCAAGCCCGGTCCGACCATGACCGCACGCGGCTACCGTGACAGCCCGTGGCGGTGGAGTTCCGGGTGCTCGGCGACCTGGACGTCCGGGTCGACGGCCGGACGGTCCGGATCGGTCACGCCCGTCAGCAGTGCGTCCTCGCCGCTCTTCTGGTCGAGCCCAACCGTGTCGTCCCGACCGGACAGCTCATCAACCGGGTCTGGGGCGACGAGGTGCCGGACGGGGCCGCCGCCACGCTGCGTGGTTACCTGTCCCGGCTGCGGCAGGCGCTGGCCGGCGCCGACGAGGTCCGTATCGTCCGGCGCCATCCCGGCTACCTGCTCGCCGTCGATCCGGACCGCGTCGATCTGCACCGCTTCCGCGCGCTGACCGAGCGGGCCCGGCGCGCCGCGGACGACGCGACGGCGATCGGCTGCCTGGAGCGGGCGCTGGGGCTCTGGCGCGGCGACGCGTTCGACGGGCTGACCACGCCGTGGCTGACGGCCTACCGGCAGACCCTCGACCGGCAGCGGCTCGCGGCCGCGCTGGACCGCAACGACATCGCGCTGCGCCGGGGCGCGCACGCCCGCCTTCTCCCCGACCTGCTGGATCTGAGCGGCCGGCACCCGTGGGACGAGCGCCTCGCGGCGCAGGCGATGCTCGCGTTGTACCGGTGCGGGCGGCAGGCGGACGCCCTCGAACACTTCCACCGGCTGCGCCGCCGGCTGGCCGCCGAGATCGGCGCCGACCCCAGCCCGCCGCTGGCACAGCTCTACCAGCAGATCCTCACCGCCGACACGGCGGTCGCACCGCCGGAGCCGGCGGGCGGCGAAGAACCGAGCGCGACGGCCACCGGCCCGACCGGCACGGCACGGGGTGGGGGCACCGTGCCCCGGCAGCTACCCGCGTCACCAGGCGTCTTCGCCGGCCGGACCGCCCAGCTCGCGCGCCTCGACGAACAACTCGGCGACGCGGGACGCCCGGACGGCGCCGCGCCCCCGGTGGTGATCTCGTCCATCGGTGGCGGCGGTGGTGTCGGCAAGACCTGGCTCGCCCTGCGGTGGGCGCACGCCAACGCCGATCGCTTCCCCGACGGGCAGCTCTACGTCAACCTGCGCGGCTTCGACCCGACCTCGGACCCGGTGGGGTGGCCGGTCGCGGTGCGCGGCTTCCTCGAGGCGCTCGGCGTCGAGCCGGCGCGTGTCCCGGCCGATCCGGAGGCCCGGGCGTCGCTGTACCGCACGCTCGTCGCCGGCCGCCGGCTGCTGGTGGTCCTCGACGACGCCCGCGACGCCGCCACGGTGATCCCGCTGCTGCCCGGCACCCCCACGAGCGCGGTCCTGGTGACCAGCCGACGGCAGCTGGCCGGTCTCGTCACCACCCACGGCGCGCGACCGCTGCCGCTGGACGTGCTGCCCGACGACGAGGCCCGCGAGCTGATCGTCCGGCAGGTGGGCGCCACGCGGGTGGCGGGACAGCCGGACGCCGTCGCGGACATCCTGCGGTTCTGCGGGGGTCTGCCCCTGGCGCTCGGGATCGTGGCGGCCCGCGCCGCACTCAACCCCGAACTGGCCCTGTCGTCCGTCGCGGCCGAGCTGACCACAGCGGTCAGCCCGCTGGACGTGCTGGCCGGCGACGAGGTGACGACGAACCTGCGGGTGGTGCTGTCCCGATCGCTGGCGGCGCTCACCCCGGCTGCGGCCGAGGTGTTCGCGCTGCTCGGCCTCGCCCCGGGCCCGGACATCGGCCGGGCCGCGGCGGCCAGCCTGACCGCCCGTACGCCCGACGAGCTGCGCCGGCCGCTGCGCGAACTGCTCGACGCGCACCTGGTGCAGGAACACGTCGCCGGCCGGTACCGCATGCACGACCTGGTCCGGAGCTTCGCGGTCGAGCGGGCGAGAGGCGACCCGGCCGGTTCCCGGTCCGCGTTGCGCCGGCTGGTCGACCACCACCTGCACACCGCGCACGCGGCCGCGCTGTTGCTGTCCCCGCAGCGCGATCCGCTGACCCTGGCCCCCGCCGCGCCGGGGGTGACCGCCGAACGGCTCGACGACCTGGCGGCGGCGCTGGCCTGGTTCACCGGCGAACATCAGGTGCTCCTCGCGACCATCGAGTACGCCGCCGGCGCCGGCCTCGACGTCGCCACCGGTCAGCTCTCGTGGACCCTGGCGACCTACTTCGACAGGCAGGGCCACTGGCACGACTGGGCCGCGGTGGCCCGCCGGGCGGTCGAGTCGACCCGGCGGTCCGGCGACCGCCCGGCCCAGGCCCAGGCGCACCGGCTCCTGGCCGGGGCCTGCTCCAACCTCGGCCGGTACGCCGAGGCGCAGCGCAACCTGCTCGCCGCGCTGGATCTGTTCGCCGCGCTGGGCGACGACGAGGGGCGGGCGCACACCCACTTCGACCTCAGCATGCTGCACGACCGGCAGCGGCAGCCCCGGGAGGCCCTGCCGCACGCGCGGCGAAGTCTCGCCCTCTACGAACGGGTCGGCAGCCCGCTCAAGCAGGCGGTCGCGCTCAACGCGATCGGCTGGTACCACTCGCAGCTCGGCGAGCACCACGACGCGATCACCTTCTGCCGCCGCGCGCTCGCCCTGTCCGAGCAGGCAGGGAGCGCGTACGGGCAGGCGAACACGTGGGACAGCATCGGCTTCGCCCACCACCACCTGGGCGAGTACGAGCACGCCGTGGACTGCTACCAGCAGGCCCTCGCCCTGTTCGCCGGGATCGGTGACCGGCACGCCGAAGGCATCGTGCTGGACCACCTCGGCGACACATGGGCCGCGGCCGGGCGGGCGGACGCGGCCCGGGACGCCTGGCGGCGGTCACTCGCGCTGTACGAGGAGCTCGGTCACGCCGACGCCGAGGCGGTACGGCGCAAACTTCACCGGTGAGCGGTCAGAGCGCCGCGATGGCTGCCGACTCGGGCGGCAGCTCGATGCCGTCGCGCATCACCGTGACGCCCTCGGAGGTGGTGAGCAGCACGCGGCGTACCACACCGGGCAGGTTGATCCGCTGCGCCCGGTCGGCCAGGTTCGCCACCACGAGCGTGTCGCCGCGCCGCATCACCAGGAACCGGTCGCCGTGACGGACGTCGACCCGGTCCAGCCGGGGGTCGGACAGGTCGGCCCGGGAGCGGCGCAGCGCGATCAGCCGCCGGTAGAGGTCGTACGTCTCGCGGTGTTCGGGCTTGTCCAGCTCGGCCCAGTCCAGCCGGGACCGCAGGAACGTCTGCGGGTCCTGCGGGTCGGGCACGTCGTCGGTGGCCCAGCCGTGGTCGGCGAACTCCCGCCGGCGGCCGGTGGCGACCGCCGCGGCCAGTTCCGGCTCGGGATGGCTGGTGAAGAACTGCCACGGCGTGGCGGCGGCCCACTCCTCCCCCATGAACAGCATCGGCGTGAACGGCGCGGTCATCAGTAGCGTCGCGCCGACGCGCAGCAGGCCGGGCGAGAGCGTGGCGGAGATCCGGTCGCCGGTGGCCCGGTTGCCGATCTGGTCGTGGTTCTGCAGGTACGCCACGAAGCGGTGGCCGGGCGTGCGCTGCCTGTCGACCGGGCGGCCGTGACTGCGGCCCCGGAAGCTGGACCAGGTGCCGGCGTGGAAGAACCCGCCGGTCAGCACGTCGGTGAGGCATTCCAGGGAGCCGAAGTCGCCGTAGTAGCCCTGCCGCTCGCCGGTGAGCAGCGTGTGCAGCGCGTGGTGGGCGTCGTCGTTCCACTGGGCGTGCAGGCCGTACCCGCCCGCCTCGCGGGGCGTGATCAGGCGCGGGTCGTTGAGGTCGCTCTCGGCGATCAGCGACAGCGGCCGGCCCAGGTGCGCCGACAGCGCCTCGACCTCGGCGGCGACCTCCTCCAGCCAGTGCACGGCCCGGCCGTCCGGCATGGCGTGCACGGCGTCCAGCCGCAGCCCGTCGACGTGGTAGTCGCGCAGCCAGCCCAGCACGCTGTCGGCGATGTAGCGGCGTACCCCGTCGGAGTGCGGGCCGTCCAGGTTGACGGTGCGTCCCCAGGTGTTGCTCTGCTCGGTGAGGTACGGCGCGAATCGCGGCGCGTAGGCCCCGGAGGGCCCGAAATGGTTGTAGACGACGTCGAGGATCACCCCCAGGCCCTTGGCGTGGGCGGCGTCGACGAACCGTTTCAGGCCGTCCGGTCCGCCGTACGGCTCGTGCGGGGCGTACCAGCAGACGCCGTCGTAACCCCAGTTGTACTCGCCGTTGAACGCGTTGACGGGCAGCAGCTCGACCATGTCCACGCCGAGGTCGACCAGGTGGTCGAGCTTCGCGATCGCCCCGTCGAACGTGCCCTGGAGGGTGAACGTGCCGATGTGCAGCTCGTACAGCACGCTGCCGGGCAGTTGCCGGCCGGTCCAGCCGGCGTCGGTCCAGGCGAACGCGGCGTGGTCGTAGAGCCGGCTGGGCCCGTGCACCCCGGCCGGCTGCCAGGCCGAGCGGGGGTCGGGCAGGGCCTGCTCGTCGTCGTCGAGCAGGAACGCGTAGTCGGTGCCCGGCCCGGCGTCGGGCACCTCGGCCCGCCACCAGCCGTCCGGCCCCTGACGCATCTCGTGGTCGGCGACGCCGGGCAGGCGCAGCCGCATCCGGGTGGCCTCGGGCGCCCATACCGTGAACTCGGTCATGCGGCGGCCTCCACAGAGTCGGTGGGTGCGAGGAGGGCGACGGGGTAGGTGCTCAGCAGATCATCCAGGAGCAGCTCAGAACCACTGTAGACCCGTCCGGTGAACAAGTCGGTGCACTCGTGAACGGGAAGTGACACCGCCGTGTCCCGCCAGCCGCCGGAGCGGGCCAGCCGCAGCGGCAGCCGGGTCGCCACCGCCACCGCGCCGCCCCTGTCGAAGGCCACCGCGTGCGCGGCGGCCGGGCCGCGCGCCGGCACCGGCCGGTAGCCGCCGAACAGGTCCGGGCGGTCTCGGCGCAACCGCAGCGTCCGGGACACCACGAGCAGCTTGGCCGCGCCGTCGGCGGCCACCGCGGGCCGCCAGCCGGCGTCGAGCCGGGCCAGCAGGTCCCGGCGTACGGCGAAGTCGACCGGCCGCCTGTTGTCCGGATCGACGAGCGAGTTCTCCCACAGTTCGGTGCCCTGGTAGACGTCCGGCACGCCGGGCATGGCGAGCTGCACCAGCTTCTGCCCGAGCGCGTTCGACCAGCCGGGCGGGGTGATCTCGGCGGCGAACGCGGTGATCTGCGCGTGCAGTTCCGGGTCGTCGTACATCCGGTCGACCAGGGCGTGCAGCTCGTGCTCGAAGGTCGGGTCCGGATCGGCCCAGCTCGTGGCGACCGACGCCTCCCGGGCGGCCTTCTCGGCGTACCCGTGCAGCCGGTCCCGTTCGATCGGCCACGCCCCGACGGCGGTCTGCCAGAGCAGGTGGGCCAGCGCGGGGTCGGCCAGCGGCGCCCGGGACATCCAGTCGGCGACCCGCTCGGCCCAGCGGCCGGGCAGCTCGGACAGCACCGCGAGGCGGGCGCGGACGTCCTCGCCGCGTTTGGTGTCGTGGGTGGAGAGCGCGGTCATGCTCGCCGGCCAGCGCACGTGCCGGGCGGCGGCGAAGCGGTGCAGCTCGGCCGCTGGCACGCCGAAGTGGGCCGGGCTGCCGCCGACCTCGTTGAGGGCGACGAACCGGCTCCACCTGTAGTAGGCGGTGTCCTCCACGCCCTTGGCCATCACCGCGCCGGTGAGCTGCGGGAACCGGGCGGCCAGCTCGTGTCCGGGGTCGCGTAGCCGGGCGGTGACCGCGTCCAGCACGCCGGTCAGGTCGGGACGGCGGCGGCCTGCCTCGCTGCGGGCGGCGGCCAGGTGCCGGGCGCCGGAGGGCGGGTAGCCGCGGTAGACCGGGAAGCACGCGGCCAGTTCGGCCAGGGCGGCGCGGACCTGCTCGCCGGGCACCTCGGGCACGAGCGCGGCCAGCCGGGTCAGCTCGGCGGCGAGCAGCCGGGTGGCGGCCTCCAGCTTGGTGGCGTGCGTCAGGTCCTCCCACGAGGTGTGCCGCCCGGTGAGGCGGCCGTCCAGCGCGGTGAAGTCGGCCTCGGCGTCCGGGTCGACGAACAACCCGGACACGGCGGCCAGCGCGTCGTAGCCGGTGGTGCCGTCGACCGGCCAGTCCGGGAGGTCCTCGCCGTACTCCAGGATCTTCTCCACCACCAGCCAGCTCCCGGGCGCGGCGGCGCGCAACCGGGCGAAGTAGCCGGCCGGGTCGCGCAGCCCGTCCGGGTGGTCGACGCGGATGCCGTCGACCTCCCCGGCGTCGACCCAGCGCAGGATCTCCGCGTGGGTGGCGTCGAACACCTCCGGGTCCTCCACCCGCAGGCCGGCCAGGTCGGACACGGCGAAGAACCGGCGGTACGTCAGTTCGGCGTCGCCGCGCCGCCAGTTCACCAGCTCGTAGTGCTGCCGGTCGTGCACCTGGCGGGGCGTGCCGTCGCCGGTGCCGTCGGCGACCGGGAAGCGGTGCTCGTGGTAGCGCAGCTCCCCGCCGACGAGTTTGAGGTCGTCGAGCGCGTCGGCGGTGTCGGCGAGCACCGGCAGCAGCAGCCGCCCGCGGTCCCAGTCGATGTCGAACCAGCGCGCGTACGCCGAGTCGCGTCCCCGCCGCAGCACGTCCCACCAGGCCGGGTTGGCCTCCGGCCGGGCCACCCCGGCGTGGTTGGGCACGATGTCCACGACCAGGCCCAGCCCGGCCGCGCGCAGCGCCCGGACCAGCCGCGCCCGCGCGGCCTCGCCGCCCAGCTGCGGGTTGACCGCGCGGTGGTCGACCACGTCGTAGCCGTGCGTGGAGCCAGGGGTGGCGGTGAGCAGGGGCGCGGTGTAGAGGTGGGTGACGCCGAGCGCGGCGAGGTAGCCCGTCAGCTCGGCGGTGGTGTCCAGGTCGAAGCCGGGCCGCACCTGGACCCGGTAGGTCGAGCGAGGGGTGTCGGGCATCGGTCAGGCCGTCCTCTCCAGGACCAGCAGCGAGCGGTCCGGCACGCAGACCGTGCCGCCCGCCTCGACGAGCGTCGTCTTCTCCGGGTCGGGTTCCGCGGTGCTGATCACCAGTTCCCACCCGCTGCCGAACTCCTCGCCCGGCAGCGTGAAGTCCAGCGGCGCGTCGTGCGCGTTGAACAGCAGCAGGAACGAGTCGTCCCGGTGGCGCTGGCCGTACTGACCGCGCTCGCCGATGCCGTCGCCGTTGACGAACAGGGCCACCGAACGCCCGAAGTCGTTGCCCCAGTCCTCGCCGGTCATCTCCCGGCCGTCCGGGGTGTACCAGGCCAGGTCCGGCAGCCCGGAACCGGTGGCCCGGCCGCCCACCGGCAGGCCGGTGAAGAACCGGCGGCGGCGAAACACCTGGTGCCGGTTGCGGAAGTCGGTGAGCCGGCGGACGAAGTCCAGCAGCTCGTCGTCGGCCCGGTCCCAGTCGACCCAGGCGATCTCGCTGTCCTGGCAGTAGGCGTTGTTGTTGCCGCGCTGGGTGCGGCCCAGCTCGTCGCCGTGGCCGAGCATCGGCACGCCCTGGGACAGCATCAGCGTGGCCAGGAAGTTGCGCCGCTGCCGGGCACGCAGCGCGCGTACGCCCGGGTCGTCGGTCTCCCCCTCGACGCCGCAGTTCCAGGACCGGTTGTGGCTCTCGCCGTCCCGGTTGTCCTCGCCGTTGGCCTCGTTGTGCTTGTCGTTGTAGGAGACCAGGTCGGTGAGCGTGAACCCGTCGTGGCAGGTGACGAAGTTGATGCTGTGGAACGGGCGTCGGCCGTCGTCCTGGTAGAGGTCGGCCGAGCCGGAGATGCGGGAGGCGAACTCGGCGAGCGTGGCCGGCTCGCCGCGCCAGAAGTCACGGACCGTGTCGCGGTATTTTCCGTTCCACTCGGTCCACTGCGGCGGGAAGTTGCCGACCTGGTAGCCGCCGGGGCCGACGTCCCACGGCTCGGCGATGAGCTTGACCCGGCCGACCACCGGGTCCTGCTGCACCACCTCGAAGAACGTGGACAGCCGGTCCACCTCGTAGAACTCGCGGGCCAGCGTGGCCGCCAGGTCGAACCGGAAGCCGTCGACGTGCATCTCGGTCACCCAGTAGCGCAGCGAATCCATGATCAGTTGCAGCGAGTGCGGGCTGCGCACGTTGAGGCTGTTGCCGGTGCCGGTGTAGTCGACGAAGTAGCGCCGGTCGGACTCGGAGAGCCGGTAGTAGCTGGGTGTGTCGATGCCCTTGAAGCTCAGCGACGGCCCGAGGTGGTTGCCCTCGGCGGTGTGGTTGTAGACCACGTCGAGGATGACCTCGATGCCGGCGGCGTGCAGCGCCTTGACCATGCCCCGGAACTCCTGCACCTGCTGGCCGAGGCGGCCCAGCGCGGAGTAGCCGTGGTGCGGGGCGAAGAAGCCGATGGTGTTGTAGCCCCAGTAGTTGCGCAGCCCCAGGTCGGCCAGGCGGTGGTCGTGCACGAACTCGTGCACCGGCATCAGCTCCACAGCCGTCACGCCGAGCCGCTTGAAGTGCTCGATCATCACCGGTGAGGCGATCGCCGCGTACGTGCCGCGCAGCTCCTCCGGGATGCCCGGGTGGCGCATGGTCAGCCCGCGCACGTGCGCCTCGTAGATCACCGAGTGGTGGTACGGGGTGCGCGGCGGCCGGTCGTTGCCCCAGTCGAAGTACGGGTTCACCACCACCGACTTCGGCATGTACGGCGCCGAGTCGACGGTGTTCATCCGGTCCGGGTCGCCGCCGACCTCGTAGTCGTAGACCGACGGGTGCCAGGTGACCTCCCCGTCGACCGCCTTCGCGTACGGGTCGAGCAGCAGCTTGTGCGGGTTGCAGCGCAGCCCTTCGGCCGGGTTCCACGGCCCGTGCACGCGGTAGCCGTAGCGCTGGCCGGGCTCGACGCCGGGGATGTAGGCGTGCCAGACGTACGCGTCGACCTCGCGCAGCTCCACCCGGCGCTCGGTGCCGATGTCCCACTCGTCGAACAGGCAGAGCTCGATCTTCTCCGCCACCTCGGAGAAGATCGCGAAGTTGGTGCCCATCCCGTCGTACGTGGCGCCGAGGGGGTAGCTCTCGCCCGGCCAGACCTGCATGTCGCTCCTTCGGCCCATGATCGTGAGCGCACCGGACAGGGGAGACCGCCGATGCGCACGCCGGTGATGCCCAGTCGTCGCCACGACCAATCCATCCGTTCGGACCGTAACCGAATCCACCCTCCTGAGAACGGATAGACGTTCGGGTGTCATCCGTCACGATCGCCCCTTTCGAGATGCGCGCCGGCCGCGGATGGACTTTCCTGGATCCGGACCTGCGCCCGCGGGCCCGCCCGGCCGTTCGGCCACCCCTCACCATCGCTCGACGCCGCCACCGAAGCCGGCGTGCCTCACCATGCATGGACGGAGATCCACGTGACCACTCTGCGGGTCGGCGCGCAGCCCGCCACCGCGACGGACCGGCTCCACCGGCCCACCCTCACCTCCCGCCCGGCGCCCCCGTCGCCGGTCGGGTCCGCGCCCCGGTCCCGGCGCATCCTGATGCTGTCGTGGGAGTACCCGCCGGTGCTCGTCGGCGGGCTCGGCCGCCACGTGCACGCGCTGTCAGTGGCGCTGGCCGCCGCCGGGCACGAGGTCACAGTCGTCACCCGCCACGCCGAGGGCGCTCCCCTGGAGGAGTACGCCGACGGCGTACGCGTCGTCCGCGCCGCCGAGGACCCGGTCCGGTTCCCGCTCGCCACAGGCTCGCTGCTGGCCTGGACCATGGCCTTCAACCACACGCTCACCCGGGCCGCCCTGCGTGCCACCGAGTCCGGCTCGTACGACGTCATCCACGCCCACGACTGGCTCGTCGCGCACACCGCGATGACGCTGCGCGAGCACCTGGACGTGCCGCTGGTCAGCACCATCCACGCCACCGAGGCGGGCCGGCACCAGGGCTGGCTGCCGGAGGAGATGAACCGCACCATCCACGGTGTCGAGCACTGGCTGGCCGGCGAGTCCGGCCGGGTGATCGTCTGCTCCGGCTACATGCGCGACGAGGTGGGCGCGCTGTTCGGGGTGGACGCGGCCCGGGTGGACGTGGTGCCCAACGGCGTCGAGCCGCACCGCTGGCGGGTGCCCGCCTCGGCGGTCGCCGCCGCGCGGGCCCGGTTCGCCGCCGACGGCCCGCTTGTGACGTTCGCCGGCCGCCTGGTGTACGAGAAGGGCGTGCAGCACCTGCTGGCCGGGCTGCCCCGGCTGCGCGACCGGCACCCCGGCCTGCGCGCGGTGATCGTCGGCGACGGGCCGTACAAGGCCGACCTGGAGCGCGAGGTGCACCGCCTCGGGCTCGGCGGCACTGTGAGCATGCCCGGGTTCCTCGGCGGCACCGAGCTGCCCGCCGTGATGGCCGCCTCGGACTGCTTCGCGGTGCCGAGCATCTACGAGCCGTTCGGCATGGTCGCGCTGGAGGGGGCCGCCGCGGGCGCGCCGCTCGCCGTCGCCCGTACCGGCGGGCTGGCCGAGATCGTCGAGCCGGGCGTCACCGGGATGACATTCGCCCCGCACGACCCGGACGGGCTGGCCGAGGCGGTGCACACGCTGCTGTCCGACCGGGACCACGCCCGCGCGCTCGCCCGTCGGGCCCGCGCCATGGTGCACGAGCAGTACGGCTGGGCGGCCATCGCGTCCCGCACGGCCGCCGCGTACGCCGCCGCCATCGCCGGCGACCCCGCGTTCACCGCCGCCCGCGCCCAGCACCGCATGGCCCACGGCCACCCAGTGCCGGCCCTCCCCGAGGGCAACCTCCTCACCGCCGCCGGCCTGCGGTAAGGAAGGGCCCCCTCTTAACGCCCCGGGTAGAGGAAGGGCACCTTGTTAACGCCCCGCACCCCGGTGCACAGGACGAAGGCCGCCGACCCGAGCAGGGTCGGCGGCCTTCGTCGTCCGCGTGTTAAAAGGGGGCCCCTCCTCTACCGGAGGCGTTAAGAAGGGGCCCTTCCTTGCACCTCAGCGCTGGGCGGCGGGGACGTAGTCCCGCTCGGCGGCACCGGTGTAGATCTGCCGCGGGCGGCCGATCTTCGTCTCCGGGTCGTTGATCATCTCGCGCCACTGCGCGATCCAGCCGGGCAGCCGGCCGAGCGCGAACAGCACCGTGAACATCTTCGTCGGGAAGCCCATGGCCTTGTAGATCAGGCCGGTGTAGAAGTCCACGTTCGGGTAGAGCCGCCGGGACACGAAGAAGTCGTCGGCGAGCGCGATCTCCTCCAGCTGCACCGCGAGGTCCAGCAGTGGGTCCGGCTTGGCCATCCGGCCGAGCACGTCCTGGGCGGCCTTCTTCACGATGGCGGCGCGCGGGTCGTAGTTCTTGTAGACCCGGTGCCCGAAGCCCATCAGCTTCACGCCGTCCTGCTTGTCCTTCACCTTCTGCACGAAGGAGCGGACGTCGCCGCCGTCGGCCTGGATCTTCTGGAGCATCTCCAGCACGGCCTGGTTGGCGCCGCCGTGCAGCGGCCCGAACAGCGCGTTCACGCCGGCCGAGACCGAGGCGAACAGGTTGGCGTTGCTGGAGCCGACCAGCCGCACGGTCGAGGTGGAGCAGTTCTGCTCGTGGTCGGCGTGCAGGATGAACAGCATGTCCAGCACCCGGGCGACCACCGGGTCGACCTCGTACGGCTCGGCCGGTACGCCGAACGTCATGCGCAGGAAGTTCTCGACGTAGCCCAGCGAGTTGTCCGGGTACAGCAGCGGCTGCCCGATCGACTTCTTGTACGCGTACGAGGCGATGGTGGGAACCTTCGCCATCAGGCGCACCGTGGACATCTCCACGTGCTCGGAGTCGAACGGGTCCAGGCTGTCCTGGTAGAAGGTGGAGATGGCGCTGACGGCCGAGGAGAGCACGGCCATCGGGTGCGCGTCGCGGGGGAAGCCGTCGAAGAAGCGGCGCATCTCCTCGTGCAGCAGCGAGTGCCGCCGGATCCGCTCGCTGAAGTCGGTGAGCTGCGTCTGGGACGGCAGCTCGCCGTAGATCAGCAGGTAGGAGACCTCCAGGAAGGAGGACTTCTCGGCCAGCTGGTCGATCGGGTAACCCCGGTACCGCAGGATGCCGGCATCACCGTCGATGTAGGTGATGGCGGACGAGCAGGACGCGGTGTTCACGAAACCGGGGTCGTACGTGGTCATCCCGGTTTCCTTGAGCAGCTTGCTCACCCCGATCCCGGCGGGGCCCTCAACCGCGGACTGCACCGGCATCGACAGCTGCCCACCGGGGTGGTCGAGCTTGACTTCCGTCATCTGTTCCTCGCTTCGCCGGCAAGATCTTCGTTGAATTGCCTTCGCTTCTACCGTAATCACGGCGCGGAGAACACCGCTCGTCATGGTTTGAGGGTGAGGTGTGCGTCACCTGTTTCCCGGCCAGCCGGTTCGGAAACCGGTTGGGAGCGCGGCCATGGGCACGTTCGGGAGGTCCGTCACGACAGCGTGAGCCGCCGCAGCGTCCCGCCGTCACCGACCCGGTAGAGGTCGAGCCGGTTGGCTCCGGCGGCGAAGAGACGGTCGTCGGCGAGCAGTGCCGCGAACCGCCGCCCACCGGCGTCCGGCGGCACCACGGGCACCACCGCGCCGACCGTCCCGTTGACCGCCACGGCGAGCCGGGTGCCGTCGGGTACGCCGTCCGGCACGGTGCCCCAGACCAGCGCGGGCAGCCCGCCACGGGCCGGGTCGACAGCGTCGAATGCGTCCCGGTTCGCGACCGTGGCGGTCCCGCCGACCGGTACGTCACCGACCCGGGTGCCGACGAGCGGGTCGACGGGAAGCGGCGGGAGCGGGGCGGGCACACCGCCGGTGACGGTGACCGGCTGGCCGGGGCGGTCGTAGAAGCGTTTGTCGGCCCGCTCGCGCGGGGCCGCCTTGGCCGACCGGCCGTCCATCCGCCAGGGCACCCGCATGTGCGTCTCGTCGGCGATGGTGGGCAGCAGGTCGACGTGCTCCCAGTTGCGGTCGTCCACGCGTCCGGCGCGCTGGCCGGGCTCCTTGACGAACATCGGCACCCAGGCCACCTCGTTCGCCGCGTGGTCGATGGCGTCCATCCCCCGCCCCTGCCAGTCGCGGCGGAAGCTCACCCCGTGGTCGGCGGTGACCACCACCAGCGCCTTGTCGTAGAGGCCGGAGGCGCGCAGCGTCCGCAGCGTCTCGCCGATCAGCCGGTCGGTGTAGCCGAGCTGGGCCAGGTGCCGGGCACGGGCCAGGTCGACCCAGCCGGCGCCGTCGTTCGGCAGGTCCTCCGGCGCCGTGTAGTGCGCCCCGGACGGCAGGTACGCCCACGGCGAGTGCGGCATCAGCAGGTGCAGGAAGTGCAGCGTGGGCCGGCTGTCGGGGCGCAGCCCGGCCAGGAACGAGGTGAACCGGGCCGGCTGGTTGTCGTCGAGCGTGTCCCAGCGGAACTTCGGGTCGTCAGGCACCGGCTCGGCGGCGTCCAGCCCGGCCTCGGCGGCGGTCCGCTCGCGGTAGGAGTCCTCGGGGTCGATCCGGCTGTCCACCGGCGCGGCGATCCGGCCCAGCAGCCTGCCGCTCTCCCGGACCAGCACGCCGAGCCCCTGTTCCGGGGTGGTGGCCTGCTCGCAGCGGCTCGGCGGGCAGAGCCGGGTGATGCTCTCCTCGGCCTTGATCCGGTAGAGGCCGCCGAGCGCGGTGAACAGGTTGTCCGGGTACTGCGAGTAGTGCGGCGCCACGCCCCGCTCCGGGTAGCGTCCGGTGAGCATCGCGGGCAGCGCGTAGGGCGTCCAGCCGCTGACGCCGGTGGCGTTGCGGTACCACGTCGACCCGCCGGCCAGCGCCGCGAAGTTCGGGTAGCGGGTGGCGTCGATCCGTCCGTCCGGGCCGAGCAGGGACACCAGCGGCAGCTCGTCCAGCACGATCATGACCACCGGCGGGTGCGCGCCCGCGCCGGCCACACCGGCCGCGCCGCCCTCGCCGCGCGGCAGCACCACCGCCGAGGCGGGCGAGGCGAACAGGAACAACCCGACGAACACCAGCGGCCCGGCGGCGGCCACCCGCAGCACCCGCCGGAGGGCCCGCCACCGCCGGTGCGCGGCCACCCCGGCGGCACCGGCCACACCGGCGACGACGAGCAGGGGTACGCCCCGAAGCGGCGTGACGTGCCGGCCGACCTGGACCGCCAGCGCGGCGAGCAGCAGGCCCACGAACGCGGAGTGCACGGCGGCCCGGATGAGACGCCCGGCGGGCAGCGCGAGCGTGCCGAGCAGCGCCAGCGCGCCCAGCAGCGCGAGCACCATCGTCGGCGCGAGCGTGATCAGGGCGACAAGCAGCAGCACGTCGGTCCGGGAGGCGCGGTGGAACAGGAAGAAGTCGGGGCTGCGGCCGAGCACGTCGAGCAGCGGCTGGGTGACCACCAGCCCGGCCAGCGCCACCACCTCGGCCAGCCGGGCCGCCTCGGCCCGCCACCACTGCCGGCGTTCCCGCCGGACCTGGACGGCGGCGTGGTCCCGGGGTGGTGCGAGGGTGTCCTCAGCCACCCACCACCACCTGGTAGAGCGTGCGGGTGCCGGAGGGCAGCTCGGTGCGGGCGACCACCCGGCCCCGGCGGGCGAGCAGCGTCTCGAAGGCGTCGCGCCGGTAGTCCGGGAACAGGCCGTCGGGCTTGTTGGCCAGCAGCCGACGGGCCATCGGGTCGTCCGGGTGGACGAACTCCACCACCAGGCTGCCGCCGGTGGCGGTGAGCGCGGTGAGCTGGTCGAGCACCTCGGGCAGCGGCACGTTGCGCCCGATCGCGAGGTGGTGCACGACGGCCAGGGCCAGGACGGTGTCCGCGCGGGCCCGGTCGGCGAACGCGGCCCGCTCGACGCCGCGCCAGCCGCCGCCCGGCGACGGGTCGGCCAGGTCCATCACCAGCGGCAGGATCCGTGTCTCGCCCTCGTCGCGCAGCGCGCGGTAGAGCGTGTCGACGACCGCGGGGTCCTGCTCGACGGCGACGACGTGCGCGGCGTGCCGGGCGGCGATACGGGCGTACCGGCCGTCGTTGGCGCCCAGATCCAGCGCCGAGCCGCCACCGACGGCGGCCACCGCCCGGTCGACGAACTCCTCCTTGGCCTGGCGGTCCGGCACCGAGTACGCGCAGGTGCGCTGGTAGTCCGACCAGTGGCTGCCGCCGGGCCGGTGGTCGAGGCGGCGGACCAGCTTCGTCAGTCCGCGTACCGTGGTCAGGGCCAGCTCGCGGGAGAACCCGGCGGCGCGCAGCTGGGCGCGGACGTCGGTGGTGCTCGCGGCGGAGTTGCGGGCCTGCATGGCCCCGTGCAGGTGCACGTGGGTGGGCACGCCGGCCCGCCAGCGCCGGGTGCCGCCGAACAGCCGGCGCATCTGGTCCGGTTCGACGCCGTCGACGCGGGCGCGCAGGAACGGCTGGAAGTCCAGCCCGAGGTGGGCCTGGATGAGCAGCGGGTAGAGCAGCGTCTGGCAGAACTGCCGGTAGCCGGCCCAGGGTTCGCCGTCACGCAGCGCCTCGAACGAGCCGACGTCGATGAAGACCGGCCGCGCGCCGCGCCACTGCACGTTGTAGGCGGAGCCGTCCTTCGTGGTGAAGCCGGCTTCCAGGGCGGCCCGCAGCACGTCCAGGTGCAGCAGCGCGGCGTCGCGCAGCATTGCTGACGACCACTCGTACGGGTGCGAGACGAACGGGATCCGCTCGTGCCGCAGCATCGTGGTCCAGGGCGCGTCGACAGGGGTCGGGGTCAGCTCCTCGGTGCCGACGATCTGTCCCCGGGCAGTGGCCCGCCGGAAGAAGTCGGTGACCGACAGCGCCCGCCAGTCGCGGGTGGAGCGCTCGTCGAGCCCGCGCAGCACCTCTTCGCCCCGGTGGAACACCCGGTTGCCGGGGTCGCGGAAGGATCCGGGTTCGACGCGGACGCCGGTGTCGGGGATCGTCACGCCGCCGGGCCCTGGTCGGTGGGCTGACGCCGGAACCGGGACGTCAGGCGACGCCAGTAGAGCTTGGCGGCCACGGCCACCCCGGCCACCCCGCCGACCACCGCCTGCACGATGAGACTGCCGGATCCCGCGTCCAGGTAGGCCAGATGCGTCACGGCTGCTTTCCTTCCGTCGCCGGTCATCATGTGCACGCCCGGAATGGGAGCTTTATTGCTCTAAGCCGGACTTGTCCCCCACCGTAACGTCTCGGCGAGCGGCCGCGCGGCCACACCGGCCACTCGTCCCCCGTCCGATCCGTTCAAGACGGGCCGGGCCGGTCGTGTCTACCGTGGCCGGCATGACACCGCAGTTCGATCTGATCGGGGCCGTGGTCACCGACATGGCCCGCACGCTCGACTTCTACCGGCGGCTGGGGCTGCCGATCCCGGCCGGCGCCGAGACGGAAGGGCACGTCGAGGTCACCCTGCCGAACGGCGTACGGCTGGCCTGGGACACGGTCGAGGTGATCCGCAGCTTCCACCCCGACTTCGACCCGTCCGGCGGCAACAACCGGATGAGCCTGGCCTTCCGCTGCGCCGACCCGGCCGAGGTGGACCGCTGGTACGCCGAGCTGACCGGCGCGGGGCATCACGGTGAGCTGCCGCCGTGGGACGCGTTCTGGGGCCAGCGGTACGCGGTCCTGCATGACCCGGACGGCAACGGGGTGGACCTGTTCGCCCCGCTGCCCGCCGCCGGCTGACCGGCGCTCAGTCGCGGCCGAGCAGCCGGGTGGGCGGCACCCCGGCTAGCTCGCGTACCTCGCGGGTCAGGTGGGCCTGGTCGGCGTACCCGCTGCGCACCGCCACCTCGGCGAGCGGCGCACCGGCGCGGGCCAGGTCCAGCGCGCGGCGCATCCGCAGGATGCGGGCCAGCGTCTTCGGGCCGTACCCGAACAGGGCCCGGCTGCGCCGGTGCAGGGCGCGCGGGCCGAGGCCGACCTCGGCGGCGGTCGCGGCCACAGTGGCCCCGGCGGCCAGGCGGGCGGCGACCCGCGCGCCGAGCGGGTCGGGGCCGCCGGCCGCGCGCAGCCGGTCGCGGGCGACCCGGGTCAGCACCCCGGCGGCCTCGCCGCCCGGCGCGGCCAGCGCCGCCTCGACCCGCTCGGTCACCTCGGCGGCGGCACGGCCCCACAGGTCGGCCAGCGGTACACGGCGGTCCCGCAGCTCCTCGGCCGGCACCCCGAACACGGCCGGGCCGGTGCCCGGCGGCAGGCGCAGCCCGATCCACAGGTCCCCCGGCGCCGACCGCGACAGGTGCGCGGTGCGGTCCGGACCGGCGACCAGCAGCCCGGACCGGCTGGACCAGAGCAGGTCGACGCACCCGTCCGGCAGCACCCGCGTCTCGCTGCCGCCGGACACGCTGCTCCACAGCACCCCGTCCGGAACCCCCACTGCCGCCCACTCCCGGTACACGCCCCAACCCTGCCACCCGCCCGTCGATCATGAAGTTGACCGTGTCGGCGCCCGGCGTGTCGCGCCGTCAACCTCATGATCGACGGCTGGAAGGGGTTACCGGCGGTGGTGCATGGCCAGGCGGAGCAGGAGGAAGCGCAGGGCTGTCGCGGCCAGGTTGGCCGTTGTCAGGACGGTCAGCTCCAGCGCGCGGTTCGGGGTGGTGATGGCGGCGTGCAGCGCGGCCAGGGAGCCGCTGGTCAGGGCCAGGCCCAGCGCGAACGCCAGCAGGCCCTGGAGGTGGTGGCGGCCGGCGTGCCGCCGCCCGCTGACCCCGAACGTGAGTCGCCGGTTGGCCGCCGTGTTCGCCACCGCCGTGAGCAGCAACGCCAGCAGGTTCGCCGGCTGCGCCCCGAGCGGTCCGCGGGCCAGCAGGAACAACAGCAGGTACGCGAGCGTGCTCGCCACGCCCACCGCGGCGAACCGCACGAGCTGGCGCGGCAGACCGGCCGGCACGCGCGCGGGCGGCGCCGACAACGGTCCCCGGCCGAGCTGGGCGCGTAGCTGCGCCAGCGGCAGCGCCCCGGTGGCCAGCGCCCGGCCCAGCCGGCCGATGCCCCGCAGGTCGGCCAGCGCGGTGGCGACGATGTCGACGCGGCTGTCCGGGTCGTCCACCCAGTCCACCGGCACCTCGTGGATGCGCAGCCCGGCCCGCTGCGCCAGCACCAGCAGCTCGGTGTCGAAGAACCAGCCGGTGTCCCGTACCAGCGGCAGCAGCCCGGCGGCCACGTCGGCGCGGATCGCCTTGAACCCGCACTGCGCGTCGGAGAACCGCGCCGCGAGCGCACCCCGCAGCAGCAGGTTGTAGCCCCGCGAGATCACCTCCCGCTTCGCGCCCCGGACCACCCGGCTCGTCCGCGCCAGCCGGGTGCCGATGGCCAGGTCCGAGTGCCCCGAGATGAGCGGCGCCACCAGCGGCAGCAACGCGGCCAGGTCGGTGGACAGGTCCACGTCCATGTACGCGAGCACCGGCGCGGGCGACGCCGACCACGCGGCGCGCAGCGCCCGTCCGCGTCCCTTCTCGTCCAGGCGCAGCACCCCCACCCCGGGCAGCTCGTCGGCGAGCGCCCGCGCCACCGCCGGGGTGCCGTCCACGCTGGCGTTGTCGGCCACCGTGATCTGGAACGGGTACGGGAAGTGCGCGGTCAGGTGCGCGTGCAACCGCCGGACACAGGGCCCGAGGTCGGCCTCCTCGTTGTAGACCGGAACCACCACGTCGAGCACCGCGCTGCCAGCGGCGGGCCGGGCCTGCACAGCCGCCCGGGGCGCGTACGTCTCCGCCACCGCTCAGCCCTGCTTTCCGCTGCTCAGGTCGTACACGGTCACGCCGTCGACGGTGGTCGCGGTGAAGTTGTCGGCGACCCACGCGGCGATCTCGGCCGAGGCGTTGCTGCCGCCGTTGGCGCGGAACCCGCCGCCGCCGAGGAAGTAGTGGATCCGCCCGTCGGCGACGTACCGCTGGAACTGGGCCAGCGTCGGCGACGGGTCGCTGCCGTTGAAGCCGCCGATCGGCATGACCGGCCGGCCGGTGGCCAGCTGGTAGCCGGAGGCGTTGTTCGAGCCGACCGTGGCGGCGACCCAGGTGTGGCGGTCCGCGTCGGCGGTGAGCAGCGCGGTCATCTCGGCGCTCGGCTCGCGGGCGTCGAGCAGCCCGCCCATGCCCCCGCCGCGCTGGCCCCGGCCGTCCGGGCCCGTGCCACGCTCCGGACCGGCGCCGCCGGTGCCGGTGCCGGTGCCGGTGCCGCCGGGCGCGCCCGGAGCCGAACCACCGCCCGGGAATCCGGGGAATCCACCGGCGTTCGCCCCGCCGTCCGGGCCCGTGCCGCTGGAGCCGGTGCCGTTCGGGCCGCCAGGGAAGCCCGGGAACTGCCCGTTCCCGCCGCCCGGGCCACCGGGGAACTGCCCGTTCCCGCCGCCCGGCATCCGCCCGCCCGGGCCGCCCGGGCCACCGAGGCCACCCGCTCCGGCCGGCCCCGCGCTCGGAATGGAGCCGCTGTGCGGGGTGGCGGCGGTCTGCATCGCGTACGCGGCCGGCCCGGCCAGCGCCACCGCGATCCCGGCGACGGACACCACCGGCGCCACCCACCGCACAACCCGCCCGGCAAACCCTCCCCGAGGCCCAGCCGCCCCCTCCCCTGCCCCCGAGTTGACCAAGGAGTTCGCGTCATCGTGATCGCCGCTCCCGGACATAGACTCCTTGATCAACGAGGAGGGCGGGGAGCCGGGCAAGGGCGGGGAGGTGGGAGACGGCGGGGAGGTGGGAGACGGCGGAACGGGCCGGTGGGGGCGGGTGAGGAACGCCGGCGCGGCCAGGAAGACGGCTGCGGTCAGGCCCACGGCCAGCACCGTGGGGCGCAGCCAGGAATGCCAGTCGGGGGTGCGGCCGAGCAGGCGCCAGGACCACCAGGCGGTGACCGCGAGCGTGGCGGCCAGGACCAGCGTGGCGGCGAACCCACGCCACCGGGCCGGCGCGGCCGGGCCGAGCGCAGCCGAAGCCGCACCGGAACGGGCCCGCCACAGCCCGGTGACGCCGATGCCGGCCAGCGCGCCGACCGCCGGAGCCAGGGCGACCGTGTAGTAGGCGTGGAAGATGCCGGACATGAAGCTGAAGATCAGCCCGGTAACCAGCAGCCAGCCGCCCCAGAGCAGCAGACCGGCCCGGGTCCGGTCGGTACGTGGCGCCCGCCCGGCCAGCCACAGCCCGGCGACCAGCAGGATCAGCGCGGCGGGCAGCAGCCAGGAGATCTGCCCGCCGACCTCGGTGTCGAACATCCGCAGCAGCCCGGCCTGACCGGAGAACGGTCCACCGCCGCCGGGCCGTGCACCACCGCCGCCGACGCTGCCCACCTCGTCGCCGGTGATACGGCCCAGGCCGTTGTAGCCGAGCGTCAGCTCCAGGATGCTGTTGTTCTGCGAGCCGCCGATGTAGGGGCGGGCGCTCGCCGGCACCAGCTCGACGATCGCCACCCACCAGCCCGCGGAGACGACCACGGCGAGCCCGGCCAGCAGGAGCTGGCGGATGCGCCGTCCGAGGCCGGTCGGCGCGGCCAGCAGGTAGACCCCGGCGAAGACCGGGATCACCAGGAACGCCTGGAGCATCTTGGTGAGGAAGCCGAAGCCGACGAGCACGCCGGTCAGCGCTATCCACCGGGTGCTCGCCGTCTCGACCGCGCGCACCGTGGCGTACGCGGCGGCGACCAGCAGGAACACCAGTAGCGCGTCCGGGTTGTTGAACCGGAACATCAGCGTCGCCACCGGGGTGAGCGCGAGCACCGCCCCGGCGAGCAGTCCGGCGGCCGGGCCGTGCCAGCGGCGGACCGTCGCGTACAGCACGCCGACCGAGGCGACGCCGAGCAGCGCCTGCGGCACCAGGATCGACCAGCTGCTCAGGCCGAAGATGCGCACCGAGAGCGCCATCAGCCAGAGCGAGGCCGGGGTCTTGTCCACGGTGATCGAGTTGGCGGCGTCGGACGAGCCGTAGAAGAACGCGGTCCAGTTCTGCGACCCGGCCTGCACGGCGGCGGAGTAGAACGCGTTGGCCCAGCCGGAGGCGCCCAGTCCCCACAGGTAGAGCAGCGTGGTCACGACCAGCAGGCCGAGCAGGGCCGGCCGGGCCCAGCGCGGGTCGCGGCCGGCGCGGGTCTCCAGGGGTACGGGCGCGGGGGCCGGCTCGACGCCGGGTGGATCGGCCGTGGGCGCGGTCGGCAGGCTCTCGGTTCTGTCCATGCCGGCAAGCCTCGGAGCGCCCGCTGACCCGCTGCCATGCGTGGCCTATGCGTCTGCTGTGGATCCGGGGAGCCAGACGGTGAATGCGGTGTGGCCGGGCCGGCTGACCACGTCGACGCGCCCGTGGTGCGCCTCCACCACGGCGGCGACGATGGCCAGCCCCAGGCCGGTGCTGCCCTGGGCGCGGGAGCGGGAGCTGTCGCCGCGCGCGAACCGCTCGAAGACCTCCGGCTGTAGCTGCTCCGGGATGCCCGGCCCGTCGTCGGTGACGCGCAGCTCGACGCCGCCGGGCGCGGGCGCGAGCCGGACGGTGACAGTGGTTCCGGCCGGGGTGTGCACCCGCGCGTTCGCCAGCAGGTTCGCCAGCACCTGGTGCAGCCGGTGGGCGTCGCCGGTGACGGTGAGCGGTTCGTCGGGCAGGTCGAGCTGCCAGCGGTGGTCGGGTCCGGCGACGTGCGCGTCGCTGACCGCGTTCACCGCCGTGGCGGTCAGGTCGACCGGCTCGGCGGCGAGCGGACGGCCGGAGTCCAGCCGGGCCAGCAGCAGCAGGTCGTCGACGAGGCTGGTCATCCGGGTGCTCTCCGACTCGACGCGGCGCAGCGCGTGCGCCACGTCGGGCGGCACCTCCTGGCGGCCCCGGCGGGCCACCTCGGCGTACCCGCGGATGGCCGCGAGGGGGGTGCGCAGCTCGTGGCTTGCGTCGGCGACGAACTGGCGTACCCGGGTCTCGCTGGCCTGCCGGGCGGCGAGCGCGGCGTCCACGTGGCCGAGCATCCGGTTGAGCGCGCCGCCGACCTGCCCGACCTCGGTGCGGGGGTCGGTGTCGGCGGCCGGCACCCGCACGGACAGGGCGACCTCGCCGCGGTCGAGCGGCAGTTCGGTGACCCGGGCGGCGGTGGCGGCGACGCGGTTGAGCGGGCGCAGCGTGACCCGGACGATGAGCATGCCGAGGGCCCCGGCGATGACCAGTCCGGCGCCGATGACCCCGGCCTGCGCGACGAGCATCCACATGACCGTGTCGTCCACCTGGGCCAGCGGGATCGCGAGGGCCAGCACGTCGCCGTCGCCGCGCGGCGACCGCAGCGCGACCGCCCGGTACTCGCCCCGGTCGCCGCCGACGACGACCGTGCGCGGGCGTTCGCCGACGGGTACGCGGACCAGCGCGGCCAGGTCGGCGCTGGGCACCTCCTCGCTGTCGCCGTTCTCCGACCGGACCCGGCCGACGGGTTCTCCGGTGACCGGCACCCGGACCGCGATCGAGCCCGGCGGGAAGCCGCCCGGGGGGTCCGGCGCCACCTCGTCGGAGTCCGGTTGGCCGGGCCGCTGGCCCGGGCGCGGCGGGTCCATGCCCCGCCGGGCCCAGCGTTCGAGGTCGTCGGGCCGGCGGTCGCCGAAGCTGAGCTGGTTGTCGATCTGGTCGATCAGGAAGTGTCGCAGCGCGACTGTGGTCAGGCCGCCGATGCCGACGCTGACCAGCGCGAGCAGCGCCACCACGGACAGCACCAGGCGGCGGCGCAGCGACCAGCCGGCCAGGCGGCTGCGCAGCCGGCCGCGCCCGTCACTCGGCGGGCTTGAGGACATAACCCGCCCCGCGCAATGTGTGGATCATGGGCGCGCGGCCCGCGTCGATCTTCTTGCGCAGGTACGAGATGTACAGCTCGACCACGTTGGCCTGGCCGCCGAAGTCGTAGTTCCAGACCCGGTCGAGGATCTGCGCCTTGCTGAGCACCCGGCGCGGGTTGCGCATGAGGTAGCGCAGCAGCTCGAACTCGGTGGCGGTGAGCGTAATCAGGTCGTCGCCGCGGCGCACCTCGTGGCTGTCCTCGTCCAGCGTGAGGTCGCCGACGGTGAGCACCGCCTCCTCGCGGGCGGCGACCGCGAAGCCGGAGCGGCGCAGCAGCGCGCGCAGCCGGGCGATCACCTCCTCCAGACTGAACGGCTTGGTGACGTAGTCGTCGCCGCCGACGGTGAGCCCCGCGACGCGCTCCTCCACGGCGTCGCGGGCGGTCAGGAACAGCACCGGCACGCTCGGGAACTGCTCGCGCAGGCGGCGCAGCACCTGGAAGCCGTCCAGGTCGGGCAGCATCACGTCGAGCACCACCGCGTCCGGGCGGAACTGGCGGGCGGTGGTGACCGCGGACATGCCGCTGCCGGCGGTGGCGACCTGCCAGCCCTCGTAGCGCAGGGCCATCGAGAGCAGGTCGGTGAGTGTCGGCTCGTCGTCGACGACAAGCACCCGCACCGGTTCGCCGTCCGGTCGGCGCAGCTCGATGCGACCCTGCGCGGACTGCGCGTTCATGACCATGCCCCCATCGTGGGCGGACCCGCTGTCGCCGGGCTGTCCCGATCCTGTGTACCAGCTGTGCGCGCCGCGCGGCGGCGTTCCGGCCAGGTCCGGCGAGGTCTTCCGCACCCCGGCTACCCAGTGGTAACTTCCCGGCATGTCCATCGACGGTCGTTTGTCCGGCCGGCTGGCCGGCAAGGTGGTGCTGGTGACCGGGGCGGCCCGGGGCATCGGCGAGCACACCGCCCGCCTCGCCGCCGCACGCGGCGCCCGGTTGGCACTGGTCGGGCTGGAACCCGACCGGCTCGCCGCGCTCGCCGCCGAGCTGGGCCCGGGACACGCCTGGTTCGCCGCCGACGTCACCGACCAGCAGGCGCTGGCCGAGGCGGTCGACGGCACCGTGGCGGCACTGGGCGGGATCGACGCGGTGGTCGCCAACGCCGGGGTCGCCAACCGGGGCACGATCGCCGTCGGCGACGTCGAGGCGCTGGTGCGTACCGTCGAGGTCAACCTGATCGGGGTGATGCGCACCGCCGCGGCGACCGTGCCGGCGCTCGTCGACCGGGGCGGCTACCTGCTGATCGTCTCCTCGGCGGCGGCGTTCGCCGCGCTGCCCGGCATGGCCGCGTACTGCGCCTCCAAGGCGGGCGTCGAGCAGTTCGGCAACGCGGTCCGGCTGGAGCTGGCGCACCGGGGGGTGGCGGTCGGCACCGCCCATCCGTCGTGGGTGGACACCGACCTGGTCCGCGAGGCGCGCGCCGATCTGCCGGCCTTCTCCACGGCCCTGGCGAAGCTGCCGTGGCCGCTGCGCCGCACCACCACCGTGACCGAGTGCGCCGAGGCGTTCGTCCGGGCGATCGAGCGCCGCAGCCGCCGGGTGTACGTGCCGCGCGCCGTAGCGGGCGTGCAGGCCGTGCGGTCGGTGCTGGTCAGCCCGCTGGCCGACCGGCTGGTGGGCCGGACCGCCCGGGCCACCGTGCCGCTGATCGAGGAACAGTCCCGGGCGCTGGGCCGGGGCTTCGGCGCCAGCACCCCGCGGGCGCGGTCGTGACCACGCCGGTGGACGTCGTCTACGAGCGGCGGGGCGCCGGACCGCCGCTGGTGCTGCTGCACGGCATCGGTCACCACTGTGGCGCCTGGCGGCCGGTGCTGGACCGCCTCGCCGAGGCGCACGACGTCATCGCCGTCGACCTGCCGGGCTTCGGCCGCTCCCCGGTGCCCGCCGCCGGGCTGCCCGCCGACATGTCCGGCCTGGCCGCCGCCATGGCCGAGCTGTTCGCCGCGTTCGGGCTGGAACGCCCGCACGTCGCGGGCAACAGCCTCGGCGGCGCGATCGCGTTGGAGCTGGCCGCGCTCGGCGCGGTCACCTCCGCGACCGCCCTGTCACCGGCCGGCTTCTGCACCGCACGCGAACTGCGCTGGGCGCTGACCGTGCTGTCCCTGCACCGCAACGCGGCCCGGCTGCCCGAGCCGGTGCTGCGCCGCCTGTTCGCCGCGCCCGCGCTGCGGATGCTGGCGATGGGCATGATCCTGGCCCGGCCGAACCGGATGGCGCTCGACGACGCGCTCGCCGACGCCCGCGCGCTGCGCCAGGCACGGGCGTTCCGCGCCGTCGCCCGCGCGGGCCGGGGGTACGCCTACGCGGGCGCGCCCACGGTGCCGGTCACGGTGGCCTGGGGTACGCGGGACCGGATACTGCCCTACCGGCAGGCGGCGCTGGCGCGTACCCGGCTGCCCGCCGCGCGGCACCTGGACCTGCCCGGCTGCGGGCACGTGCCGATGCACGACGATCCGGAACTGGTCGCCTCGGTCATCCTCGGCACCACAGGTGTCCGGCCGGCCTGACGTCCCGGGCGGCGCCGCCGTGCCGCCTCACTCGGTCGCGCCGAACGGGAACGTGTGCACGTACCGCATCGTCCAGCCACCGGGCGACGCGTGGTCGTCGCGCTCGTAGAGATGGTCGGCCACACCCTCGGCCGGTTCCTCCGGATGCCGCAGCACCCACCGGGGCGGCGGCGCGCCGCCCGGACCGGCTGGCAGATCCCGGGTCAGCTCGTCGGCCGGTCCGCCGACGAACCGTACGCGCACCAGAGCCACCGCCGCCCTCCGTCCGTCGAGTCCCCCGCCGCGAAGCTACCCCGCCGGAGCGGCGGCCCCCGGCGGTTTGCACAGCTCCGGGGCCGGGTAGCGGGACCGGAGGGCACACCGGACGAGGCGAGGAGTGGGCGATGAGGACGCTGGGCGGGCGGTACGAGCTCGAACAGCGAGCCGGCCTGGGTGGCATGTCGGAGGTGTGGCGCGCGCACGACCGCGTGCTGGACCGTACCGTCGCGGTGAAGCTCATCTCCCCCGCGCTGGACGGCGACGCCGGCTCGGTGGACCGGATCCGGGCCGAGGCGCGTTCGGCGGCGCGGCTGGTGCACCCGAACGTGGCCAGCGTGCACGACTTCGGCACCGCGACGCTGCCGGACGGGCGGCCGGTGCCGTACATCGTGATGGAGCTGGCCGAGGGCGAGACCCTCGCCGCGCACCTGCGTGGCGGGCCGCTGGACTGGCGCATCGCGGTACGGGTCTGCGCCGAGGTGTGCGCCGCGCTGGCCGCCGCGCACGCCCACGGCATCGTGCACCGGGACGTGAAGCCCGCGAACGTGATCCTCACCCCGTGCGGGGTGAAGGTGCTCGACTTCGGCATCGCCACCCCGGCCGGCGCACCGGACCACACCCCGGACGGCGTCGTGGTGGGCACCCCCGCGTACCTGGCTCCGGAGCAGCTCGACCGGCAGCCGGCCACCCCGGCCGCGGACATGTACGCCCTCGGCGTGCTGCTGTACTACTGCCTCACCGGTGAACTGCCGTACGAGGCCGCCAGCACCACACAGCTGCTCGGGTCGCGCCGCCGCCGGCCGCCCCGCCCGCTGCCCGACGTGCCCGGCCTGCCGGGCGAGGTGGCCGAGCTGTGCCGGAGCTGCCTCGACGCCGACCCGGGTGCCCGGCCGACCAGCCCGATGGCCGCGTTGCTGCTGGCCGAGGCCGTGGACGCCCGGGTCTACGTGCCGATGACGGCGATCCTGCCCCGGCAGCGCGTCCCGCAGGTGTCGCCGTGGACCAGCCGGGCCGCCGCCGAGGCCACCGAGGCGATGGCCGTCGACGCCGCGACCAGCGGCCGGGTCGGCTGAGCGCTCCTACTGCCGGCCCGGGCACGGTTTCGCCGCCGCGGGTCCGGGAACGCGGGCCGGTGAGTGACGGGAGGAACGCGATGCCGGATCCGAGTTCCTGGCTGGCCGAGACGGCCACGGCGACCGCGGCGGGCGGTCACGTACGCACCGATGACGGCGGGCTCTCCTCCGCCCTGGCGTCCCCGCTGGCGCCGCACTGCACCGGCCTGACGCCGGAGCAGCTCCTGGCCGCGGCGTTCGCCTCCTGCCTGCACCACGCGGCGGTGGAGGCGGCCGGGGAGATCACCGACGAGGCGCACACCGTGCAGGTGACCGCCGAGGCGAAGCTGGGCCGCGACGACGACGGCCGCTACCGGGCCGACGTGCACGCCGAGATCTCCTCGGCGGGACTGACCCGCGAACAGCTGGCCGACCTGGTCGCGTACGCCGACCGGCTCTGGCCCTTCTCCAGCGGCGACCCGAGCCGGCACCGGCTCACCGTGACCCCGGCGGAGAACGGCCGGCACTGAGCGCTCACCAGCGGAAGCCGGCGGTCACCGCGCGGTGGTCGCTGGCCGGGGTGTGCAGCACCCCGGCGGTGGCCGGGGTCAGCCCCCGGTAGAGGACGTGGTCCGGCCGGGTGACAGGCAGTTCCGCCGGCCAGGTGAAGCCGAATCCCTGCCCGGCCTCGGCCTGCGCGTCGCCGAGCAGCCGGGTCAGCGGGTCGAAGACCCGGTCGGTGGTGGCGGTGTTCAGGTCGCCGAGCACCACCAGCCGGTCGGACCGGTCGGCGCGCACCGCGTCGGCGAGCGCGGCGACGGTCTGGTCCCGGGTGGCGGTGTGCCCGGCCCGCGCGGACCCGAGGTGGACCACGTACACGGTCAGGTCGCCCCGGGGCCCGGCGACCACGGCCCGCAGCGCGCGGTCCCAGCCCAGCCCGGTGTCCACGCCGTGCGCCTCACGGATCGGCCACCGGCTCCACAGCGCGACAGTCGACACCACCGCCCGGTGCGGGTAGCGCCCGGCCAGCGCCGACGCCACCCGGTCGCCGTCGGCGACCTCCTGGAGCCCGATCAGGTCCGGGGCCTCGCCGGTGAGCGCGCCCAGCGTGGCGGCCGGGTCGGGGTTGCCCGCACGCAGGTTCTGGCTGGCCACCCGGACCGTGACGCCGTCCGCGGCGGCCGCCGGGGGCAGCCACGCGCGCCCGTAGAGCGCCGCCCACACCAGGGCCGGCAGCAGCACCGCCAGCAACGCCGCCCGGGAGCGGCGCAGCAGCGCCACGAGCGCGAGCAGCGGTACGGCGACGCCGAGCAGCGGGGTGACGCTGTCCACCAGGCTGCCCAGGCCGTGTACGTTCGGCACCGCCCGGTGCCCGGCCAGCAGCAGCGCGAGCAGCACGGCGCAGGCGATGACGAGGGCGCCGCGCCGGCTGCGGGGGCCGGGCGGGCGCTCGTCGGCCATCCGCTGCGTCACCGTCGGAATCGTAGCGAGCGCCCGGGACGCCGCGCGGCGGCGTGCCATGATCCACGAGGCTCCGGTGCGGGCGCCGCCGGATCGCCGGGGGTCGATCCGGCGGGTCGGCGGACCGCCGGCGGGCGCGGGCCGGCCGACCACGGCACCGTCGGCCGAACGGTGGAGGTGCGCGTCAGTCGCCACCGGCGCCGCCGAACGCCCGTTTCGTACTGCCGAAACCGACATAGGCATTCTTTCGGGTACGCACCATTAGCGCTTCTCATGATCGGCAGTACCTAATGTCGCCCGCCAATGCGGCGGATTGTGGCGCATGCCACCAATCACCCCGATGGCAACGGCCCGCAGGCTTTCTAGCCTCGGCGGGTGCATCCCGACGAGTCCGATCATCAGCCGCTGCCCGCCAACCGCCCGGTTCGCCGAACGATTGACCCGGCATCAGCCGAACGGCGGGTGGGACGTCACCGTGCCCCGGAACCGCCCCGGCGCGGCCCGTCCCGGACCGTGTCCGGCCGGGTCGCGGTGGCCACCGGCGTCACCTGCTGCCTCGGCCTGATCGGCGTGGCGGGCGTCGGCGAGAGCGGCCCGGCGCACCTGGAGGTACGCGAGGCGGTCGCCGACCGGGCCGCCGCCGAGCAGCGGGCCTCCCGCGACTTCACCCGGGTCGCGCCACCGGCCGCCGCGGCCCTGCCGCCGCCGGCTCCCACGCCCAGCACGGCCCCGGCGACGACGAAGCCGCCGCAGAAGCCGGTACGCGCGCAGCGCCCCCGCCCGGTCGCCGGCCTGGACCAGCGGCAGATGGACAACGCCAAGGCCATCGTCGACGTGGGACGGGACATGAGGATGCCCCGCCGGGCCATGGTCGTGGCGGTGGCCACCGCCATGCAGGAGAGCGACCTCTACAACCTGGCCAGCGACGCGCTGCCGCAGTCCTTCGACCACCCGCACCAGGGCAGCGGCTCCGACCACGACTCGGTCGGGCTGTTCCAGCAGCGGCCCAGCAGCGGCTGGGGCACCGTCGCCCAGCTCATGCGACCGGCGTACGCCGCCCGCGCCTTCTACGCCGCGCTTCGCGAGGTGCCGGGCTGGGAGGACATGAGCGTCACCGCCGCCGCCCAGGCGGTGCAGGTGTCCGCCTACCCGGACGCGTACGCCCGGCACGAGAAGCGCGCCTCGACGGTGGTGGCGGCGCTGGTCTGACCCGGGTCAGGCGGCGCTGCGCCCGGTGCCGGCGGGCCGCACGCTCGCCGCGGCGGCCGGGGTGTCCACCGGCACCCGCTCGCCCCGCGCACCGGCCAGGATCTCGTCGATCCGGGACTCCCGGCGGCGGCGGGCCAGCAGGGCCGCCTCGAACTCGCGGCGCGCGCGCACCGCCTCGGCGTACGCCTCCTCCCGCAACCGGCGGGCCTCCTCGCGGGCGGCCTCCAACTCGGCGCGGGCCGCCGCCAGCAGCTCGGCGGCCTCCCGTTCGGCCGGCGAGGGGCGCGACGCGCCCTCCTCGACCGGGGCGGTACGACGGTGCAGGAAGTCGCACAGGTGCAGGGCGTCCGACCGGATCTGGTCCCACTCCCGGCCGGCCCCGGCGGCGCCCTCCGCTCGCGCCGCCAGCCGACCCAGCCGCAGGCTCAGCTCGTCCAGGCAGGCGTCGACCTGCCGCCGGTCGTAGCCGGCCTCCACCACCGAGAACCTCATGCGTCGCCCCCCAGGCAGCCGGTACGTCCCCCACCTGCCGATCCTGCGGGTCGGTACGCGCCCGGCGCGGCCGTTCCCGCAAAATGTTCAGGATGCGGGGGCCCGGACTCCGCGCCCCTACTGGTGCTTCGGGAGCACGACCACCCGGCCGAAGAACTCGTCGATCCGGCGCACCACGTCGTTGAAGTCGTCCAGGTCGATCGGCTTCGTCACGTACGCGTTCGCCTGCAACGTGTAGCTGCTGACCACGTCGGTGTCGGCGTTGGAGGTGGTCAGCACGACGATCGGGATGGTCCGCAGGCTCTCGTCACCCTTGACCTCGCCGAGCACCTGCCGCCCGTCCATCCGGGGCATGTTCAGGTCGAGCAGGATCACGTCCGGGCGCTGCGCCTCGGCGTGCCGGCCCTCGCGGCGGAGGAACTCCATCGCCTCCTGGCCGTCGGCGACCACGTCGATGACCTTGTCGACGTCCGAGTCGGCGAGCGCCTCCTCGATCATCAGGACGTCACCCGGGTCGTCGTCCACCACGAGGATGCGAACGGGGCTGGGGCTGGTCTGACCCATCGGGTTACCTGCTTCGTGGTGAGGAGGGCGCCCGGCACACGGCCGGCTGCTGGCGGGGAAATGTACCGGATCAGGAGGCGGCCGACGCGGTCGGGTCGACCGTGTCGCGGTCGTGGTGGAGCACCTCGGCCAGCCCGGTCACCTGGAGCACCCGGGCGACCCGGCCGGTCGCCCCGGTGAGCCGCAGCCAGCCGCCGTCGGCGGCGACGAGGTTGTCCCCGCGGACGAACGCCGCGATGCCGGTGGAGTCGCAGAACGTCAGGCCGGTGAGATCGAGCAGCAGCTCGCGCCGCCCCTCGGCGACCAGCCGGTCGATCGTCGAGTTCAGCTCGCCGGCCGTGCTGAGATCGAGTTCGCCGGCCAGCAGGAGGCGGGCGCCGCCCCCGTCCCGCTGGGCGTACGTGACGGTGAACGTCACAGTGGCCCCTCTCGCTCCCACCGCAGGCGAACCCTTGCAGTGGTGCAAGTATATGCGACGGCCAGCCGCGGGCCCGTCAGCGGCCCGCCGCCGACAACCCGCCCACCAGGGCCCGGCCCCGGTCGAGGAAGGCGGCCGCGCGCGGGAAGTCGCGAAGCTGGTGTCCATAGTGCTCCAGCGTCAACCCCACCGCGCCGGCCGGCACCCCGCGGCTGACCAGGATCTCCACCAGCCACTCGACGAAGCCGGTGAACAGCGTCGCGTCGTCCACGTAGAGCGCCGCGGCCAGGAAGTCCACGATGTAGCCGAGGTCGCTGATCGTGGAGTCGAGCTGCGCGGGGGTGTAGTCGGCGGTCGACGGCACCCGCTCCCGCAGATCGGCCAGGGCGCTGTCGATCAGCTCGCCGCGCCGCTTGACCAGGCTGGCGTACTCGTCGTCGGCCAGGTGGTCCAGCCGCGCGGGCGGTGTCTCGCGCAGCGCCCGCTCGTCGGCCACCAGATCCGCCGCGGCCGGCGCGTCGGGCGCCCAGGGCACACCGAGCACGCGCGCCCAGCGGCCGTCGTCGCCGAAGCCCCGGCCACCGACCACCACCGGCACGTCGGAGCGGCGGCACGCCTCCACCATCCGGTGGGCGTGCGGCAGCCGCATCGGCAGGGCGCAGGCCAGCGCGACCGCCTCCGCGTCGTAGCGGTGCAGGTAGGACACCAGGTGCGCGGCCGGGACGCTGGCGCCCAGGAAGATCACCTGCCAGCCGCGCAGCCGCAGCACCTCGGCCACCAGCCGGGCCGGCAACGCGTGCCACTCCCCGTCCATGCAGGCCATCACGATCCGCCCCCGGGTCGGGCGCGGATCGGCGTACGCGGCCACCGCGGCCACCACCCGCTCGCTGATGTGGGTCGCGGCGTGCTCCTGGGCGACGCTCCACTCGTTGCGGGCCCAGCGTTCACCCACCTCGGCCTGGGCCGGGGCGACCAGGTCCAGCAGCACCCGCTCGGCCGGCACGCCCGCCTCCAGCAGCCCACGCGCCACCGCCACGGCGGCGGCCTCGTCGGCGTCGGCCAGGCACTCCAGGTAGCTGGCGAAGGCGTGACCCGGGTCGGCCTCCACGGTCGGCACTGTCACGCGGACAACTCCCTCGGTCGTTCGGTCCCGGCCGGATCCGGCACAGCGTGCAGGTGTCGCGGCGCGCGACCGGCCGGACCGGTGGCCCGCAGCGCCAGCACCGCGATGTCGTCGTGGTCGCCGTGCGCGAGCCAGTCGCAGGTCACCTGCTCGATCCGCTCGGCGAGCGCCGGCGCGGGCATCCGGTGGCAACCGGTCACGGCGTTGAGCAGCCGCTCGGCGCCGAACTGCTCGTCACCGCGCCGGCCGCCGCGCGCCTCGGTCACCCCGTCGCTGTAGAACAGGCAGGTCTCCCCCGGCGCCAGGTGCACCGTCACCTCGCCGATGCGGGGATCGGGCACCACGCCGATCAGCATGCCGCGCAGCGGCACCACCTCGACGTCGCCGGACTCCCGCAGCACCAGCGGCGGCAGGTGCCCGCCGCCGGCCAGGGTGAGCGTCAGGCCGCCGTCGCGTTGCGGCCGGGCCACGCCGAGCACCATGGTGGCGAACCGGCCCTGCCCGTGCGCCTGCGTGGTCTCCAGCAGCGCGTCGTTGAGCAGCTTCAGCAGCCGCCCCGGCTGGGTCTCGACCCGGTGCAGCGCCTGCAGGCACTGACGCAGCTGGCCGGTGAACACGGCCGCCTCCACGCCCTTGCCGGACACGTCGCCGAGGAAGAAGACCGAGCCGCCGTCGGCGAGCCGGTGCGAGCCGTAGAAGTCGCCGCCGATGCGCAGACCCGCCTGCGCCGGCCGGTACGCGGTGCCCCACTGCACGCCGGTCGCGGCGGCCGGCTCGACCGGCAGCAGGCTGGCCTGCAACGTGTCGGCGACCTCGGCCTGGTCGCGGTAGAGCATGGCGGTGGTCAGCGCCGCGCCGGCCCGGGCCGCGAACGCGCGGACCAGGTCCACGTCGGCCTCGTCGTACCAGCGGTCGGCACGCCGGACCACCAGCAGCGCACCGGCCGGCGCCTCCCGGCCGGGCAGCGGCACCACCCGCGCGGTGGCGCCGGAGGCGTCCAGGCCGGGCAGCCAGCCCGCCTCGGCGGCCTGCTCGACCAGCCAGTCCAGCTCGTGCGGCTCGGTGCCGGCCAGGCCCGCCTCGATGGCCGCGGGAAGCGCCGGGGCGGCCAGCATCCCGCTGTCCACGACCGGCGCCCGGTCGTCCGCGCGTACCGCCCGCCACCAGCGTGCCCGGCCGGAGCGCGGGGCGAGCACGAGGACCGCCACGTCGGCAGCGGTGGGCACCGCCAGGCGCACCACGGCGGCGGCGGCGCGATCCGGGTGCAGCGGATTGCCGAGCTTCTCGCCGACCACGGCGAGGAAGGCGGATCGGGCCCGCTCGGCGAGCAGCGCGTCGGCCCGGCTGACGATCTCGGTGACGTCGTCGACGTACCAGCAGCGGCGGCGGTGGGACAGCGCGACCGGCCGTACGCGCAGCCGGCGCCCGTGGTGGGTGAACTCGGCCGGGCTGTCGCCGCGCAGCGGGGCCGGCCCGGCTGCGGCCAGCAGCTCGCCGGGGGTCACCTCGGGGATCAGCCGCTCCGCGACCGGGCTCACGTGCTGGACGACGCCGTCGGCGTCGCACACGACAAGGCCCTCGCGGAAGTGCTCGACCACCTCGGACCAGTTCGGCACGGTGAGGTCGCGGTCGGCTGCCAGCGGCGGCAGGGCGGACGGCACCGGCGCGGCGGAGGACCACGCCGGGGCCCGTGCGGCGCTCGGCGTGGAGATCCGTCCGTCGCCCGGGTCGGCACCCCTGACGTCGGCAGCAGTCACCAGCTGAGCCCCACTCTCCTCGTCGACACCCGGGGGCGCCGGACCTGGCGCCTGTGGTCACGTCTCACCGACCACCCTACGCCGGTGTGCCGGGACCGCCACCCCGCGGCGCTGCCGGCCGGCTCGCGCGTCCAGCGAGGTGAGGCCGCTGTTGTTACGATCCTGTCAATCCCGGCCCGGCCGGCAGCCCGCGGAAAGGCGTGACGTGGTTCCTCAACGGAGAAGGCCCGAGGCGAGCCCGCTGAGCGTCTCCGTGGACCGCTCCGACCCGGCCGTCCCGGTCGTCGTCGTCGGCGGCGACCTGGCGTACGCCACGGCGGCCCCGCTGCGCGCCGAGATCGACCGGCTGCTCGCCGGGTGCCCCGCGACGCTGGTGTTCGACTTCGGCGACCTGCAGTTCATGGACAGCACCGGCCTGTCCGTGATCGTGCACGCCTGGCGGGAGGGCCAGCAGGCGGGCACCGCCATCGAGCTGCGTGCGGTCCCGCGCTTCCTGGAGACCATCCTCGACCTGACCGGCGTCACCGGCCTGCTCGAGCGTTCGCCGGTCGACGACGCGCCCGGCCGTCCCGCGCCGGGATCGACCGCGTCCGCGTGACCCCGGGGGTTTCCCGGCCGGGCCCGGCTGGGAACATGGACATGTGCCCTCCCAGATGTTGACCATCGAGGTGGACCGGCTCGGCGCCGGTTCCGCCCGGGTGCGGCTGGCCGGGGAACTGGACTTCGACACCGCGCCCGAGCTCGTCGACGCCGTGGCCCACCTGCGCCGCGAGGGTCACCAGGAGTTGGAACTCGACTTCGCCGGGGTGGACCTCTGCGACTCCTCCGGCCTGAGCGCGCTCGTGGTGATCCACCGCGCCGGCACCGGGGCGATCCGCCTGCTGCACCTGAACCCGCAGATCAAGCACCTGCTGGACCGCACCGGCCTGGCCGAGTTGCTGGCCGCCCCGCCGCGCGACCTGACCCGCGGCGCCCGCGAGGTCGGCTGACCCCCGCGAAGCGGGCTGACCAGCCGGTGGACAGGGGTGGCCCCCGACCCTGGGACCAGGGGCCGGGGGCCGGGAGGAAGGCTCAGGCGGCGGGCGCGGCCTGCCGGTGCGGCGTGACCGGCGCCTCGACGTCCTCCGGAGCACCGGAATCGGGCGTCTGGAACAGATAACGGACGAAGTCCCCGCTCATGTCGTCGTCGTCCGCTCCGGGCCACTGCCCGACACAGTCGACGCCGACGACCTCGCGTCCGCTGCCGTCGTGCTGCTCCAGCAGCGCCCACAGGGTCACCGGGTACGAGCGGGTGGCGTCCGGGCCGATCCGCCAGCGGGCGTACCAGCCGGGACGGGCGGGGACGATCTCCACGATCCGTTTCATGTCGACCTGCCCTTCCGCGTGCGTCGGAAGTTGTCCGGTCCGTCCGAGCCTGCCGCCCGCCAGGGTGAGCACTCCTCACCCGCAGCGAGTGAAGCGTCCGCCGGGCGGTCCGCCGTTACCTTCCCGCCAGCGCCGGGAACGCGATCGGCGCAAGCGCAACCGACCCAGGAACGAGGTGCGACGATGCGCAAGCAGATGGAGGGCGACAACCAGCGCCGCCGGACCCTGGCCCGCGAGGCCCGCGAGCGAGGGCGGCGGCCGAGCCAGACCGGCGCCAGCCTGAGCGCGTCCAAGCAGGTCACCTCGCTGGACCAGCACGACCGGTCCGGCCCGCCGCCGGCCGGACGGCACAAGCCGGACAGCACCCGGGGTGGTCCCGCGCCGCCGCCGGTCGCCGTCGCGGAGCGTCCGCGCCCGCTGCCGGACCCGGTGCCGTCACCCGGAGTCTCGATGGGCTACCGGGATCTCGTCGACGACGTGAGCCGGCGCGCCGGGGTGGACTTCCGCGAAGCCAAGGTAGCGGCGGAGGCCACCGTGCTGGCCCTGGCGCGGGCGCTGGACGAGGCGGAACGGGAGCGGCTGCTGGAGGCGGTGCCGCTGACCCTGCACGACGTGGTGCCGGTGCACGGCATGGAACGCCGCCGCGACCTGCCCGGCTTCCTGGCCGAGGTCGGCCGGTACAGCCGCCTCACCCCGGAGCAGGCGCGCTACCAGGCCGAGGCGACGCTCGCCGCGCTCGCCGAGGCCGACGCGGAACTGGTCGAGTCGCTGCGCGTACCCGACGGGTTGCGCGACCTGCTCGGGCCGACCGACTTCGGCGGCGGCCTGGTGGGCGCGTCCTCGGCCACCGCGCCGCTGACCGAGGCGGAGCTGCGTGACGCGCTCGCCACGCTGCCCTACTGGTCCAGCGACAGGCGGTCGCTGGTGCGCACGATCGAGCTGCCCGGCGGCAACCTGGACCGGGTCCTCGACCGGCTGGACCGGCTCAAGTCCGACGTCGGACGGTCGCCGCAGATCGGGCGGCCGGACCCGGACAACGCCGTGCTGACCGTCCGGACCCAGCAGGTCGACGGCGTGACCGCGGCGGACGTGGACCTCGCGCACCGGGTGGACGCGGCGATCGACGAGGCCGGCGCCGGGATGGCGGCCGGCTGAGCCGGCGGCGGAACGGCCCCGGTCCCACGCGGGCCGGGGCCGCCCGCGACCGCGCGGTACCGTGTCCCGCCGTGGATCACGACGACACCGAGACCCTGGAGATCGTGGTGGACCCGGCCCGTCCGTCCGGGCGCACGCTGCTGGCCGACGGGGTCGAGCAGTCGTACGTCGACGTGGCCGACGCCCGGTACCTGCACTTCGAGTACGTGCGGCGGATCGCCGCCGCGATCGACGTGGCCGCCCCGCGTGGCGCGGCGCTGTGCGCGCTGCACCTCGGCGGCGGCGCGCTCACGCTGCCGCGCTGGATGGCGAGCACCCGGCCCGGTTCGGCGCAGCGGGTGATCGAGCGCGATCCGGGCGTGGTCGAGCTGGTCCGGCGTAAGCTGCCGCCCCTGCCGCCCGCGGTGGTGGTGGCGCTCGGCGACGCGCGGGAGGCGGTCGCCGAGGCACCGTCCGGGACGTACGACGTGGTGGTGGCCGACGTCTACCGGGCGGCCCGGATGCCGCCTCAGGTGGCGGCGGTCGAGTTCGCGGCGCAGGTGGCCCGGGTGCTGCGCCCGGACGGCCTCTACCTGATCAACCTCACCGACCTGCCGCCGCTGGCGCACACCCGGGCGCAGGTGGCCACGCTGCGCGCGGTGTTCGCCGACGTCTGCCTCATCGCCGACCGGCGGATGCTGCGCGGCCGGCGGTACGGCAACGTGGTGCTCGCCGCCTCGCCCGCGCCGGACCGTCTCCCGGTACGCCGGCTCGCCAACCGCGTCGCCGCCGACCCGGTGCCCGGGACCGTGCTGCACGCCGCGACGCTCGACGCGTTCGCCGCCGGCGCCCACCCGGTCACCGACGCCGACCTGGGCTGAGCCGGTTTCCCCTGGGGTGCGGCGGGTAGCCGCGCCGGATGAGCGCCGCCGACGACCGGTCCACCGCGCGCCGGACGCTGATCGTGATCGGTCTCGTCCTCGCGACGGTGGTCGCGTTGGCGCTGGTCTGGGCCACCCGCCGGGTGCTGGTGTGGGGGCTGGTGGCGGTGTTCTTCGCGGTCGCCCTCAAACCGCTCGTGGACCGTCTCGAACGCCGGGTACGCCGCCGGGCGCTGGCGACCCTGCTCGTCTTCCTGGCCGCGTTCGCGCTGTTCGCCGCCCTCGGCGCGCTGATCGTGGTGCCGCTGGTGGACGAGGTGGGCCGCTTCGCCGACCGGGTGCCGGACCTGGTGCGCGAGGCGCAGGCCGGGCAGGGGCCGGTCGGGCGGCTGCTGGACCGCTTCCACCTGCTCCGGTACGCCGAACCCGGCCGGCTGCGCCGGTACGGCGCCCGGCTCGGCGACCCCACGGTGGGGGTGGTCCGCAGCGTGGTGCAGGCAGTCGCCGCCCTGGTCACCGTGGTGGTGCTGGCATACCTGATGGTCCTGGAGGCGCCGCGGATCGTGGCCGCCACACTGCGCTTGACAGGCGACGGCACAGCGGCGCGGCTGCGGCGCATCGGGCGTGACTCGTCCCGGATCGTCACCGGCTACCTGAGCGGCAACCTGCTGATCAGCGTGATCTGCGGCGGCCTGACGTTCCTCGTGCTGTTCCTGCTCGGTGTGCCGTTCGCCGCGGTGATCGCGCTGGCGGTGGCCGTGTTCGACCTGATCCCGCTGGTCGGCGCCACGCTCGGGGCGACCGTCGCGGCCGGCGCGGGGTTCCTGCACTCCCCCACCGCCGGCCTCGTCGTGCTTGTCTTCTTCGTGGTCTACCAGCAGGTGGAGAACCATCTGCTGCAACCGGTCATCATGGCCCGCGCGGTCCGGCTGAACCCGTTGACGGTGCTGGTGAGCGTCCTGCTGTCGGTCGAGCTGGCCGGCCTGGTGGGCGCGCTGCTGGCGATCCCGGCGGCGGGCATCGTCCAGGTGCTGCTGCGTGAGTTCGTCCCGGCCGGGCGGCAGGCCCTGCCGCAGCCCGCCGACGGCGATCCGGCCGAGCCGCCCGACACAGGTCCGGCCGGTAGCGCCAGAACACCCGAACGGCCGCCGGCCGGCGGGTGAGAGCCGGCCGGCGTACGGGCGGCGCTCAGTGGCGGCGGGCCAGTTCCGGTGACTCGCTCTCCAGCGGCACCGCGTTCGCGGGCACCAGGCCGAGTTGCACGGCGGGGCGGGGCAACGTCGCGTCCAGCGCCCAGTCCGCCGCGACGCGGGGCCGGTTGCCCGGCATGGCCAGCAGGTGGTAGCCCCGGGTGACGGCCTTGGCGGGCAGCCCTGCGAGCGGCACCTTCAGCGGGTTCGCCGCCGCGTCCTTGCCGCCGAGGTCCACCACCCAGCCCAGGTCGTGGTGCTTGTACGACTTGCGCTCGCCCTGGCCGTACGAGGCGGCGATGTTGTGCGCGGCCAGCTTGCCCTGCCGCTGGGCGTGCTGCGCGGTCATCGCGCACACCTGCCCGGGGCGGGTCGGGTCGGGCACGGCGGCGGCGTCGCCGCAGGCGAACACATCCGGGTAGCCGGGGACGTTGAGGAACTCGTCGACCACCAGCCGGCCCTTCTCGGTGCGCAGGCCCAGCTCGGCCACGAACGGGTCGGGGCGTACGCCGACGCACCAGATGAGGCTGCACGTCGGGACGTACTCGCCGTCGGTGAGCATCACGCCGTCCGGGGTGGCCTCGGCGACGGAGGTGCCCATCCGCACGTCAACACCGCGTTTGCGCAGCACCCGGTCGGCGGTGACGGACATCCGCCGGTCCAGTTCGGGCAGCACCCGGGGCGCCACGTCCAGCAGCATCCAGCGCGGCCGGACCTTCAGGTGCGGGCGCTGGGCCATCAGGCGGTCGGTGAACAGCTGCCCGTGCGCGGCCACCTCCGTACCGGTGTAGCCGGCGCCGACCACCACGAACGTGGCACGGGCCCGCTGCTCGGCCGGGTCCTCGGTCAGCTCGGCCAGCTCGATCTGCCGGACCACGTGGTCGTGCAGGAACAGCGCCTCGGGCAGGCCACGGAAGCCGTGGGCGTACTCGGTCACGCCGGGGATGGGCAGCAGCTTGTTGACGCTGCCGACGCTGAGCACGAGACGGTCGTACGCGAGCTGCCCGTGCTCGCCCTCGACCGAGCGGTAGCCGACCCACCGGTTCTGCAGGTCGACCCGGTCCGCCTCGCCGACCACCACGCGAACGCCGTCGAGCGTGCCGGCCAGCGGCACGGCGATCCGGGTCGGCTCCACCACGCCGGCCGCCACCTCCGGCAGCAGCGGCAGGTAGAGGAAGTAGTCGGTCGTGTTCAGCAGGACGATCTCGGCCCGGTCGCGGGCCAGCCGGCGCAACGTCTTGGCCGCGTGGTACCCGGCGAACCCGGCCCCCACGATCACCACACGTGGTTTCGTCATGCCTTCTGCGGTTCCCGGGCAGACCTGCGACAAACGTGCCCATGATCCATCCATCGGCAGCTATATGGACATTCCACGCGAGCGGCGCGAGGATGCCGGGATGGGAAACCACGAGACCGCCGAGGGCCGGCCCACAAGGCCCAGCCGGCGTACCTTCCTCACCGCCTCAGCGGCGGCCACCGCCGCCGCCGTCGCGACCCCGCTCACCGCCGCCCCGGCCGCCGCCGCGACCGGCGCTCCCCCGGGTCCGGGCCGCCCCGCCCGGCCGCAACGCCCCGGCCGCGAGCTGACCGCGCTGCTGCGCGAGATCGACAGCCGCCGGATCGAGGCCGTCGTGCGCCGGCTCGCCGCGTTCGGCACCCGCCACACCCTGTCCAGCCAGACCGATCCGGTACGCGGCATCGGCGCCGCCCGCGACTGGATCCACGCCCAACTGTCCGGGTACGCGGCCGCGTCCGGCGGCCGGATGACTGTCGAACTCCAGTCGTACGTGCAGCAGCCCGCCTCCCGCATTCCCGAGCCGACCACCATCACCAACGTGGTGGCGACCCTGCGCGGCGACGTCACACCAGAGCGGGTGTACGTCATCACCGGCCACTACGACTCCCGTGCCACCGACGTGATGGACGCGGTCAGCGACGCACCCGGCGCCGACGGCAGAAGGTGCTGCCGGTCGGCGACGTCACCGAGGTGACCATCGACCTGTCCAAGGACAACGTGTTCTTCGGCGTACGCGCGGTCGACCGGGCCGGGCACCGCAGCCCGGTCGCCTTCCCGAAGCCCGGTAGCTGAGGCCGCTCGGTCACCGTCCCGGCGCCGGGTCCGCCCGGTCCGGGGCGGTGATCGCCCAGCGTTCGTGGTCGCGCCACGCGCCGTCGATGAACAGATAGTCCGGGGAGAACCCCTCCAGCCGGAAGCCGAGCCGTCGCGCCAGCCGCTTCGACGGCTCGTTGCCGGGCTGGATGTTCGCCTCCAGCCGGTGCAGCCCCAGCGGCCCGAACGCGTACCCGATCACCAGCCGCACCCCGGCCGAGGCGTGCCCGGTCCCGGCGTACGGGCGGAACGCCGCGTACCCGAGGTAGCCGCCGCGCAGCGCGCCCAGCACGATGCCGCTGATGTTCGCGTACCCGGCGATCTCGCCGCTCTCCCGGTCGCAGAACAGGAACCCGGAGCTGTCCCGCCGCCGGATCTTACGCAGGTACGCCGCGTACATCTGCGCGTCGTCCGGCGCTGACAGCCACGGATGGTGCAGGTCGCGGCTGCGCCGGGCGGCGGCGACGAACTCCGCCTCGTCGGCGGGGCGGGGACGGCGGATGGCGACGCGGCCGTCGCTGCGCAGATATCGCACCGCTCCACTCTCGGCCACCGCCCCTGTCCCGCCCCACCCGGGATGCACTCCACCCGCCGCCCATTCCGGCGGACCGCGACCGCGTGACCGCCTCGCTCCGGAGCCAGCCCGCAGATCTTGGTAGGAAACGGCCCCATAGGGGCCCTTTCGTACCAAGATCTCGTCAGTTCCTGTCATGTGGCCTGCGGATCTCGCTTGTTGGGAGCAGGTCCTGCCGTTCGTGTCTACGAGCGCCCGTTCGGCGAGGTCTGCGAGGTCCGCGCGGGCCTGTCGGGCTAGGGCGTGTTTCATAAGCCGGTCAGAGCCACTCGCAGATGATGGTGATGGTCAGGACGGCCTGGAAGCGGACGGCTAACTTGTCGTAGCGGGT
>NZ_JBEZDP010000027.1:0-91006 GCF_040648395.1 Micromonospora sp. NPDC049151
CACCCGCTACGACAAGTTAGCCGTCCGCTTCCAGGCCGTCCTGACCATCACCATCATCTGCGAGTGGCTCTGACCGGCTTATGAAACACGCCCTAAATGCAAAGAGGTACACCGTTTCGGCGTTCAGGGTGACCGGCACCGGCCCGGTGCTGCCGAGTGCCGAGTGGATCGGCAGTTCTGCTCCCGAAGAGAACTCGGTCGGCCTGTACCGGCCCGGCACCGACTCGTGGATCCCGACCGGCCCGTGGATGACGGCCCGGCCGGGTACGGCCCGGGGCGAGTGGCAGATCTCCGTCATCGACGGTGTGACGCAGGGGCACCGGGGTAGGCCAGCGAAGCTGACCTACCAGCCGTTCGGTAACGGCGAGAAGTGGGAGACGGCAGCTGACGAGGACACCGACGAGCTGATCCGCCGATCGGCGGCACGATAGAGCTACCTCGAATCGAAAACCGGGCCCCCTGACGGGAGCGCGGCGATCAGGTCTGGCAGCCACGACCGCCCCCAGCACCGCCGAAGGAGATGGACGACCAGGCGACCCGCCCACCATGCGGCCGGCGGCTGATTGACGCCGGCCGGCACCGCTAGACTGGCGATCAGCGACCCGGTTTGCCATGGCCAGAGCAGGAGCGCCGATCGTCAGGGACGGTAGTCGTCGTGGAGAACGACGCGGGAGAACTCGTAGCCGTCTTGGGTACGCCAGTAGTGCAGCCGGCGCGCGGCGGCTGATTCCCGCTGCAGCGCCACTCGCCAACAGGTCGCACCATCGGCGCGGCGAACGTAGGGGCTGCCCGCGCTGCCACTCCGTAGTTGGTGCACGTCGCGCCCGGCGATGTGCTGTGCCTGACCAGTGAGCACCTCGACCACAACGGCTACGACCTTCTCCCTGCTGATGCCCTCCATTTGTTGAATGGAATCCAGGAAGTCGGGGGCCACCACATACGTGGCAAGCGGCTTGGTGGCCTTCTCGACGGCGGGAACGCGCTGTGCCCACTCACAGGTGACCTCGTAGCGAAACTGGTCCTCGGGATCGAGGAAGAGCGGCCCCTCCGCAGCCGCAGGTTGGTCGGCACGGCTCTGCGCGCTCTTGAGCTGCTTGACGAGCCGTTGCCGAGCTAAGTCGGCGCCGCGGTAGCGGGTCTGTAGCTGCCCAATGGACCGAGTCGCCTGCGTGAGCTCAGCCTCCAGGTCAGCGGCTCGGGCTCGTAGACCCGTCAGCTCGTCGGCTAGGGCCTTGCGGGTAGCCCGCTCGGCCGCCAGCTCGTTGCTCAGGTGTAGGACACGCGCCTGCTCCCGCGCTGACACAGCCTCGGCAGGTCGCGTCAGCACGGGTTGCTGCGGCGGGGCAAGCTGTCGGGCAAGGTCGGATGGGGTCGGCTGTCGCGGCGCCGTACTCCGTACGAGAGGCTTCGGTGGTGTAGTCGACGGCGGCGGTGCCGGTGTTGGGGGCGCCGCCGCGGCTGAGGGCTGCGGGGCGGGCGGACGCAGCCACGGCGGCCCGCCCGGAAGCAGACTCGGCGCGGGCTTCGGCCGCTCTTGGTCATCGACGTCATCCAACCGCATCCGCAGCGGCTCAAGCGCTACAAGGCGGCCAGTGACGATCTCGCCGACGCTGAACAGGCCGCTCAGCGTGTCGATGGGGTTGGTGGTTACCGCCTCCCGGCCGACCTCGACCGCGAGGCCGGGCAGCAGCCGCACGGTGACCGCGTCATCGGTGACCGCGGCCACCTCAGCCAGAACCACGTCACCGGTCTCGTACGCCTCGTTCACACCCTCCAGGGCCCTGGCGAGGTCGGTAAACCGCAGCGCAGCCCGCACGTCCAGGCGCCGCGAGTCCCGGTCGTAGCTGCCCGCGACTGACTGCCCCTTGACGAGCACCTGGTCCAGCGTCACGCCGGGAAGGGTCAACTCCTCCCACACCGTCGCCGCCGACATGTCTTCCAACGTGACCAGCGCCCGCGAACCGATGACGCCCTGCACCCGTCCCGACCGCTGCTGAGACTCCGAACGCGGGCGGGGCTCAACGAGTCCGGCTGCCATGGCCGCTTGCAGCGCATCGCTGATCAACTGATCGGTGATGCGTTTGCGGTCGTCTGGCGAGTAGGCGAACCGCAACCTGCTACGCCCAGGGTCAGAAACCCAGGCATGATCGACCGGGTACACCCGACCCGCGCCGCCGTACACCTGTGTCATGGTGGGCATCACCCGCGAGAACGCCCACGAGACGTCGCTCGTGGGCATCAGCACCACCTCGGCCAGGTCGCCGACCGCCTGCTTGATCTCGTCCGGATCACCGAACGGCTGGTCATACCCCGCCGGAATCGTCAGCACGACGACCGGCCACCGCCGCCCAGGCACCAACAACCGGTGCGCTAGCTCGCTGGCCTCGTCCTCCGAGGCGATGCGACCTACCTTCTGCCGCGGCGCATCAACGCCGGCTACCTCTCTGCTAGCCGAGCGCCCCATAGGACTCGACCACCTCTCCAGTTGAGTTGCATCGGCGGGTGTCGGTTATCGAAGTCACCACGCTCTGCGGGGGCCACGGCCCAAGGCGGCGACCAGAAGGGGTATGCGGAGCAACAGCCAGCTCCAAATCACCACACAGCGACGCCGATCAGCATGAGATCGTCTGCCCCGTCATTCAACGGCGCTCCGGCTATCGGCTGCAGGCCCGCTCCGACCACACCGTCGGCATCGCGTCGGAGCCAGAGCCGCCCTACCGCGGCGTCGCCGTCACGGCGGGCGAGGACGACACGACCTTCGTAAAGGTCGAGTTGTCCGGAGGTGACGGGCTCGAAGACCTCGCCGGGCGCCTCCGTCACCAGGAATCGGCGAGTCGCGGTAAGGGCGGGCCCGACGTCCGAGAGCGAGACCCGCAGCGCCCCGACGGGCGCTTGGTCGTGCTTACCGAGGAGGCGGCTGAGCACGTCCGCCGCCACGCCGCGACGTAGCTGCTCGTGGTGACGCTCGTTGCGGAACACCCGCAAGCAGCGGTAGCAGCTGGTCTCCGGGCCGCATTCACAGTCGCGGACCCGCTGCAGGGCATGGTTGAGTACGTCCCGCAGTCGCTCCGCGATGCGCCGGACGTGGCCGGCTCCCCCGGGCACGGTGTCGTACAGCATGATCACGCTGCGGCCGGCTTCGGTTCGGTAGACCGTCGCGTCGATGTCGTCGCGGGAGATCTCGAGCGCGCGCACCGCCCCCTCCACCAGTGCGTACGCGACCGATCGCCAGGCGTTGTCCTCGACTCCGATCACGACCGCACCGTCGAAGCTCAGGTCGAGGACGTCCGTCTGATATTTGTGGGCCAGCGACAGGTTCTCCATGCGGCCACGGCACTCGCGGCCGCTGAGTGGACTCTGGTGGTCAACCCGACCGTCGATGGCCCGGCGGGCGAAGCCACAGGTCGCGCAGACGAGGAAGCCGCGTCCCATCGCACCGTCGCTGATTGCCACCAGCTCGCCCCGGGCACCGGCCCGGATGGTGATCGCGCCTCCGGCGAGGTCCAACTTGTCCGCGTAGAGCTCAGCGCCGGGAGACACGACATGGGTTGCGCCGTGCCAGGCCCGGCGCGGCGCGCTGGTGGGTCGCCGGCCCGTACCGCGCGCCGCGACGAAGCCGAAGACGGGAATGGCGTACTGACGGGGTACGCCGACGAGGGCGGAGCCGCAGGCCGGGCACTCCTGGTCGAGGCGGTCGATCGAGTCGCGGTAGTGGCCGCATCCGTCGCACACCGCGTAGTAGCGTCGCTCAAGGTCGCGTCCGGGCAGCCGGTACAGGCCAGCCGACTGCCAGACCAGTCCCCCGGCGACGACCTCTGCACCGGGTGCGTACTCATAGATGGCCGACGAGAGGTCTCTGGAAAGCTCTAGTTGCTTGGCGATGGGGGCGTCCGCGAAGGCCAGCCGCAGCTCGACGGTGTCGACGGGAAACCCGTACTTGGGCAGGACGTTTCGGTTGGCAAGCAGCCCGAGCAGTTCGCGGCGAGTGATCGTGTTCATCACGCGGCCGTACCGCGCGGCCTTGTCGTCCTGGCGGGCGGTGAAGGCCTCCTGCCGCTTCTGCTCGTACGTGTCGACATCCTGCTGCAGCTCGACCCGGACCGACTCCAGCAGGTCGACCAGGTGCTCGACCCACTCTTCGGAGTCGACGCCGATGATGTCGCGCACCTCGGCCGGCAGCACCTGCCGCAGCGAGTCGGTGACCCGCCCAGGAACTGGGTTAAGGAAGTCGCGGACCAACGTGACTGGGGCGATCCCGTCGTCACCTGGTAGGAAGAACTCCCCTGCCGTCCGCCAGATGGTGCCGTGGGACCGAAATTGGTGCCGGAAGAATGCGGCGAGCGCGACGGAGTGGGCGTGCCGCCGATCAATCCGCACGTTGGTCAGGGGCACGTACGGCGCCCGGACCTCGCCGGCGATCATCCGGTCGGGCTCGGCGAACCGAGAGAGGTCATGCGAGCGGCGCTGGGCATAGGTGAGCACGAGCGCGGCTGAATCGGTTCGGCGGCCGGCCCGACCGGCCCGCTGGACGTAATTCGCGGTGGTCGGAGGCATGTTGCGCAGCATGACGGCTTGCAGCTCACCGACGTCGACACCGAGTTCGAACGTGGTGGAGCAGGAGAGGGCGTTGACTTCGCCGCGGACGAACTGCTGCTGGATTTCCGCGGCTCGTTCGCTGGTCCACTGGGCGGTGTGTTCGAGTACGCGCAGCGGCACTGGGTTCAAGTCCCGGTAGACGTTGCGGTAGTGGTCCGGGTCGGTGTCCACCGCAGGCGACGTCCAAGGTTCGAGATCGCCGGTGCAGGCCATGGTGGGGCAGGTGGCGCGCACGTTGAACGGGGTGAGCTTGCGGCACCTGCTGCACTGCCACATGGTCAGGCCGCCGACCGTAGGCGTGCAGGTGATCAAAGCGGAGTCGAGCTGATGGACCTGCCCGATGCCGGCTTCGGTGCCGGCGATCAGCCACTCGGCCTGTGGCCCCTTGGTCAGCAGGCGCCACACGCCCTCCAGCAGTTGGATCGGGTCCGCCTGCCGGTCGAGCCGAGCAAGCACGCGGGTCACGAAGTCGGCCCGCCGGTTGGTCCCCCTGGTCGGCAGCCAGCTGAGCACCTTGCGGCGCGCGTCGGAGCCAGTGCCGCGTACGTAGATCGGGCCGAGCCGCGGCTGGAACGCCTCGTCGCGGGGGTCCACTCCGTCAAGGGCGCCGACGGCGCCCTGGAGCCGAATCGATCGGATCAACTCCGCGAGCAGCGCCCAGACCTCCTCGTCGCTGAGGCCGAGGGCAAGCAGCGGCTGGGGTGGTAGCCAGGCAGGGTCGCGGGACATGTCCCAGGCGATGAGTCCCCTGCCCTCCAGGGAGTTGCGTTCGTCAACGCCGACAGCCTCGACCTGCGCCCAGAGGGCGACCTGCCTCTCCCGAGCCTGTCGGCTCTGCCGCCGTTCGAAGATGCCGTACCGGTCGGCTACTCGGGAGGTGTGGTAGACGACGTCGGTGAGGCGAACCTCGTCGTCGGCCGCCGCAGCGGCGACGGCACCCTCGTGGAGCAGCCGCCGACGCTGCACCCGCTCGTAGGAGTCTTCGAGGTACGGCGCGAAGTACGCCGCAGACTGCCGGCTGTCGCTGAACAGCAGCAGCTTGCGCCCGCCGCCTCGCAGGCCTTGCTGGACGGGATCGGAGGCCACGGGCAGCTTCTGATAGAGGGCGGTCGCCAGGACCGAGGCGGAGGCTTCGTTACCGCTGGCGAAGAGTCGGATTAGGCCGGCTCCGCGTCCACCGCACGCGAGGCAGGCCGTGAGCTCGTCGCTGCGCTGCCGTAGGAAACGAACGGCGCGCATGGCGCCGTCCGGGCAGCGCGGGCAGTTGGCCGCCTTACCGATCTGGAACACCCCGCACCGGGTGCACAGCGCGCCCAGCTCGCCGGCCGCCTGGGCAGCACCGCTGAACATCTCCTCGTCCTCGTCGGTCGCCACTTCGTCGACCAGCGCCATCCACACCTGCTGCTCGTCGCGGGAGCGGCGGGACCGGAACACGGTGAAGGTGCCGACCCGCTCCAGCGTGCCCATCAGGTAGACGGTGCCGCAGCGGCGGCAGGTGCCGAACTCGAAGGCGGCGTCGCCGCACCGTCCGCAGCGCTCGTGGCGGGTGAGACTGACGTGCGGCCCGTTGGCTCCGAGGCAGGCGAAAGCCCCTTCCGTCGCGCGGGCGAAGAGGTGGTAGCGGGCGGAGAGCACCGGTGTGCCGTCCTTATCGTGGACGCTGTTGGCCAGGGCGACCATCGACGCGGTCGCGGACGCGTCGCTGCTGGGGAACAGGGCCTGGGCGACCTCGTGCAGCGGTATCGGCCCGTGGGCGAGCAGCGCCTTGAGCCGGCGAACGCGCTGCTCGTACGCCAGTGCCTCGGCGGGGTCGTCCCCGGCGTACCCGTGCTCTCGGGCGAGGGCCACGACGGCACCGGCGGGGTCCGGCGCGTTTAGCAGTTTCTCGTACGCCGCGGCGGGCAGGGGTCCCCACTCGGGCCCGGGCGGCAGCTGGACCCGGTCGGCGGTGACGACATCCTGCCTCGCCTCATCGGCGGGGTCGTACTCGAAGGGGACGGGGAAGAGGGAGGCAGCGAAGTCGACCACGGCTCCCATGTCGCTACCGACGGTCGCGCTCGTCGCAATGCACTGCACCGGTCGGCCCGAATCCACCCGGTCGGCGAGTCGGCGCAGCAGCATCGCCAGCTCGGCCCCGCGAGCCCCGTCGTAGACGTGCGCCTCGTCGACGACGATGAACTGCCAGTGCCCGGCGTGTTCGCCCTCGAAGAGGTCCATGTCCAAGGGCCGCAGCAGCAGGTATTCGAGCATGGCGTAGTTGGTCAGCAGGAGGTGCGGCGGTCGCTGCTGCATCTCCTCCCGGCTGAGCAGTTCGTTGGGCAGCGGCCGCTCGCCAGGGTTCTGCTGCTCGAAGACCTCCACGGCCTCCCGGCGACTCCGGCGGGTCTCACCCGTGTACCGGCCATAGGTGATGTCCGGCGCCTCGGCCAGCAGGCCCCGCAGCCGCTTCATCTGATCGTTGGCCAGCGCGTTCATCGGGTACAGCAGCAGCGCCCGCACGCCAGGCCCGAGGCTGCCCGCCGCACGTTCGGCCATCAGCCGGCTCAGGATGGGGATGAGGAAGCTCTCGGTCTTGCCGGACCCGGTGCCGGTAGCGACGACGATGTTGCGCCCTGCGGTTGCCTTCCTGATCGCCCGCTCCTGGTGTTGGTAGAGCGGACGGTCCATGGCCAGTCCGGCGCCCAAGCTGGCGATGCCGGGAACGAGCACGCCCGCGTCGATGAGCTGCCGGGGTGTGGCGCTGGTGACGTAGGGCGGGGTCGCCTCGAGCAGTGGCCCCTTGGTGATCTCCTGGTTGATCGCGTCGCCGATCGCAGCTTCGAGCGCGGTCGCGAGCCGGGGATCCTTCGGCTCCACGAGGGAACGGAGATAGCGCCGGTAGGTGGAGACGATTGCGTCGCTGGTGGCGAGGGGGTCGAGGATCATTCGGCTGCTCCGGCTCCGGTCAGGAGGAACTCCGCGAGGAGAAGGTCGATGGCGACGAGACGGGGTGCGCTGCGAGCGAGCGTCGCGTGTAGGGGAAGGATTCGTGGCAGCAGCCCGGCCGGGGCCGCGTGCCCTCGGGCGGCCAGCCGCGCCACGAAGGCGAACGCCAGCGACAGCGCGGGGAGAGCGAGCCACCCTCGAGTCGGGTTGCGGGCTTGTAGCGCGGCTACCACTCGTGGCCCACCGCACTCGCCCAAGGGCTTTTGCAGGGCGCGCAGCAGCCCCTCCGCGTTGCTGGAGAGCCGTCCCAGGCCGGGCCGCACCCGTACCTCGAACAGGTGGCGGGCCGCAACCATCCGTTCGTCGGCGTCGAGCAGGCCGCCGGGAACGACGCGCATCGCCCGCCACACCCGGTCGCGTTCCTCGGCCGGCAGCAACGCGAACACCTCGGCCGACTGGTCGAACCTGCCGACCGTCTCGTACGGATCGGGGCGACCGGCGAGCAGGTGGGCCGCCACCTCCCCGCACACCGCGGCGATCTGTTCGCCCAGATCGGTTTGGGAGGCGATGTCAGGCAGCCGGTGGGCCGAGGCGAGCATTGCAGCCAGCGGGCTCGTCGTCCATAGCCGCGCCTCGTCGGCCGCACTGACGTACCTGCCCGGAGGCAGGGCGATCAGACCGGAGTGCACCAGGGGCGCGACCACCTGGTCGGCCGAGGCGCGGTGCTTGGTGAGCGCAGCCAGCGCGGCGGCGGGATGCGGGCGCAGGAGCGCCGCGGCGCCCCGGATGTTGGCCGTGACGCCACGGACACGGAGGTCGTCCGCGCGCGGGTAGAGGTCGAACAGCAGCGGCGCGATGTCCGGTAGGTCGGGCAGGGCACCTGCTCCGGCCAGGTACGCCGAGACCGCCTCACCCGCCGGGTCCTGGCCGGTCGGATGCCACTTCAGCTCGGCGAGGTCGAAGGCATTGTCGGGGCCAGGCCACTCCGGCCAGTCCGACGGCAACCACGGATCCTCGATGCGCAGCAGCGCCACGAGGGGCCCCGCCGCGGTGATCCGGGTGGGCAGTGGGTCGCTGACCAGGTCCGCGCCGAGGCGTGCGAGGTACGGCGGTTCCCACGGCGCGTACACCTGGTACAGCGCGGCCGTCAGCCCTTCGGCCCGCACGCCGTCGACCAGCACCAGCCGGTCGTCCTCGAAATGCACCGCGCTGGCGAGGCGTCGAGGTACGCAGCGCGCCGCTGGGAAGTCATGCCCGTCAAAGCGGACATCGAGCTGGGCGAGCCCGTGGGCGCCGACCGTGTCGGCGATGGCCGCGAGCGGGAACCGGGCCATCGGCTGCCCATGAGTCGCTCCAGACGGAACAGTTTGCAGCTCGCGGCCCCCGGAACGGACGATCAGCCGCGCGTCCGCCGCCCGCGGCAGCCGCACCAGCAGTTCGCCCTCACCGATCGTCTCGGTGTCCAGACGCAGTGGCTGCAGGGACCATTCGCCGCGGCTGCCTCCGCCGAGCCGTTGAAGCGCCATGTGGGCGGGCGTTACCCGTACGGTGGTCGCGCCGCCCGGGCTGTCGAGCTGCAGCTCGACAGCGGTGTCGGCGGGGCCTAGGTGGGTCATTGGGGGCGTTACCGACAGGTCGGGCAGGGTGGCGTCGGCTCCTACGGTGGCCGGTTCCAGCCCGTCCGCCGTGATCTCTCGCCAGGCGGGGTGGGAGATGACGGACAGCCCTTCGGCGAACTCCAACGTGCGGGCCAGGCCGCGGCCAAGCGGACCCCGAACGGTGATCTCGTAGGGGCCGACCAAGGGGCGGGCAAGGTCCCGCCACGGGTCGACCGTCGTGTCTCGGTCGGCGGAGAGGCTCTCGGTATGCAGGAGCTGACCGGAGCCGGGTCGGCGGATCCGGATCGACCAGTCGGTGCTCACGCCGGGCTCGGTCGGCAGGGTCAGCCGCGGAGCCGTCGCGATCACCGGTGCGCCGGCGAGGCTGCTCACTCCGGGCAATGGCTGGGCGAGCTGCAGTTGGGCGCGGCGGGCACCCTTGACCCGGCGGGGCGTTCCGCCACCAAGCCGCAGCTGCGACACCTGGCGAAGGTCGGCGCGGCGCAGCGTCCAGCCGAGCCAGCCGTACGGGGCCGGCACGTCGTACGTGTCGACCAGATCGCCATCCACCTGCAGCTCGAGCGGCCCACCGCCGTCACTTTCTTGTGGATACAGCAACCAGACCGGCTCAGGCGGCAATCCGGCGGTCGCCGGCACCCGTCGGCCGTCCTCGGTGAAGACCAGCAGGGGATCCCGCGGGTCGACAACATCCTGCTCGTACTCCTGGTCGTAGCCGGCCAACTCCACCGTCACCTGGCGGGCAGGGCGGGCGATGGCTACCGCCGTTGCGGGTGCCGTCTCGCTGGTGCCGGGCCAGCGCGACTGGCTGACGACCGACTCGACCTCGCCATCGAAGCGCAACTGCCACATGACGCGACCGTCCGGTGCGTCGTGGACCGGCGGCAACCACACCATCAGGCCACGGCCGAACGGCTCCAACTCCAGGTGGGGGCGCTGCTGCGCCGCCACCGCAGCCAATGCCATGCGCTCCGAGCTGCCCGTCCAGTCGAGCTGCTTTGCCTCCCCAAGGGCGTGGGCCTTGGCAATCAGATGTGGGGAGAGTCCGAGTCCGTCGGCGGTGAACCCCGGCTGCCGCAGCCGTTCCAACAGGTCGAGGCAGCGGTCGACAAGGTCCGCCGCGTAGTCCTCGCCGCGCTGGATGAACCGCTGCACCGGCTTGTCGGTCCCGTTCAGGCGCGACTCACGGCCGGGCGCGAGCGCCCAGGCGAGGAAGCTCTCGCCAGTGAGTCCGGGCTCGCGGGCCTGGCGGTGCAGGAGGAGATTCAGCAGGTCACCAAGGCAGTACGCGGGGACCCCGGCATGCATGAGGATCTCACCGACGTAGACCTGCGGCAGACCAGGGAACCGGGCCAGCCGGAAGTAGTCGAGGTTGAGGCGGAAGGCCCTCCCCCAGAACGTCTGATCGACCTGGCCCGGCGCCTCGTTGTGGACGGCGCTCCAGTAGTCGCCGTGTTCGTACCCGACGGCACCGATTCCAGCCAGGCCGACGACCAGGCACGCGGGGTAGTGACGGGTGAGCAACCGCTGCCGCTCTAGGGGCTTGCAATACCAAAAAGCCCGCCCCAGGGCGCGGATGACCTCTTTGGCGTGGTCCTCCGGTGCGTCAATCTCGGCGACCAGCGACACCGCGCGCAGGGCTGGCGCCCACTCGGCTTCCCGGAGCCGAAGTATCTCGGATGCGTGTGACACGGTCTCCCTCTTCTGGATTGGGGGTCGTCAGCGCGGTAGGGCGACTATGCAAGCAAGCCGAGGCGTGTTCAAGACCAAACCGACGCCTCAGCATCCGCCCTGCCCGATCGGTCATTGAGGTGGGCCCGGTCGGCGGCAGCGGTGAACAGGTCAGGTCTGACGTCGCCCCACTCAGGGGAGTGAGATCTGGCGGCGGTGACTTCGCCCGTCTGGCGGGCCGGTCACCTGGCGGGCAGGTGGCCGGCGCGGCACTCGGATCACTGGATTTCGGACGCGTCAGGCCGTGCCCGCCCGGCCGGTGGGGGGCGCAGCTGGACCATGTGGCGCCGGCGTCGGCGGCGAGGCGGGCGGTGGTGACGTGGTGGTAGCCGAGTGCGGTGGCGACGATCGGGGCGGGCATGTCGAGCACGTGCTGGCGGATCGCGGCGGTGCGGCCCGCGGTGGTGGGGACGCCGAGCTCGTGGATCAGCGGCGACAGGGTGCGGGGCTGGAGCGGCCGGCCGGCGCGGCGGCCCGGGAACAGCCAGCGTGATTCGCGGTTGGTGCGGTCGCGCTCGGGCAGCGCCGCGGCGGCCGGTCCCTGGGCGGCCGACAGCTCGAACCGTGGGCTGAGCCGGTGTCGACGTCGGCCTGACCGCAGTCGGCGAGCGCGCGGTCACGGGCGGCCAGCCACTCGAGCAGGTCGGCGACCTGGCTGATCTGCTCGCCGGCGTAGCGGCGCACGGCCGGGGTGATCGGCCGAGTCTCGGCGCGAGCCCGGAGCCGTGGGCAGGACGTGCCAGGTTGCGAACCGGCGCAGGAGCTGGCGTAGTGATCTGCCGTTCGGCGAGGCTGTGAGGCTATTGGTCTAGCCGGTGACGTCCTTGATGGCCTCGTAGAAATCGGGGTCGTTGGTTCGAGGTATGAGCGCGTTCCGGTTTCCGGACCACAGGTCGGTCCGCAACGGGAAGGTGCATGTGGTGTGCCATCGTCGCCGCCCCCAACGTTGTGGCAGGACGAGCACCTCTACGGTGGCGGTGTAGGGACCGTCCTTCAGTTGGGTCTCCGGGGTGTCCCACTGGAACTCGATCACCCGCTCGACCGACTTGCGGCCCTCGACGGCGAACGGCATCGCGTACTGCCGGTGCTTGTCCGATTCTGGATAGACGGACCCGTGGAAGGCGATCCAGAACATGCGTTTGGGCAGCGCCTTGTGGTCCGGGGAGTCCTCGTCGCCGGCGCCGCCGCTCAGGCGCAGCTTGATGTCGGCGACCACGAGGGAGGCGGGGGCCGGGTTGTGGAAGACCAGGGGTATGTAGAGCACGATCTTGTTGCTGGTGATGGCGCCGCTAAACACGTGCCCTGTCTCCACGCGCAGGCGACCGCGGCGGACCTGCATCCACCAAAACGATGCGAGCGTAAAGATCAGCGCGGTTACGGAGATAGCCACCGGCGGAGTGATCCAGGCGTTGGTGGCTCCGAGGAGCGGAAGCGCTGCATCCATGCGCTGAAGTGTTTCGGGCGCCCGCAACTCGGTCGTTGAGGAGGCCCGCGCCGCTCGGCGACCGGGACGCTCCGGACTACGTCGCGGCCTTCATCGATACCGCTGGCGGAAGCTGATCACCGAGCGCGACGTACCTGGACGCCACGATCACGGGCGAAGTGGTCTACCTCGAACTCGACCACTGCCTTTGGGTCCTGGCCACACCGCTGTGCGGCCTGCCGATCCTGGCCCAAGCCGACGCCGCCATCATCGAACTGCTCAGGAGGTAGTCGCCGAGCCAGGCCGACGTCGGCCTCTTCGCCGACGGGACGACAGGTTGCTCCACTGTCCACCGGTCAACTCGTGAAGACCAGGACCAGAGAGCGCCAAGGATCCTGCTCGCATTCAGGCTCGTCGAAACACCTGGTGTAGCGACAGCTGGCAACGTCTGCAGCGCTTGACGCGGAATTAAGGGACCAAAATGCCGCCCCATCCAAGACGCAGACGAAGCGGCAGGTCAGGGCGTTCGAAGCCGAGCGGGTCGGCGGCCAACCATCCACGTGCCTGCGCCGCCGGAGGGCTGATCGCAACGTCCGCCATCACGCCACCTCGAACTGCTCCTTCAGCAGCTTGAGGTCGAGCCGCAGGGTCTCGCCGTCGCTGTCGAAGGAAAGGATCTCGTACCCCTCGACGTTCAAGATGCGCTTGACGACTGCGAGTCCCTGCCCGATGCCGGCATACGGCAGCCCCGCCGCCGAGGCGACCGTCTCTTGGTGCGCTCGCCCGCCGCGGTCGACGAGGGTGCGCAGCACGGTCTCCACGAGCAGCCCTGCCCCCGCGGCTGCACGACCCGCCAGCCTCAGCTGGTCGGCGTAGACAGACGAATCAAGCACTCGCGCCACGAAATCATGCGGTTTCCTCGGTAGCGAGGGGTGCGGCGCTCCTGACTGCATCTCCAACTCGAAGAGCGCGGGGACCTTGTCCACCACGGCCTTCTTGCGCGACTTCTTCGCCGCAGCCGTCTCAGCTGGTTCGACCTTGGCCTCGACGACCGGGTCGTTCCACCACGCCGGCGCCTGTGGCGGCGCCAATTCCCATCCCTCAGGCGCTGACTGTGCCAGCGATCGCTGGTACACCAGCACCGGCACGGTCAGCTCGGCCAGCGACGCACCGCCGTGGTACCCGGCCCGAGCAGCTCCGTATCTCGCGTCGTCGCGCCACAGCATCACGACCTCGCCTGCGTCTACTGCAACGCGCGGCCCCCTGACGAGCACCTCGCCATCCTTGGCAGGACCAGACGATGCTGGCCGAAAGCGTGCGTCACCCCCCGCGGCGGCAGGCAGCATCTCGGTCTCACGCTCGACGACGTGGCCGTGGTCGGAGGTGAGCACGACGGCACGACCCGCAATCGACGCGGCGTTGAGGAGCGCCCGCAGCGGATCGAGCTCGGCCATCGTCCATGGCCGAGTTCTCTCATTCTTGTGTGTCGCGTCGTCGATGGCATTGATGACCACGCCGACGACGGGGACGGCCGGATCGGCGATCGCCACGGCCACGCGGTCCGCCAGCTGCGCCCCTCCACTGGCCCGCAGATCCCCCTTGTGGAACAGCCGCGCGCCGGGGAACGCGGTAGCGAGGCCCGCCTTCTCCGTCGCCGAGTTGCCGACGCGAATCTCGCCGCACAACAGACTCGTGCGTGAAATTCCGGTCATCGACGGCAGCGCAGCCACCGCCGAAAGTCGGCGCTTGGTCGCGGCCGGTACCCACTCGACGAGCCCCGAGCGCCCGACCTCGGTGGCGAGGTCGACGGCGACTGCACCGCTCATGCCGTCGATGACCACCAGCAGCACTCCGCCGTGAGACTTCCACGGGTCGACGACGGCGCGAAGGACGTTCTCGATTCCGAGCGCCCGTCCATCGGCCAGCAGGTCGAGCGAACGCTCTACAGCCGAGTCGCCCAGGTGCGTCGCGGCTGTCTCATCGCGCCTTCGGCGCCGAGCACGCACGCGCTCGATCAACCGGCCGTACGCGGCGCCTATCTCCGCGTCAGGAGAACCACTCCAGAGCACGCCGAGGGCCGCATCGACCCAGGTGCCATCGTCGAGCTGCCGCTGGAGGTCTCCTCCGAGGCTGTGCACGTCCCGCTCCGCAGTGGCCAGCCAGCGGGCAAGTCGCACGGCCATCCTCGGTGCGAGGTCATGTCCGTCCAGGGTTGCTTCGCGGTGGTCGAGCACCGCGGCCAGTGCCTCCTCGGCCCCTGCCCCGGCATCGAGTGCCTGCCCGAGGACTCGAAGCCGAGCGGTGAATCCTGGGCGAAGGATCGCCGACCGCTCGGCGCCGGCGGGCCAGCCCAGGTTGTCGCGCAGCAGCGCCTCGGCCTGGTCGAGCACGACGCCGAGCCGTCCCTCGGGGTCGCCCTCTCTCGACAGGCGCAGCACCGCGGACACCGAGGCGTTGGCGATCTCCCGCGCCTGCAGCGGTGTGACGGATCTACCGCCCACGTAGCGCTCGAGCAACCGGGTGCGCGCGGCAACCTGCTCCTCGGTGAGATCGCCGGCGGGGTGAGGCCACAGCACGTCAATGGCCAGCCCGAGCGCGAGGGGCTTGACGAGCCCGCCCGGGGCGGCAGTGGTGCGCAGCGCGAACCCGGCGGCGGGGCCATACTCCTGCTCGGCCCACTTGACCAGGTGATCCTGCAGCTCCGGATCCACCGCAGACCAGGAAGCGCGGGACCCGTTGTTCAGCGCGGTGAGGATGAGAACGCCGTCGAGGTCGCCCGAGTCGATCCCCAGCAGGTGCGCGAGCAGGCCGCCGATGGCGTGCTCGGCGGTCACGGCGAGATCGGTCGACGGCGCCCATCCCCCCGCAGGCTCGTGGTCGAGCAGAGCCGTGGCCGCCCAGTCGAGCCGGCGCAGCTCGCGGCTGACTTCGCGCGCTGCGCCGAACAGTGCCGGAACGCTCCCCCATTCGTCGGGGTCCTCGATCTGCTGGCGGTAGGCTCGGGCAAGCACCGTGTCGCTGAGATCGGTGCGTGGCCGGTCGGTTAGCACCACCAGGTACTCGTCGTCCCGCTGCGCGGCATAGGCATCGAGGATCGCCAGCTGGGAGATGCCCTCGACCACCCGGACGCGCTGACCCTCGACCGTCAGGTCCCCGCCGTGCCAGCGCGGCTGGGCGCGCATCACGAGCACACGTGAGTCGCCGCCCTTGGCGATGAGCTCGGCGGCGCGCGAGCGCACGAGCGCCTCGGAGACGGCGACGGTGCGCGTCACCTCGGGCTGGGCGCTGGTCACTCCCACCTCCAGCTCACCCGCAGCTTCTTGCCCGGAACGGGGTTAGCAAGCTCGTCGCTGATTTGCCGGCCGATCTCCTGGACCTCGACGACGCGTGCGACGAGCTGGCTCTTTTCAGCCAGGCGCTGCCGCTGGCGCTCCTCCTCTTCCAGGCGAATCCGATCGAGCTCGGCGAGCTTGCGGGCGATGTCCGCCTCGCGCTCCTGCTGCTCACGACGCTGGGCCTCCAGCCGCTCTCGCTCGCGCTGGAGCTCCGCCTCGCGAGCCGCACGCTCCTCAGCAGCCTTGCGTTCGGCCTCTTCCCGCTGGCGTGCGGCTTCCGCCTCACGGCGACGCCGCTCTTCCTCCTCCCGTCTACGACGCTCGATCTCGTCGGGGTCGTCAAGAAGAGCATCGGTCGCCTCACGCGCGGCAGTCTCAAGGGCTGGCTTGAGCGGAGCGTGCAGCTCCGCCTGCCAAGCGGCCTCCCGCAGCTGCGTCAGCGCGCGGGCCGCGCGATCCCCGCCGAGCGCGGGCAGCCGATCTATCAGCCCCCAGTTCGCGCCGCGCAGCGCGGCCACGACGTCGCCCGCCGTGCTGATGGAACGGGCGATCGCCTGCGACTCGGCGGGGAGGTCGAACTGGGCGAGCGCCTGGATCCTCGCCACTGATCCATCGGCCGCGGCGATCACGGCGACCAGGTCCCGGCCGCGCGTCACCGTCTGCCATCGTGGCGCGGTCTCGTCTAGCCCGAGAGTCTCGCGGTGCGCGGCCATCTCCGCCGCGGCGTCCGCGGTCGTGTGCAGGGCTGGACGGACCTTGCCCAGGAGCGCATCACTGACGCGCTGCAGCGCGGCGGTCGACAGGTGGTACTCGTCAGCTCCCACGCCGAACAGGGCCTTGGCGCGGGTCAGCGCCACTTGCCACTCCTCCTCGGACGGCAGCACGGGTTCGCGCAAGAGCATGTCCGGGGCCAACGAGCCGATGCCGGGCTCGGGTGTGCGAGCGCCGGCGCGGTACCACTCGCGGTCGGTGATCTTCGCCCACGCCAGCACCAGCAGATCCATGACGTCGGTCGTCATGCCACGCTCGGCCAGCACGCCGCGCAGGGTCCCGACGGTCACGTCGCCGGTGCCTGCAGCGCGGGTGAACTCGTCGAAGAACGCGAAGTGCTGGGCGTCCAGCGCGTAGGTCGTCTCGCGCAGGGCCCCGACGCCGTAGGCGGTCACCATGCGGCGTACCCGAGTTCCGGTAGCCCGGTCGACGTCGGCCAGACGACCACCGGCGTCCACGGCCTTGCGCGCCAGGTCCAGCACGGCGTTCAGCTCGGCACGGCGGACTTCCTCGGTGCCGCGCTCGATCTCCGGGTGCTTAGGGTAGCGGGCGGTCAGCGCAGAGCTGAGCACTCCGACCACGGCGTCGCGCAACGTCGCGGCCGAGGGTTGCATCGGTGTGAAGCCGTCGGCGAGGGTGACGAAGTTGGTCCCAGCGACGAAGGTTCCGATGTTCTCCTCGTTCCTGGCGTCCACGCCGTAGGCCTGGCGTAGGAGCGCGGCGAGCTGGCTGCGCAGCGAGTCGCGCTGACTGGTCAGGAGTCGGCGTGCGGGCTCGCGGTCGTTGACCGGCAGGCTGGTGGCGTACTGGTCGAACCGGTCGCCGGTGAGCAGGTACTCGAGCTGGACGAGCTTGCCCACGTCCTCCATGCGCTGCGCGGTGAGGAAGTGGGGCACCCACGCGATCGTGTCGCTGACGACGCCTTCCTGCCGAAGCGTGTAGATGCGCTCGACGTCGTCGGACGGTCCGCGGTCGTCCATGTCGTCGAACGGGAAGTCGACCACGAGCTTCCATCGCCCGTCCGACGCCTTGAGCGCTTCGATGGGAAGCGCGGCCTTGTCCCGCACGTTCCCGAACACGACGTCCACGGAGCGTTTCTGGCCTCGCCAGACGTGGTCGAGTGTGTACTCGCCCGCGTACGAGCCAGTGGCGACGGCGCCGATCTCGGTGATGAGCGTGTCGCGGATGAGCCGGCGGCGGTTCGGGTGGGAGTCCTCCTGTGTGACGTGCGCGAGGATGGAGTCGAAGTCCACGCCCGTCAGCTGCAGGCTGATCACCGGGTCCGCGGTCGAGCCGACGGTGATCTCAGAGAACTTGCCCTGCCACTCGGTGGCCAGGGTTACGACCTGCCCGGACACGTGCCCGCCGAACATGGACACGACGCTGCCGAAGTTGAGCGCGGCGAGCTTGGACGCCGTCAGGTCTCTTAGCGACGTGGCCCCGGGTGCGATCGCCGCGACAAGGAGAGTCTTGGCGAGGCGGTCCTCGCGCCGGAACGGGTGGTTGCGGTCGAGCGTCCGGGCGTCCGCGTCGCTGACGTGGTGCTTGTCCAGCAGGTACGGGCGCATCTTGCCGCGGTAGAACGAGGCGGCCGCCTCGAAGATCTTGACCATGTCGTCGGTCAGCGGCTTAGCATCACCGAGCACGACGACATCGAACAGGTCGCCAACCGGGATGACGTCGCCGACGGTGAGCTCGTCACGCCCGCGGTACAGCAGCTCGCTCATGATCTTCAGCGCGGTGCGCTCGCGCTGCATGATTGCCGACAGCGCGACCATCGCGTCCACGAGCGCCGGGGAGAACGGGTAGACCTTCTCGAAGTCGACGGCGCCCGAACCGGCCCCATCCGTGAGCAGGTGCTTCCAGTCCGTCGGATTGGCACGCACGCGAGCGACCGCGGAGGCCAGGGCCGTCTTGCCTGCCTCCGAGGTGGGGGTCAGCAGACGCTTGTTGACGATCTCCGGAAGGTCGGCGGCGGCGAGGGTGATCTTGTCGAACCGGTCCTCCCACCACTGGAACGAATCCTCGAGCGCGACCTGCTCGGCACCGACGTTGCCGCCACCGAGGAACTCCTTCAGCGCGCGCTGCCGAGCAACGAACGAGATCATAGGGATCGCCATCTGCCCCGACCCGGTCTCGACAAGTTTGGCCACCTTGGACGTCTCGTTCTGAATGAACGCCGAGTCACGCAGGTGGTTGGCGAGCCACAGCACCAGCTCGTCGAGGAACAGCACTAGACCGTCGTATTCCAGCCCCTTGGCGTGCTCGGTCATGATCCGAAGCCCCTGGTCGATGGGCAGCCAGGCCGAGGTGGAGGTGTAGGCCGGGAAGTAGGTCTCTACCAACTTGGCCGCCACCGCCTGCCGGTCGCGCTCGCTCGCGGTGCCGTCGGTCGCCGCGTCGAGCTCCGCCGCAGTCAGCCCGCCCCCGCTCAAGGTCCCCAGCACCGGGTCGAAGTCCGCCGCGAACTTCGAGAAGAACAGCTCGTCGCTCATCTGCGTCCGGAGAGCCTGTGCGTTCTGGAACAGCAGGTCGCTCTGGTGGAGCACCGGGGCGGCCGCTTCCGGGTGCTTCGCCTTGACCGTGTTGATGTACCCCGAGAACAGAGCGGCCTCAAAGGATTCGGCCCCGATGAGGTGGTAGTCGACCGCCAGAAACTTCCGCGACAAGACGTCTGCGTGCTCGGCGACGACGGCCTGCAGCCCTTCGAGGGCCCGCGCGTGGGGATTGCCCGTGAGCAGCAGGTGCATCACGGCCATGTAGTGCGACTTACCTGCACCGAACGAGCCATGGATGAACGCACCCTTGGCGTTGCCCCGAGTGAGCGAGGACTTCACCAGGGTCAAGCCGTCGCCGAACGCGCCGGCGATCTTCTCCGTGACGACGTAGTCCCTGAGGGTCTGCTCGGCAGCAGGAACCCCCTCGTGAATCCGCATGACGAAGTCGTCGTCGTGGACGGCCTCGGGTACGTTGATCGCGTCGCGCAGCATCATCGCTAGGGCACCAGCGGTGGGAGTGCTCATCGGTGGGAACTTCCGTTCATCAGGTACGTCGCTTGTCGGTCGCTACGATTGCCACAGCCAAGTGCGATCAGGTGCGCCGACGTCGACCTCGCGCCGCCGCCAGGGGCCGCCACGCGTTCACGTCGTCGCGGGTCATCTGCAGCTGAGCCAGGAACTGGTCGATCTGGCTGGTGACCGCTTGCGCGGCACTGGATCCGAACTCCGGTTCGAGCTCGGTGTGCCACTGGTGCAGCCACGGCTCCAGCTCAACGAGCCCGGCAACCATGGGTACCAGCGCGTCGTTCGACGCACCGAGGGCCTGCTGGTTTATGCTCTCGCGGACCAACGCAATCGCCTGATCGCGGTGGTTCCAGCCGGCCCAGCCGAGGACGGGGCTGAGGTCACCCTCGCGCCCGACCCCCGGATAGAGCACGAACCGTTCCTTGGGCACGTCGAGCTTGCCGCGCGCTTTCCAGTACTCCACCTTCTGAAAGTCGGGAGTCGAGTACTTCGGAGGAACCGGGATCGTCACCTTCTCTTCCGCGTCCTCGCGCCGCTGCAGATCCCAGACCACCTGCCATTCGCGGAACTTCTCCAGGCCTGAGGGCTTGTACCGGTACGCCGCCAGGTAGGGAACAGCTTCGGTCGGCGCCAGAGAGCCGATCACCGCTACGAGATCCGGTTCAGGGTTGCCCGTCAGCTCTCGTGCCAGTTCGAGCAGGACCTCGTCGTTGCGCAGCAGGTCCGCCAGCTGGGCCACCGAACGGGTGCTCGGCCCTTGAAAGTCGTGCCACAGCTCCGCATCCTCGAGACGGTCGAGGATCGCCGTCTCCAGTGCCTCCTGGAGCTGCTTACCCCACCCAGTAATCGCCCACCGGCGCTTGTACTCCGGGCGCTCCAGCAAGCGAATGTTCCGGTCCGACTCCATGAGCGCAAGCCGCTTCTGCACCACTGCGCGGTAATCGGCCGGCCAGTCCTCAGCCACCTCGAGGATCGGGGTGGACCCGTGGCGCTCGAACCAGGCGGATTCCTCGTGACCAGCCTCGACACGACGAGCCAGAGCGATCTCGAATGCACGTTCCCCGAGCCGGATCTTGTTAACCGCCGAACCGTCGTAGGTCAGCGGCTCATCCACGAGCCCGTAAAGCGCGTACGTCTCCCAGTCGAGCTCCTCCTGCTCAAAGACGAGACGGTCGCGCAACGTTGACCAACCCTCATGCGCGGTTCCGAGCGCCGCAGCGAGCCCGGCCTCGACGCGCCCCGCACGCCATTCCTGGAGCACCGCTCGAGGCGCCACCGAAGTGAGCTCCCGCGCCAGTTCGTCCAGGGCCGCCCCCCGCTGGCCGGGAAGGCTCGTCGGCAGCGGAAACTCCTGAAGTTTGGTCCCGGTGAACTCGTATCGAGGCTCCCAGTCCTCGTCTCCGATGCCACCGCCAATTCCACCATTGCCCTTATTGTGGCTGACCTGCTTGAGCCAGAAGCACGCCACCGAGCTGTTAAGGACACCGAGCAGTTCGAGGTGCTGCTCCTCGGTCGCCCCCTCCGGCAGCTTGATGACCGGAGCGGACTGCTTGAAGACCTTCCCGCCACGGTCGAGCACGAAATGGTTGTGCGTGGCCACGAACGCGAACGTGATCGCCATTTTCGCCGTGATTCCCCAGCGCGTGAATTGCATGTAGTCCGACCAACGCAACCCTGCGTCTGCCATTACTCCCTGAAATGTGGCTCTCTTCGCGAGCATGGTCCGCCACGGCCAGAGTGTTGCATCCAGCGCCTCGGTAGATTTAAGTGCTTCTTTTTCGTAGGGGAACAGGATCTGTTCGGTACCGGCGTTGCGCCAATCACGGATTCCGTCGCCCACAACGAACTGGCGGGTGAAGTCTTTCAGTCCCCGCTCCGACGCAAGTAGCCGTGGGCGCATGTACACCTCGTCGGCTCCTGCCCGGATCGCCCCGCCGACGGGTCGATCGAGTACTTCGCTCAGCCTGGTCGCCGAGCCGGCTTCGACCTGTGCGAAGAGAGTTGCCGCTCCACCACCAGAGAGCGACCATGGGTGCGTCGAAAAATCAGATCTATCTATGTCCGCGACCGAGACGTAGGTGCCATCGAACCCTGGGTCGTCCACATGTTCGACGATCTCGACCCACACGTGACCCTTTGCGGGATCGTCCGGCTGACCCGGCTCGCCGCGCACACCGAGAACTGCACGCACCTGGCGGCTCACAGGACGCCTCCTGCGCCCAACGACGATGACCGTTGGTGTGCCGTGTCCCGGAATGTAGGCACCATCTGTCGAGATGACTTCGAGGAGATCAACCGGGTTGTCCACATGAAAGCCGCCGAAAAGCTCCTCGATGAGCTTCTTGCCGAACTCTCGCTTCATGAACCCGTTTGACGTGATCTGGCCGGTGTAGCCGGCTCCTCTACCCCGCTCGCCCCGAATTGCGAGCCGGAAGAACAACTCCATGAATGGGACGGTCAACTGATATTGGCGGTGCGCGGTCTTGTAGGCGGCCCTGTAGGCGGCATTGAGCACGGGGTCCTTCACCGTGATGTAGGGCGGGTTGCCGACGACCACGTGGTAGCGGCCGGGCTTGAGGATGTCGGCGTACTCGCTGAGGTCCTCGGTGCCGTAGGTGTAGGTCTCGTCGTTGTCGAAGAGTCCGACGCCGCCGCCCTGCTCGCCGAGGAGTGAATCGCCGATGGCGAGGTGGAAGCCGAGCTCGGGCACGCCGACGAGCGTCTTCTCTCCCGCCGCCTTGATGCCGGCGACGGTTAGCCGGAACCGTGCGATGGCGACCGCGAAGGGGTTGAGGTCGACACCGTGGATGGAGTCCATCGCTTTGCGCGCCCGTTGCTTGGGGTCCACGCCGGGCGCCTCGGTAGCCCACTGCTGGTTGAGGCGCTCGAACGCTCCGAGGAGGAAGTGACCGGACCCGCAGGTCGGGTCGATGAGTTTGAGCCCGTCGAGGCCGAACTCCTGGATTGCAGGAGTCAAAGTGCGATCGAGGATGAACTGCTCGACGAACACCGGCGTCTGCAACAGTGCGTAGGTCTTCTTCGCGTGCTCGGACAGGTCCTGGTACAGGTCGCCGAGGAAGCGGGTGTCCAGGTCGGGGTCGGTGAAGTCGTGCACCAGCGCGCCGCCAGCGTCGGTGCGGCGCCAGAAGTCGACGAGGCCCTTGGCTGCCTCCGCGCTGATTTCGGCGGTCCAGACCGGGTTGTGCTGTGGGTCGACGATAGCTGCTCCGGCGGGCTGGGCGGCCAGCACGCGGAAGGACTGCTGGAGCCAGTCGCGGTCGTGGTGGCTAGTGTTGACCCGGAAGTACGCGGTCTGGTTTTCGCGTGCGCGGAGGGTGCGGTCACCAGGGCCGGCGATCCAACCCACGGGGACGGGCAAGCCGTCGAGGGTAGCGCCAACGAGGAGGTCGTTGTCCTCGCAGAACCGGACGAACGTCGTCGCCACGATCCACGCGACGGCCGCCTGGTCGACCTCGTTGTCCCGCCAGGCCGTCCACGACAGCCCGGTGCGCTCGCGGCGCAGTGCCTTGGCGTACTGGCGCTGGAGGGTGGCTCCCCAGGTGGTGGTCGGGTCGTCGGCGCGCTCCTTCAGGTCGCCCTGTAGGACCCGCAGCTGGGCCTTCAGGTCGGTGAGGAGGGCGGAAGAGTTGATCATGCACGGTCTCCGGTCGGGCTGGTGCGCTGTGCTGCAGCGTGATCGTCGTCGGTGAGCAGAGTGAGGTCGCGGGGAAGGTCGATCCAGCCGCTCGGTCCGAGCGGTACCGATCGTCCTTCCAGAAGCGGAGCCCGGGCGTCGCCGGCCTTGGCGACGAGCAGCCAGCGCACGGCGGGCCGCTTGCTGCCGGTGTCGAGCAGCGTCGCAAGCAGGGAGGTCATGCCGTAGCGCACCAGCGGGCCGGCGTTGGTCAGCAGAAGCGGCCGGTCTGAGCTGAGTCGTTCGGCCCAGACGGGTTCGACTGACCTCTGGACGACACCTTCGAGTGCCTTCCATTGCTTGCTGTCACGGTCCAGCGCGTCATAGCCGAGCAGACCGCTCCAGATACCGCCGGCCTTCTCGATCTGCTCTTTGGTCGCGCTGATGACGAGCTCGGCGACGTCGAGCACGTCGATGTCGAACTTCGAGGCCAGCGCCCTGGCGGCAGCGACGTACCGCTTGGGCGCGACGGTGAGGGTGAGCGCCGAATGCCTGTCGAGCGACTCGGTGAGCTTGCGCGTGACCTCAGCGGCAGGTGTGGGCGCGAACTGAGTCGTCGAGACCGTGCCCGTGGTGTACAGCACGGTGCTCTTGGGTGCGTAGATACCGTTCCGGTTGACCAGCTCGGGGTACAGCTCGCGCATGAGCGCGTCGAGCCTGTCGGAGTTGGGCAGCGGCTCGGTCAGGTGCGGGAACCGAGCACTGAGAGTGCGCCGCACCGCCATCTGGCTGATGGAGCGGCCCGGCTTGCCGCGCATCGCGTGCTCGAGCGCCTCCTTGATCGGCAGTGCGCGCGGGTACAGCTCCCGGAACCCTGACACGGCCGCGGTCTGGCTCGCGGCCGCGGCCAGTCGCAGCAGGCGCGCGTCGGTCACCTGCCACTGGCCGGCGCCGTCGAGCTCGTCGGTCACCCCGCGGAGTTCGCTGATCGCCGTACTGGCGGCGACGACGCCGCCGGCAACCAGGTCGTCGGCCTTGCTGCCGAGCTCGCCAGCCAGGTCGGTGAGCAAGTCAGCGGGTGGGAAGGAGTCGCCCTCGTCCGAGACCGTCGCGTCCTCGCTCAATGCGAGCAGGTCGACCTTTGCGCCGGCACGGCGTCGGAGCACGAAGTCAGGTTCGGTGTCGCGGGCGTCCAGCTCGACGATCGCCCGCACCAGCGCGGTGCCGTAGGTCATTCGCTCGGCGCCGTCGAGCGTGGAGCCGCGCACTGTCAGGAGCGCGGCGACCGCCTCGGGCACGGTCATGACGCGCCCGGCGTTTGCGACGATATTGGTCAGCTCGCTGCGCGCGGCGAGGAACGGCTTGTCCTTCGTCCACTCGCCGACGGCGTCGTCGAGCATGCGGGTGACGCGTTCGCGCGTGGTCTGGAAGCTGGCCGCGACCTCGGCAGCCGTGAGCCACGGGGCACCGTCGCCGAAGCCGAGGAGGCCGCGCGCGAGCGGCTTGTCCGCCGCGGGGAGCATCTCCAGCAGGTTGTCGACCACGCGGTCGACGCCGAGCGCTACCTCGAGTCCCGGAGCAGGCTCGGTGGGGCGCAATCCGGTGCGCCACTGGGTGATGCGCCTCTGGATCTCCTTGCGGTAGGTTTCCCCCAGGCCGCGTATGCCGTTGATCTTGACGGGGTGAACGCCGAGGACGTCGCCCACCGTGACCACGCCGTCCAGGCGGCGCAGCGCGGAGAGTGCCTGCGCCGACAGACCGGACTGCTCCAGCGGCGTCTCCAACGTGACCTTGGAGGCGAGCTCGTCGTCCTTCTGCCGTGCGTCGTCGTCCAGGGCAAGGCCTGCGAAGACGTCACTCCAGGCGCGCAGCAAATCTTCGACGTTGCCGAACCGCTCCTTGACCTCCGGCGACAGTGCCTTGCGGAACAGCTCCGTGAGTTGGGCGCCGATGGCGGGATCAAACGACGTCGGCTCGACCACTGGGCGATCGGTCGCGCTGGCGGGTGCGCTTGCGCCGTTGGGCCACCAGGGCAGCACGCCAGTCGCCATCTCGAATAGGGTCGCCGATACTGCCCACAGCTCGGCCGCCCGGTCGTAGCGGGTGCGGCGTCCCTTGCCGAGGTACGGGTCGAGGTAGCCGGGCGTGCCGGAGGCGATGTTGTCCAGCGGCTCGCGGGCCAACGAGAGGTCGAACAGGGTCAGGTGGGGCTTGCGGTAGCCAGGGTCCGGGGCGATGCCAAGGTTCGCGGGTTTGATGTCCCGGTGGAAGACGCCCTTGACGTCGATCAGGTAGGCCATGGCCTCCAGCAGGTCGGCGCCCCAGCGCTGCAGCTGCTCCAGGGTCGACTGACCTTCCTTGACCAGACGCGTGGCGAGGGTCTCCTTGCCGGCGTCGGACATGAGCAGCACGCGACGGCCGCCGAGCTCAAGCGTCTCGACAAGCCGGACGACGCGGGGGTGCTCGAGCCCGCCGAGCACATCGGCCTCGACGTCGAGCCTGCGTCCGGCGGCGTCGTTGCGCGCAACCTTGAGGATGAGCTCCCTGTCATCGCCCGCCTGGTCATCCAGCACGGCAAGGGCAACGCCCGACGAACCCTCGCCGCGGCGACCGACGACGAGGAACCGTCCGCCGATCATGTCGCCGGTCTGGGCGTCGAGCGGATCCTCGATCTCCACCGGCGGGGCCTGGTCGTCAGGTCGGCGCACCTCGTCCCACGCCATCCGGACCAGTTCGAGCGCGTCCTCCACAGATGCAGGGCGCGCCGCCTCGTCAACGGAGGTCAGGTTGGCCACGACTTCAGCGAGCGTGTCGGGCAGGGCTGCGGTGACCGCGCGCGGATCGAACCGTCCGGCATGCTGCTGGACTTCCTGGACCTCGGCGATCGTCGTCGCCGGCGCCTTGCCCGTCAGGATCAAGAACGCCAAAGCGCCGAATCCGAAGACGTCCAGGGGAGCCCCGGGCACGTCGGCGACCGACTGGCGCGCCTCGGGCGCGAGCCACACCAGGTCTTCCGCGCCCGCGACGCCGAGCAGGTCCGTCACGCCACGGCTGATGACGGTCCAGCGTGTTGATGCGGCCGTCTCGCGGTCCTTCTGCGCCGAGTACCAGTCGCGTACCTCGAGACGGGGTCCGTCCGGCGAGGGCCGCACCCACACCCGCTGCGGCGAAAGGGCTCGGTGGAAAAGGTGGCGGTTGTGCGCGAACCGGAGGATGTCCCCAAGCTGCTCGACCATCGCAACGCGGTCGTCAACCGTGAGCGCGGCGCCCTCGTCAGCGAGGAACGCGTCGAGCGGCCGCTCGGCGTCCTGGTACTCGAAGACGAGAGCGGGACCGTCGTCGGTCACCAGGAACTGCTGGGGCACCGCGATGCCCTCGTGGCGGATGCCGAAGGTGAGCTGGTATTCGCGCTGGGCAAGCTGCTCGATACGCTTGCGCTCCGACGCGGACGCCTTGGGCGGCACGTCGTACAGGCGCAGCCGCTGCTTGATCTTGGTCAGGTTCGGGTGCGTGACCACCACGTCCTGCCAGTCGACTCCCTCGGCCACCGGGTCGGACTCGGCGACCGCGTAGTCGCCGACCATCCGCGTCTTGGGAGTGGGACGGAAGTCGGCCTTGTCGCACAGGTGCCGCACGAGGCGGGCGTGCTGCGGGTCGATGGCATCCTTCGGGTTGGCCGGCGGCGTCGCCAGAAACTCGCTCAACCGCTGCAGCGGAGGCTTGGAGGTGACGTCGTACGTATCAAGTTTGACGACGCCGGCACGGCCCGAGGCGTCAACCGCAAACGTGGATCCCTGTCCGTGCAGAACGACGAGCGCGTTGACCCACGGGACGCTCCGTTCCATGTGAGGGCTCGACGCGTACGACTTGAGCAGTGACGCGAGACGCTTGCCCTTGCGGTCGGTGATCAGGAACGGGTTCGGGTGCGTCTTGCCAGGCTGGTACCAGCGCTGAGAGTTGCCGGTGATGGTGCCATGCCACCCCTTGAGTTCGACGCAGAAGAGACCGACCGGAGTCAGCAGGAGGACGTCGACCTCGGCCGTGCGGTTGTTGGTGTCGATGAAGGTCAGGTTCACCCACGCCGTGGTGCGACCATCGTCAGGCAGAACCTCACGGAAAGCCTCGAGCGCGGCCGCTTCCTCCGGCGTCGCGGGCGGGCCCATCACCTTCCAGTTGGGCGAATCGGCCTTCATCGGTTACTCGTTGCTCCGGGGTGTGCGACATCGATGTTGCTGCAGCCTAGCGTCCTGCACCGACAGCCTCAGGAGGAGTGCGAGCGTCGCGCAGTGGGGTGATCTGAACGGCAGAGCCCACCAGGGTGACACAGGGCGGGCTCGACCGCAAGCTCGAGCCGAGTGAAGGCGGCGAGGTGAACGAATTGAATCGACCCCTCGGTTCGAGCAATCTGCGCTGCTGACCTGGACCGCTTCCGGCCGAGCGGTTGCGCCGTTACTCGGACGGTCTTCCCGCAGCAGGGCGCTCATCGTGGAAATCGATTCATCCGTCGGCGGCTGGGCATCGACGTTCGGTACCCCCACGGCCTGTCCGCTGTTGCGCGCCGTCGATTGGCGGTCACCGGCAATCGGTCTGTCTCTACCCCGGCCCGACGCCCGGCGTCGCCAACCACCGTCTGATAATCCCGGCCCAGGTCGCCGGTACCTGGCTGGGCGCCAAGGCCCCGGAGAGCAACGTGCAGGTGCTGTGTGTCGGCACCGTCTGGCTAGAGCGGCCGTCCCTCCGCTGGGCGCCGGGCCTGGAGCCCCAGGTCGTGACCCTCTGCGGCTATCCGGCGGCAGAGGAGTTGGTCGTTTCCCTCACCGACGACCAGCTCATATCCCTAAAAGGCGCCCGCGGACAGGACGATATCGTCCTGCGACTCAGGCTTCAGGCAACCTTGGTCTCGCCGCCGGGCGGCGTGCATCCGGTGGTCCATGAGAGCCACCGGTCCGCGTTCCGCGCGGCCGCTGGCTGGAGTTGCTTGACCAGGCCGGCACGGAGGTGGGCGTACTGCTCAGGGTGCCCAGCCCACTAACCGACTCGGCCCTCACGCCGCCGCCGGCGGCCTCCGACAAGGACGCGGCCTCGCTGAGTCAAGCTGCTGCCCGGCTCCGCCAGGCGCAGGCCGAGCTGCGTGACCAGCAGTGGGAGCACTGCGTGGCCACCTGCCGGCGGGTACTGGAGAACATCTCCCGGCTCGTTAGTATCCCGTCCGCCAAACAGGTCTTCGCGGTGCCGGCTGACAGCCGCACCCAGGACCAGCGTTGGGCGGCCGTCTACCGGGACGTCAAGGGAATGACCCATGCCGCTCACCACGACGACAGCCACGGAGAGCTTCTCCTGGAGCCGGGTCGACGCCGAGGCGATCTTGGCGACCAGGCGGGGTTGCCGGGAAGGTATACGCAAGGCTAGAGCGCTTTGCGTTCGCACGGCCACAGCAGGCTGGTGAGGGGATGGCTTGCAGTGCATACGGGAGTCCGGAACTACCCTGGAACGGCTGGGCGGCAGCGAAGTTGCCCTGGCTCGACTCCAGGTACAACCACAGAGCACGCGCTTGTAGCCTCTCCGGGTACTGCTTCCGTGCTACCACCGATGGCCTCTTCCTCAGGGCCGTCAATCATGATCAAAAGTCCGATGAAGCGGGAGCCCTCGACCCAGCGATTACCGGTAGCGACGCCAGGTGATCCCGAGATCGCCGGAAAAGAGCGATCGAAGCCTGTGGGCCAACTCGCGGGCGACGTCGGGACGGCCAGTAAGAGCGTCGATGGTACTGGTGACCAGCTGCAGCTCCCGAACCCGGCGCAAGACCGGCCAGTCCGCCCAGGCGGTGAGGTCAGCCCCGTAGGCATCGACAAATCTTTGGTAGTCGGCCGTTGAGCGCCCAAACCGAGTAGCTCCGTGGGCGGTCGGTACGAGGTCCCACTCCCGCGGCCCGATGCACATCCCGTCCAAGTCGCAGAGCAGAGGCTCCAGGCGAGCGGCCGCACCGTCACTTGGTGCCGGCAGGAGAATGTTCCCGGTGTGCGCGTCCCCGTGTATGACGCCCGGCGACAGCCGCCACGCGACCCGATCAAGATCCTCTTCTACCTCGTCGCAGTGCAGGTGAAGATCGCGCAGCAGGTTGGCGGCCGGGATCCCTAATTCCGTCCTCGACCATTGCTCAAGCTCGGCGGCTTCCTCGGGTGGTAGCGCTACGGCAGCGTTGAGACGCCGGCGAAACTTCTCGATCGGCGACCAACGCGGCAGCGCTACATCTAGCCGGTCCAGGCTGTGTAGGGCGCGAAGTGGCGCGGCGAGGTCGGCCGGCTTGGGCTCGCCGCTGACGGTCGGGACGTACTGCCATGCGGTGGCGACCCACTCCCCGCTGCAGATCGGCTGAGACGCCACACCGGAGGCTAGCCGCACGGTAGGCATGCCGACCTGCTGCAGACATGCCGCGACCGACACAACCCGCTGGGCTAGCGCCGCAGCATGGGGACCGGCTGCGAGTCTGATCACGAACGGCGGCGCCACGAACACCGCGTTCATCGTGTACTTGACGAGGCTGGCACCAACCGGGTCTACGCCAATCTGCTCGCAGACGTCGCTTAAGTGCCCATGGAGCTCCGAGGCGACAGCATCGCTAAGTGCAGTGGTCATCGGACAGCCTGCAACTCCGCGATCCGGCTGCCGAGAGCAGCCAGCGCGGGCTCTCGCGCAGCCTGCGGCGCGGCAAGCTCCCAAAGTGCGTTCAGACGATCGTTGACGCGAGCCGATCGCATCCCGTCCGCCACCAGGCCCACCGCCTTCGTCCCGTACTCGCCAGCGGTAGCGAGATCACCGGCCAGGATACTCGCCGTGGCGACCGAGATCGTGTCGAAGATGAAGGATCGGCGATCTTGCGGGCGGCGTAGCCGCACCGCCTGATGGGAGTACTCAGTGGCCCGGTCTACGTAACGCACGTGCTCGGCATGCCGGGCCAGGGCGGAATAGACGACGGCGGAGATGCCATGTACGTCGGCCTCGGTCAACGCGAAGTGGGTCCAGGCCGGCGCGGTGTCCCGGTCGGCCTGATCGAGCTCGCGTCGTGCCCGGGTCAGGCTGTCGACGACCTGGTTATCGGCACCCAGGAGCGCGTAGGCCCACGCGGAGTTGGCGTGCAGTATGCCGACGCTGGCATGGCAGCCGGCTTGCTGTGCCGCGAGCTGGCCGAGCCCGAAGAGTTGAAGCGCTTCGGCCGGCTGTTCCTGGTGCAGGCTGACCCGCCCCAGGCGATACAGCGTGTTGGCCAGCAGCGGCAGAGCGTCAGTCTGTCGTGCCAGTACGAGGCTCTGGGTGAGATGCCGACGCGCCATGTCGTGATCGTCGAGATCGTGCGCCACCCAACCGACGAGGTTGTGCAGCTCGGCGAGGGCGGCCCTCAGGTCGGCGGCAACCACATCGCTACACCTCACCTGCAGGAGCTGCGTCGCCCATGCCACATACCCACGTGCGGACTGCAGGCAGCGCCCTCCCCCGGCAGCGGCGTCGAGCCGGCGGTGGAAGGCAGTCACGGCACGAACGGTGGCTACTTCGTCCTGGCCGACGGTGGCCGGGACGGTGACCTCCTGCGAGGTAGGTAGCCACCGCTCTACACCGGCGGGTATGGCGCCCACAGCGATGCTGGCGACGACGCCCAGCAGCTCGTGGGGATCGAGCGGCCTCGCAACTTCGGCCTGCTCGAAGGACGAGCCCTGCCGGTGGCGAACAGCCTGTTCGTCGAGGGCGAGCCCCATGTAGTGGCGCGGGATAGACAGCCCTTCCGCGATGCGTTCCAGCACCGAGTAGTCGGTGACGATGCGCCGGCCTGAGGCGATTTCCGAGACCCGGCTGGCGCCCAGACCGGTTGCATTCGCGATCGCCGACCAACTGAAGCCGCGTTCCTTCAGAAAGCCGAAGACCGCGCCGATGTCGTGGCGAGCGAGGTGAAAGCGCATGCCGACGCTGCGGTACGTGCCCTCGTGCCACCACTGCGGCCTGACGACCCGCTGCATGGAACTGTCACTCCCTCCGACCGCGGATACTGCGCACAGTAGTCGTCCGCCTGCGAGATGTCCGCCCTTGCACCCGTCCTGCGGCCCGCCGTCTCACCGTGAGAGGCCCACCGTGAGGCGCTCACCGTTGGCTAGCTGGCGACAGACCGCATCGGCCAGGGTCGTTGGCATGCCAGTCAGACGCCATCGCCTCCTCCGCGTTCTCGCAAAGGGCTCGGCGACCGGAGCGGATCACACACCGGTGCCGACCCCGGCAGGCGGCGGCTGTCACGAGGCTGGCCCGGACGGGTTCGGGGTGGGTGCTGTGCAGGAGGCCCGCTCGCCTCGGACCAATGCGCGGCCGGAGAGCGCGCAGGCGTTGACCCGAGTCGTCGGCCGCTCTCCCGTCCGCGCACACCGGAGGTCTGTGCTGCTCGAGATCGCCGTCCCCCGTGCCATCCCGAGCCGGACCGCCGGTGCCGTGGTGGCGTGCCGGTGCCGTCGAGCGCCGGCGCGCCATCGCGGACCACTCCGAAAGCAGCCAGTTCAAACGGCCGTGGGTCTCCCGCAGCCGGGCACCGAGGGCTTCAGGAGCGGCTCATGATCGACCAGCATCCGACGGTCCCGCGTCGGTTCGCCTTGGTGCGTTACCCCGACGGCGATGACAGCCGGATGGTCGTCGCCTGGGGTATCGAGCTGCCCGATGGCTCCGCCGTCTCGGCGAGCATCGACGACCAGGCGGTCGCCGTCTGCAGCAGAGCTGCTCATTGCGAACTCATCCATGGTGCCGAGCTGGTCTGGATCGATGGCGAGACCGGTGACTTCGAGAAGGAGAGATCGTCATGAAGGCCGCCGGCGTGGCCAGAAGCCAGTCCGCGCAGGCCTCCCCGGACAACGAATTCCGTGCGACCGCGCGCGTGGTCCTGAACGTCCATCGGGACGATAACGGCTTCTGTCTCGGCTGCTACGTCTACTTCCGCCAGCTCAAGCCCTCCCCCTGCGAGTACCGCTCCTGGGCGGCACGAGTCATCGCCACCTACCGCACGCCGACGCCAGCAGCTGGCAGATCCGCGGATCAGGATCGTCGACCGGAGAGCACTCGGCCCGTCCCAGCCCTCCGACTGGTGCCGCCGTCACCCAGCTCTGGGTCCGACGACACCGTGGTCATTCGCCTGAAATAGCCCGACGCCGTTGGCATCTCGTTCTCCGCCTGAATCGGCGGTAGCGGCGACCGGCCCAGAGGTGCGGACGCCGAGCTTCATCGCGGGTCAGGAAGATCCGCGGAACCGAGAAGGAGAAACACATGGCAAGCGGAACGCTGGAACTCGGCGCAACCGGCAACGAGGACGAGTTCGACCTCGACGTCAGCCTGCTGGAGGTGGCGGACCTCGCCGGCCTGGTCAACCTGACCGACGACGGCTGCGGCAGCACCTGCACCGCCTGCACCACCAACGTCGCCTGATCAATCCGCTCTGCACGGCCGGCCGGCGCCGCCACGACCGTCGGCGCCGGCCGGTCACCCCTGTCTCTCATGGAGGTGATCAAGTGAGCCGTTCCGCCGCCTACCGGTCAATGGATGCGGCGCTCGTTCGCGCCGTAGCCCACCCGGCGGTCGAGCTACCCCCGTGGCCGGACCTGACAGAGCCTCGCCCCGACCTCGTCCCATCGTGGGTCAGCTGGCTGCGACAGGTGTGGGCAATCGACGCGGTAGCCGAGGCGGTGGCGCTCTCGAGCCCCATACTCGCGGAGCAGGTCGGCAAGCTCTGTGCGGGTGAAGTCGGTTCGGTACGCGAGACGCGGCGGACGGTCCACGCCGTCACCCGGTACGTACAGCGCCTTCTCGGTCGCCCCACGCCGTTCGGGCTTCTCGCCGGCGTGGCACCCGCCGTGTTCGGCTCGCGGGCGCCCAGCCGCTGGGGCTCAGCGCATCAGGCGGTCGCCCGGGCATCTGCTGGCTGGCTCACCGACCTGATCGACCATCTCGAACGTTCCCCGGGGCTGCTCCCCCGGCTTGCCGTCGTCGCGAACAGCACGCTCACGGTTCGCGACGACCGCCTGATCGTCCCCTACCAGCCGCATCCTGGGGTCGACGGCCAGCTGGGAGCAGCGGAGGTGTCCCTGCGCCACTCAGCACCGGTACGGGCTGCCATCACGGCAGCCCGCAGCCCGGTCCGGGTGGAGGTCCTCGCCGCGCAGCTCCGTGGCGCGTTTCCGCAGGCGTCTGCAGCAGTCATCATGGCGATGCTCACCCAGCTGATCGCACACCGCGTCCTCATCACCAGCCTGCACGCCCCGAGTACCGAGCCCGACGCGCTCGCCTACCTGCTGCGGCAGCTGGACGAGGCCGGCGCCGAGTCGGGTACGCCCGTCGCCAGCGTGGTCAGCGCTCTCCGAGACATTCATGCCGAGCTCCAGCAACACAACACGGCGCAGTTAGACAACGCTCCAGCGGCACGGCGGCTGGTGGCCTCGCGGATGCGGAGTCTCGCGATCTCGACGCACGAGCCGCTCGCCGTGGATCTCCGACTGGACGCCTCGGTGACGCTCCCCGACCAGGTAGCCAAGGAGGTGGAACGTGCCGCGCTGGTGCTGGCCCGGTTGAGCGCGTACCCGTATGGCACTGCCGCGTGGCGGGCCTACCACCAGCGCTTCTATGAGCGCTATGGCATCGGTTCGCTCGTGCCGGTGCGGGAGGTCGTCGACCCGGACAGCGGCATAGGCCTACCTGACGGCTACCCCGGCAGCCCCGTGCCCGAGCCTCGCTCGCCGATGTCCCAGCGGGACGAGACGTTGCTGAACCTGGCGCAGCGTGCGGCACTGGACGGCGCGACGGAAGTCGTTCTCGATGAGGGTCTGATCGCGCAACTGGAGCTCGGGCCACAGCGGCTACGCCTACCTCCGCACCTGGAGGCGTGCATACGTTTGCAGGTGGCCGACGAGAAGGACCTGGCGCGCGGCAGGTTCACGATCGAGGTCACCTCCGTGTCCCGGGCTGCCGGCGGACTAACGGGACGGTTCCTCAGTGTGCTGCGGCCGAGCGACGCAGGAAGGTGGGCCGCGGGCTTCGCCGACCTACCCGCCGGCGACCGGGACACCGTGCCGGCCCAGGTGTCGTTCCCGCCGTTGGATCCCGGCACGGCGCACGTAGCGCGCGGTGTCCAGGTGCTGCCCACGGTGATCAGCCTTGCCGAGCACCGGTGGCCAAGTCGATCGGTGCTCACCATCGACGACCTGGCGGTGGGGTGCGACGGCCGACGCATGTACCTCGCAGTGCCCGACGACGGCCACCGGATCGAAGCGGTCGGCATGCACGCGCTGAACCTGCGCACCCACACTCCCCCACTGGCCCGCTTCCTCATCGAACTCGGGCGCGCCCAGTGCGCACAGGTCACTGCCTTCGACTGGGGCGCCGCCGCCCGAGCGAAGCTGCCCTTCCTGCCCCGGGTGCGGTACGGGCGGGCGATCCTGGCTCCGGCGACCTGGCGGTTGCAGGCTGCCGAGCTACCCGACCGACAACAGCCCTGGTACGCCTGGGACGACGCCTTCGACGAATGGCGCGCTCGCCGGCGGTTGCCGCGTCTGGTGCATCTGGTCGAGGCCGACCGCCGCCTGCCACTGGATCTCGACGAGTCGGCGCACCGCGTCCTGCTGCGTAGCCACCTGCTCACTTCGCTGCGGGCGGTGCTCGTGGAGGCACCCAGCCCCGAGGACCTCGAGTGGTGCGGCGGCCGGCCGCACGAGGTCATCGTCGCGCTGCGCGCCACCGAACCACCGCCCTGGCCGCCGCTGCCCACACCGGCCCCTGCCCGGGTCATCGGACGCGACCAGGGTCAGACTCCCGCCGCCTCGCGGATCCTGCTCGCCAAGCTGTATGGAGACATCCGCCGTCAGGACCTTCTCCTGGCTGAGCACCTGCCTCGGTTGCTCGCCGAGTGGGACACCCCGCCCGACTGGTGGTTCCTCCGGTTCCGCGATCCCGACCAGCACCTACGGCTGCGCGTCGCCCTGCCCGACGCGTCCTCATTCGGACCGGCGGCCGAGCGGGTCAGCATGTGGGCCAACGACCTGCGCCGACGCGGCCTGCTCCGAGAGATCCAGTACGCCACCTCTTATCCGGAGACCGGCCGGTGGGGATCCGGTCCCGCCATGCAGGCTGCCGAGGCGGTCTTCATCGCCGACTCCCACGCCGTACTGACGCAGCTGCGCCAACCCGTGCGCCCGAGCCGACAGGCGCTGGTCGCCGCACAGATCGCAGCCATCGCCGTCGCCCACACCGGCAGCGTCGAGGCCGGCATGCGCTGGCTGATCGACCGCGTCCCGGCAGCAGCGCCACAGCCGGCCCCCCGGCCGCTGTTCCAGGAAGCCGTCCGCCTCGCCCACCCCGGCGGGGACTGGGCAGCGCTCCGCGCGGCCCCGGGCGGCATGGCGATCGTCGACGCCTGGAAGAACCGAGACGTTAGCCTCGCCGCCTACGGGACCCACCTACCCGGCCCGCACACCGACGGCATCGACACCGACGACGTCCTCGGCTCGCTCATGCACGCGCACTACATCCGCGCGGTCGGCATCGACTTCGACGACGAGGACCAATGCCGCTACCTCGCCCGGGCCGCCGCCCTGGCCTACTTCGCCCGGAGCCGGTCATGAGCCTGGCGTACGCAAGCCACGAGCTGGCCATCGCGGTCGCCGACCTGCTCATCCGCCCCGACGATCCCAGCCTGCCGATCCACCAACCCTGGTGGCGACAGTCCCTCGCCCTCGGCGTACCCGGGATCGCCCTGCTGCACGTAGAGCTGGCAGCGGCGGGGCTAAGGCCCTGGCAACGAGCCCACCACTGGCTCACCGCCGCTACCAGCGGCCCGGTAACGGCGGGCCCTGACAGCCACCCCTTCCACGGCGCACCCGCGCTCGCCCACGTCCTCGCCTGCGCCAGCACCCACCAGCCTGGCCTCTACGCCCGCGCGCTCGACGATCTCGACCAAGCGATCGTCGCCGACGCCCGGCGCCGAGTGGCCGTCGCCCACGCCCGCATCGACGCCTGCGAACTGCCGGCCCTCGCCGAGTTCGACGCCATCCGAGGGCTCGCCGGGATCGGGGCGTACCTGCTCCGCCGACCGTCCGCGGGCGAGGCACTTCACGCCGTACTCGAATACCTGGTCCGCCTGACCGCTCCCCTGGACCGCGACGCCGAGGTGTTACCAGGTTGGTGGACCGGCAGCGGCCTCAACGGACGCGCCGATACCCGATTCCCCGGCGGCCACGGCAACAACGGACTGGCACACGGCATCGCCGGGCCCCTGGCCCTCCTGGCACTCGCCGCCCGGCAAGGCTTCGTCGTCCGGGGGCAGCTCGCGGCCATCGCCACCGTCTGCTCGTGGCTCGACCGATGGCGCAGCGATACCGGCGCCGGCGCAACCTGGCCGTACTGGATCACCAGAGCGCAACTGCGCGCAGACCGCCCACCGACGCCGGCGGCCCAGCGGCCGTCATGGTGCTACGGCACGGCGGGCCTGGCACGTGCGCAGCAGCTCGCCGCTCTCGCGACCGGTGACAAGGTCTGCCGCGTGACTGCCGGAGACGCGCTCGCCCGCGCCCTGATTGATCCTGGCCAACAGGCGGCAACGACGGACCCCTCGCTGTGCCACGGGTACGCGGGTCTCGCCCACATCGCCCACCGCATCGCCGCCGACGCTCCCCCTGGCACAGCCGCTCGCCTCGACGCTCAGATTCCCTCACTGCTCAGCAGGATCGACCCTGCGGGTCTCGGCCCTCGGCGGACGGCTGCTGACCTGATCGCCGCCGCCTCGGGCCCTGGGTTGCTCGAAGGCGCCGCCGGAGTGGCCCTTGCCGCCCTGAGCTGCAGCACCGAGTCAACGCCGGCTAGTTCCTGGGACTCCTGCCTGCTCACCGCCCGCCTCGCCCGTCCTGACGTGAGGAGCTGAACCGATGTCGACACCTGACTGGCGGCAATACACCGTCGAATTTCCCGACCCCGCCGCAGCCGAGCACATCGCCACCACCGTGCTCGCCCCAGCACTGGCTGCTGCTCAGGAGGACGGAGTCCTGCACGGCTGGTGGTTCGTCCGCAAGTACCCGTCGTGGCGGTGGCGGTACATCGCCGATGACCCCACCTCTCATCTCTTCGAGGACCTGCTAGAGACGCTCGCCGTCAACGACCGCGTCGTCAACTGGGCCCGGGGCATCTACGAGCCGGAAACGCTGGCCTTCGGCGGCTCTGCCGGCATGCACGCCGCCCACAACCTCTTCCACCATGACAGCCGACAGCTGCTCCTCGGGCCAGGCCTCGCCGAGCCGGCCACCCTCGGCAGACGCGAACTCGCCGTCCTGCTGTGCAGCGTCCTGATGCGGAGCGCCGGCCTGGACTGGTACGAGCAGGGCGATGTCTGGGCCAAGGTCACCGACCTGCGCCCTGCCTCGAGCCTGCCCGCGGAGGGCGATGTCACCGCCGTCCTGGTTCGGGCGATGAACCGACTCATGACCGCCGACATCCGCAGCCTGAGCGGTCCCCCTTCCGACAGCCCGCTCGGCGGCTACGGGGCGTGGCTCGACGCGTTCGGAACCGCCGGTCAGGCCCTCGCCGACCTGGCACGGCGCGGCCACCTCCGACGGGGCTTGCGCGCCGTCATCGCCCACCACGTCATCTTCCACGCCAACCGCGTCGGACTGTCCGTCCATGACCAGTCCACCCTTGCCGCGCTCGCGGTCAGGAACGTCTTCGACCCCACCAGGAGGAGCACCGTGTCCACCGCAGAACCCACCCCATCGGCCACTAGCGTCGACCCGATGACCACGCATCGTGGCCCCGCTGACCTGCGCAGCGAACTCGCCGACCGGCTCCGGGCAGAGAGCATCATCCGGACGCCGTCCGTCGAGGCCGCAATCCGACAGACGCCCCGGCACCTGTTCCTACCCGGCGTGCCGCTGGAGCAGGCTTACGCCGACACCGCCGTCTACACCAAGACCGACGGACGGGGCGCCTCCATCAGCGCCGCCTCGCAACCCCGGATCGTGGCCATGATGCTCGAACAACTCGACGCTCGACCGGGCCACCGAATCATGGAAGCTGGCGCCGGTACGGGCTACAACGCGGCTCTCCTCGCCGCAGTCACCGGCGACACCGGCCATGTCGTCACCATCGACGTCGACGACGACCTCGTCGACGCAGCTCGAAAACACCTCGCGACCGCTGGCGTCGCCAATGTCGAGGTCGTTCGCGGCGACGGCGCGCTCGGCCATCCCGATGGCGCACCGTACGACCGGATCATCGCCACCGTCGGCGCCTGGGAAACCCCCACCGCCTGGCTGGAACAGCTCACCGCTGACGGCAGGCTGGTCGTGCCGCTACGGCTAGGCGGGGCCGCATCCCGCTCGGTCATCTTCGAACGGTACGACAGCGGATGGCGCGACGTCGGCAGCGAGCTGGCCGTCTTCATGCCGTTGCGCGGCATCGCCGACGACGCCCGGCGCATCGTCACCCTGACCGGTGAGCAGGACGTAACCCTGCAGGTGCACAAGGACCAGAACGTCGACGCGGCCGAGCTCGCCGGCGTACTGGAGACCGAGCGGCACGAGATCTGGACCGGCGTGCTCTTCCCACCGATGGTGCCCTACGAGTGGCTGGACCTGTGGCTGGCCTGCCGGCTCGACAACGCCATCATGCGCATGAACGCCACACCGCAGGCCATCGAGTCCGGCACCGTCTCACCCATGTTCCCCTGGGGCGCGATGGCCACCACCCGAGGCGCCGACCTCGCCTACCTCACCATCCGCCCCGCACCACCTGTCGCCGACGGCGGCAAGCTCTACGAGGTCGGCGTCATCGGACACGGCCCCTCCGGCAAGGACCTCACCGGGCACGTCGCCGACGAGGTCCAGCTCTGGGACGCCGATTATCGCGACCGGAGCGTGCGCATCGAGATCCCCGACGTGCCGGCCGAGGCGAACCCGGCAGCGGGACGGTTCGTCCTCCATCGGCCCCACCACCCGATCACCGTCACCTGGCAGTGACAGTGTGGACCCCAACCACCCGGCCCTCAGGTACTTCCCTCTCGTGGCCCGACCACGGCCAACCGCCAAGGCGCTGAATGTCCGCATCAATGATCTCTGCGCCCTCGCCGACCGGGCCAATCGAGAGAACGACCTCGCCGGGGCATCTGCCGTCTACAACCAGGCGGCACTGATCGCCTCGGACTGCGGCCAGGCCGAGCTGGCCCGGCAGTGGTGCCACGAACATGCCGACGCGTACCTGCGCGCCCTCCCCTTGGGCGCGCAGGCCGCGCGGCATGCACTGGAGCCGCTGGTCAATCTCGCCCGCCTGCACATCAGAGACGGCAGCGGCGACGCCGCTCTTGAGCTCCTCAACGACCTCTTCCGGGCGGTCTCATCGCGCACCGACGCCCTGATCGACGGCTGCCCGCTGCCGGCGAGCAGGCTGATCCGAAGCGAGGACGACCATCGCGAAGTTCGGCAGTGGCTCTGGAGCGTGCTTCTCGCTGACGGAGCACGGGCGTTGACTAGCGCTGGCCGATGGCAAGAGGCGTACGAGCACCTTCAGCGGCACAACGGCATCGGCCAGCGGATGCTCGACGGGCGACAGGTCGCCGTCATCGCCCGCGCGACCGCTGGAGACATCGAACACGCCCGCATGATGATCGATGACACCACCCTTGGTGAGGTTTGGGAAGAAGCCGTCACAGCATGTCTGGCCCTCCTGTGCGCCCGTGCCGCCGGCGAAACGGCAGAGGCCTACCTCGACCCCCTGATCAGCAGCTATCGACGGCTGCCGTCGATACCTCACCTTGCCGTCTTTCATACTCGCCTTGGGCTTGCGATCATCGATGCAGTCGGTGGCGTTGATCATCCCAGCGCACGGCGAGTCGCCGCAGGCCTAGTCCAGCAAGCCCTCAACCTGGATGACGCCTATGTTGTCCGTGACCTACTGCGCCACGCCGAGGTCCTTACCGTCATTGACCCGCGATACACAGCCAAACTGGTCGAGAGCCTGCGAGCACACGGTCCGACGGATCAGAGCATGCCTCTCGCCACTCAGGGGCAACTGGTGCAGTCCTTGGCGATCAGCAGAGTGGTCATCCAAAGTGAAGGTCAGCCGGGGGCTGCTCGTTAGATCCACACTCCCTACATCTCAGCGGGAAGCGGGAGTGTGGATCTAACGGCACCTCTCTGTGTCAAGGCGTCGGCAGCAGAGAGGTCTCCGTGTCTTTGATCATGGTGCGGTAGACGACGTCGGACAAGCGCCGCTTCAGGCAGCGCATGGCCTCCTTGTGGGTCTTTCCGGCGGCTCGTTTGCGCTGGTAGTAGTCCCGGCCCGGGGTCGCTCGTTTGATCTGGGCCATGGCCATAACGTGCAGGGCGTAGTTCAGCTGCCGGTCGCCGGCGCGCGAGAGGCGGTGGCGTTGGACGTCACCGGATGACACTTCTATCGGTGCGACGCCGCAGTACGAGGCGAACGCGGAGTCCGACCGGAACCTGTTGACGGCGCCGGAGCGGGCCAGGATCTTCGCGGCGGTGACGTCGCCGATGCCGTGCAGATCGGTCAAGGTGGTGCCAGACGCTGCGACCGCAGCGGACAGCGTTGCTGTCGCCTCGGCGATGCGCCTATCGAGGCGCCGCAGCTCGCCGAGCAGTTCCACGGCGACCTGGCGCATGGTGCGGGCCAGCACCGCCCGTGGGCGGATGCTGCGCAGCGCAGCGGCTGCGCTGTCGGCGGTCAGTCCGCGGGACAGGCCGGCGGGAACGAGCTGTGCCAGCAGCGCATGCAGCCGGTTGACGATCTGGGTGCGGCTGCGGACGGGGTCATCGCGGTGTTCGGTGAGGCATCGCAGGGCGGCGATCGCCTCATCCACCACGGCGGTGTTGAGCCGAGCAGCGGTGTGCGCGGCGATCCCGACCGATAGGGCGTCGGCCTGGTCAGTCTTGCGGCCGTGCCCGGTGGAGAGCATCCGAACGCGGCGGGCGAGCTTCGCGGGCACATCAACGACGTCGACGCCGTCGGCTGCCAGACGAGAGGTCAACGTGGCACCGAGGCCGGTGGCACCTTCGACCGCCCAGACGGCATGCGACCAGCGGCCGGCGAAGCGACGTAACTGCCGATAGCCGTCACGGTTGACCTCGACGCGGATCGCGGCCAGAGGCTGGAGTCGGTTGTCGACCGCGACGGCGGTCCAGGAGGCCTTGTGGGGATCGATCGCGATGACGACCCGGGGTGGTGTTGACGACGCGGCGGCGGGCACTGGTTCTCCTTGCAGGACCGGAAAAAGGGGGATCCGGCGAGGTGGGCACACCAACTTCGGGCTTAACAGACCTCTCTCGAGCCACTCTCGCCGGCGGTTATGGCCGGGGCGCAGGCCGTTCGAGGGCCAGCCCGTGGGCGGCAGGTGTTTCCCGAGCGACCCCGACCACAACCTCGAAGATCATGGCTGCAGACCCTGATCTCCGCCACCAATCCAACAAGTTGGTGTTTCCGGCCTGACCCATCGGGCGTTGTGCCTGGTGAGGAGGGTGCCGTGATGACCGCGACACTGAATGACCAGACCGGAGGCAAGAAGCGGCCTGAGCCGTCGGCGGAGGCGAAGGCCGCCGCCGAGCTGGTTCGGGCCGCGAAGGAACAAGGGCTGTCGCTGACCGGCCCGGACGGGCTGCTCAAGCAGCTGACCAAGACGGTCCTGGAGACCGCACTGAACGAGGAGATGACCGAGCACCTCGGCTATGCCAAACACGAACCTGACGGCGCCGGTTCGGGCAACATCCGCAACGGCAGCCGGTCGAAGACGGTGCTGACCGACGCGTCGGGGCCGGTGCGCATCGACGTGCCGCGGGACCGGGCTGGCACCTTCGAACCGCAGATTGTGCGTAAGCGGCAGCGTCGCCTGTCCGGGGTCGATGAGGTCGTGTTGTCGCTGTATGCCAAAGGCCTCACCACCGGAGAGATCTCGGCGCACTTCGCCGAGATCTACGGGGCCTCAGTCAGCAAGGAGACGATCTCCCGGATCACCGACAAGGTGATCGAGGAGATGACCGACTGGTCCCACCGGCCCTTGGACGAGATCTACGCTGCCGTGTTCATCGACGCCATCGTGGTCAAGGTGCGGGACGGGCAGGTCGCGAACCGGCCGTTCTACGCCGCGATCGGGGTCACCCTCGACGGCGACAAGGACATCCTCGGCCTGTGGGCCGGCGCCGGCGGTGAGGGCGCCAAGTTCTGGATGAGCGTGCTGACCGACCTGCGCAACCGAGGCGTCAAGGACGTGTTCTTCCTCGTCTGCGACGGCCTCAAAGGGCTGCCGGAGGTGGTCACCAACGTGTGGCCTCAGACCGTGGTGCAAACCTGCGTGATCCACCTGATCCGCAACACGTTCCGGCTGACGTCGCGCCGGTACTGGGACGAGCTGAAGCGTGACGTCAAGCCGATCTATACCGCGGTCAACGCCACCGCCGCCCGGGCGGCGTTCGACGACCTGGCCGACAAGTGGCGCGGCCGGTATCCGGCGGTGATCCGCTTGTGGGACAACGCGTGGGCGGAGTTCATCCCGTTCCTCGACTACGACCTGGAGATCCGCAAGGTCATCTGCTCCACGAACGCGATCGAGTCGCTCAACGCCCGCTACCGGCGGGCAGTGAAGGCCCGCGGCCACTTCCCCAACGAGCAGGCCGCGTTGAAGTGTCTGTACCTGGTGACTAGGTCCCTGGACCCCACCGGAGCAGGCAGAACCCGATGGACGATGCGCTGGAAACCCGCGTTGAACGCCTTCGCCATCACCTTCAGCGACCGCTTCCCAGCCGCTGAAACCTACTAACCAAGATCGCCGGAAACACCGATAGCGAGACAGCCCCCGGGAAGCCCACAGCCACGGGATGGGTTGGGCTTGATGGACGCCCTTATCAGGCCGGAAGAACTGTATTCAGTCATTCATAGAGCTGACTTTTGAGAGTGGAAGGCGGATCCGCACCACCCGGCCGCTAGTTATCGTCGATGTCCGACCGTCTTATGTCGACTCCCGTCGTCCCAGTGAGATGAGAAGGATGAGACAATGAGCAAACCGTCCCAGATCGGTCTAGCCGAGGTGTTGTGCCAGCTACGTGCCGAGTTGTCGCTCGCGCAGCAGGGTGGGGATGGCCAGCGTCTGCGCTTTGAGGTGACCGAGGCCGAGGTAGAGCTGGAGGTGGCGGTTAGCCGGGAAGGTGGCCCGGGCGGCAAGGTGAAGATCGACGTAGTCGCACTTGGCGGCGTTGAGCTTGGCGCGGAGGCCAAGCGGAGCACCGCACAGACTCATCGCATAAGCCTGAAGCTCACCGTCACTGACGAGGTGGCTGGTGGCAATGCGAAGGTCAGCTCCACCGCACGCCGTGGCTGGAAGGACTGAGTGGACGAGAACAGCCTCGTCGACATCCGTGCTGGTGTGGGCGAGAAGGTTGTCAGATGCGGCACAGGCTATCGGATCGGCCGAAGCCTCGTGCTCACCGCCGCACACGTGGTGCAGACCGGCGACGGACAGCCCTATCCGGACATCCTCATGCTGATCGGCCACCCGTCGATGGGAGATCGGGAGTGGCGTACCGGGACGGTCGTCTGGTCCGGCGGCGACAAGACAGACCTTGCCCTCGTGCGCATCAGCCCGCTTGACGACCTACGCCCGCCGCGATCTACCACTCTTGTTCGGTACAGTGGGAGGAGGCCGTACGCTTACACCGGCCTGGGGTTTCCTGACTTTGCCGGCTACGGTACGTCGACCCGGCATGTGGAGCAGCTCGACGGCACCATGTATCCGCTGTCGACGGCTGAACGCGGGTTGCAAATCGTCGAGCAGACCAGGTGGCCGCGTCGAAGCCAGAACGAGCCATGGGCGGGGGTTTCCGGCGCGGCGATCTTCGTGGACGGCCGATCCGATCTCGGCGACGAGAGCCTTCTGGTAGGCGCGCTGGTCGAGAGCACTAGCGTCTCCGAATCCCGACTGCTGCTTTGCCCGATCACTAGGCTGATCGAGGACGCAGAGGCCAGGCGTGCCATCGGAAAGGACGGCGTCGAGATCCGGCTCATCGAAATCGGTGATCCCCCACAAAAGCCGGCACTCTACAACTGGGTTGCGGCCCTCCTGTGGCCCTTGCTGTTCGCAGGCGCGGTGATCGCGGTTGCCGCGCTCCTGCTCGCAGTTCTCAGCGCAGTTGTGCCCGAGCGGTTCTTCGGACTGGCGGCGTTCCCGGTGGCCCTCGCACCTGTGCTATGCGTCGGCTGGGCGATAAAATCAGTCGTGACCCGATGGCGCAAGCGCCCCGGCGCGACCGGCGAACGAGCCGCGGAGCTGCGAGAAGAGGCCAAGCGCTTCGGGGAGACGATCTATGCGCGAGAGCAGCGCAACCAGGCGTCCGCTACCTACGTCACCGATCCGGGTGACAGACCAGCCGACGTGACTTTTCGTGAGCACTCTATTACTTATCGCGACGTCAGCGGCAAGCGAGCGGGCACATTGGAGTCCGTGCACGGGTTCTACGAAGCTACCCCGTCCCGTCGGCTAGTGATTCTTGGCGAGGCAGGGTCGGGAAAGACTGTCCTGGCGACTGCGCTGATTATCGCGATCATCCGGGACGGTATTCGTAACGGGACCCTGGGCAAGTCATCACGCTATCCCGTGCCGGTCCGCTTCAATCTCGCGAATTGGCACGATGTGCATGCAAAAGGGGCGGACTTCGGCAGGTTTCTCAGCAACCAGCTGCACGCCGAGTACGGCCTGCCCGAGGTGTTGGCGCAGCGGCTGGTCGATGAGGGCCTGATCCTGCCGGTACTCGATGGCCTGGACGAGATGGATCGGCTAGAGACTCCGGTGGGGGGCGCAGCGTGGTCCAGCGCCGCCTCGCGCGCCCGCCGCGCCATCCTGCAGATCAACGACTATCACCGCGAGCACGTTGACGAACGGCCCTACGTGCTCACCAGCCGAGACCAGACGTACACGCGGCTAGGCACTCGGTTGTCTGGTGCGACGATTGTGACGATTGACAGTTTCGGTGCAGACGAGATCGTCCGCTACGTGCGGGAACGGCTCGAGGCAAGGCCCGATCTGTCTTCCCGGTGGGAGCCGGTGCTTGCGCAGCTAGCGGCCGCGGGAGGCTGCTTCGCCGAGCGGGTGTTGCGCACTCCGTGGCGCTTGATGCTCGCGCTCACCGCGAGTGGGCAGGGCCTCTTCGACCCAGCCGATCTGCTGGTTCATGAGCCCGAGGCAGTGGCGGACGAGCGAGTCGAAGAGGTGCAGCGCCAACTCGTCGGCCGGTTCGCCAGGGCGACACACGGCCGCCTGACGGACATCGGCAAAGCGGACCAGTCATTCACCGTGCGTAGCCCTGAGGACCTGGAAACCTGGCTGGGACAACTGGCACGATTCCTGAAGCGCTACGGGGGCACTCCCATCTCAGCGCGTGAGGCGATCTCCGGCACCGACCTCAACCTACACACCATGTGGCCAATCGCTGGCGACCGATTGGTCCGCTTCGTGCACGTATCGATTCATGCAGTTGCAGTTACCCTCTTCGCTGTTCCCTGCCTGCTCGCTGTCCTAGGCGGCGCTGGTCACGGGCTCGCGACAATCACCGACCTGCCCACAGCACTCTCCGAGCTGGATGGCTTGGACATGCTGCGACTGTCCTGGCTCGTGGGCGCAGTCGCGACCCTCTATGTGTGGGCGTGGTGGCTCGGTGTGACAAAGCATCCGTGGCGGTCCAAGACCAGATACGCGCAGGTACGGACGCTGAAGATGCGGCAAATGTCGATCCGCGAGCGGGTCGTCGCGGCGATTGAGATTGCCCTGGCGATCGGCGGATCCTTCGCGCTACTCGCTTATCTGCTCGCCGGTCCGCCGGCCGCCATCTTGATTGGACTGGTGGTTGGGGGTGGGTTCGCGGCGGCCATGGACCGTGTTCGGCTCGACCGCGGCCTAACCGGCGGTTTCCATCCCGGGCTGGCCTGGCTGAACGACATGGTGCTGGCTACGGCGCTGGGCGTTACGGGCGCAGTCTTCTTCCCATCAGCGCTGAGCTACCCGGCTGGAGCCGGGGCGGTCTTCGGGTTCGTCATGGGATTCGCTGGCGCTTTCGTGCTGAGCTTGCAGGCGTGGCTGCGGTACGTGATCGCCATGTCGATCATGAAGCGACGCGGCCTACTCCCCTGGCGGCTTGGCGCCTTTCTACACTGGGCACGGACCGCTGGCCTCTTCCGCATCTCGGGCACCGGCTATCAGTACCGCCACATCGAGCTGCAAGAGTGGTTCGGGGCAGGCGTTGACGCTCCAGCCCGTATGCGGCACGCCGTACCTGGCTCTGCACCCGTTTCCAATAGGCAGGCCGAGAGCGTGTAACGCATTCTCCAGGTATTCGAGGCGGTGATCGCGACGGTGCCGGCCCGGCACCGGTCTGGGTAACGATGCTCGGCCACCCGGCCCGCCTCGTCCAGGGCCGTAGGGCTGGCTACGGCGTGCCCGGCCGGATCCCCGACCTGCAACATGACCCGCGTCGCCGACAGACCCGGTCCCCGAACATGTTGATAAGCCGGTCCGGGGCGTCGCGGGTACGGATCGACAAGCCTGACCCGACCAACCTCCTCCGCTGTTCCCGCCAGCTGGGGCCTATCAGATGCGCCAGGCCACTCCCGCTGTCCAAGGACATCTAGACCCCGCTCCGGAGAGGTAGGCACAAGAGCAGATCCATCTAATCGGCGGTCGTTCGCGGGTTGGAGGGGCGAACAGATCCGAGAAGATCGGTCGAGCCAACAGCACGACTTGAACCGGATCCCACGGGCCGCCTTCGCCAAGGTCCGCAGCAGGTGCGAGTGACAGCAGTCGTGCCCCGCCGGTTGCCCGCGCGCAGCAGCCGCTCCGACAGGCTGGTCTGCTGCTGACGGCCGAAGGCCGGGATACCTCTGGCCTGATGCCAGCGATGAAAAGGATTACTAGAGTGCCGCCTGTGAATGTCTCCAGCACGGCCCGCCGTATGCTGGTCATTACCGGCCTTGCTGTCCTTGCGACATTTCTGGCGCGGGCGAGCCAGCGGCGGGCCGTACGGCTCGACTACGACGACGGGGTGTACTGGCAGACCGCGCTGGCGGTGGCCGACGGATACCAGCCGTACTCGGACGTGTTCTTCGCGCAGCCGCCGCTTTATGCATGGCTGTCCGCGCTGCCGTTCGCTCTAGACGCTGGGGAAGTGGGGTCTCGGCTACTCACGATCGGCTGGGCGTTGCTGCTCTCGACCGGAGCCGGCGTGCTGGGCGGACTACTCGCCGGCCGGTATGCCGGGATGGCCGCAGCCCTGCTGGTGGCGCTGCTGCCGCCGGTGCAGCGCTACTGCTTCCAGTTCGGAGCTGACCTGCCTACCGCCGCTCTGGTCACCTGGTCGGTGGTCTGCGCGGTCCGGGCACGGCCGCGCTGGTGGCTTGCCTCAGGGACGCTGCTGGGCGTGGCCGGGGTCATCAAGCTCATCACGGTGGTTGCGATACCCGCCCTGCTCGTGGCGGCGCTGGCGTGCCGGCGGCGACTGGCGGCTCTCGCGTCGGTGTCAGTTTCGGCCGTGGCGGTGTGCGCCCTAGTCCTGGCCGTGACCAGTCCGCCAGAGCAGGCGTGGGATCAGATCGTCGCGCTACACCTAACCGCGGCGGACATCCAGGACCAGCCGGTCCCCGGCGGTACTATCAGCATGCTCACCCTGTGGATCGTGCCGTTCGGCCTGCTGTCCGGAGCCGGGACCTACCTCTGCTTGCGTCGTCTGCCCCGGGATCGGCGCCTCCCGGTAGTCGCGCTCGTGGTGTGGGGAACCACCGGGGTGGTCTTCGCGGGCCTGCACCGGCCGATCTTCGAGCACCATTTGCTGCTGTTCGTCGCTTCGGGTGCCGCGATCACGGCCGCCGGCTTCTTCGCGTTCCTGCAACCGAAGGCGCAAGTGTTGACGACAGCGGCGCTGGCGCTGATCTGCGTCGTGCAGGCGCTGATGCTGCCGGTCAGTCCGCGTTTGGAGAGTACTGCCATGCTGCGCTGCCTTCGGGCCCTGCCCTCTGGGTCGGTGCTGGTCACCGACGATCAGGAAATCGCCGCCCGTGCCGGCCTGCGCACACCGCCCTGGCTGGCCGACACTTCACGCGTACGAATCAGCAGCGGCCACCTAACCACTGCCGAGATCATCGCCGGCGCGAACGGCGCCGTCGGTGTCCTGTTCGCCCCGCCGGACCGGGCGAAGTTCGTCGATCCGGCCATCACGGCGTGGGCGCGTCGCGCCTTCCCCCTCACCTATGCGGCCGACGGCTACCTTCTGGCCGTCTCTACCCCGCTGGATTGCGCCTCATGACGTTCGCCCACGACCGCAACACCGAGACTTCCCTGCTGTCGTTCGCCGAACGGCCGCTGAAACGCCGGCTGGCGGCCCAGGTTTCTCGGTTCGTGGGCACCCGCACGCTCACCATGGTCACCCTGCCGCTCGCCGTCGCGGCTTTCGCCTCCAGTGCGGCCCACTGGTGGACCGTCACGGCCGCGCTCGTGGCAGCCCAGTATTTGACCGACCTGGTGGACGGCGAGGTCGGCCGCATCCTGGAGTCTGGCCATGTGCGTTGGGGATATCACATGGACCACTTCCTAGACGCGGTCTTCGTCGCCGCCATCTTCGGTGGCTACCTGGTGGCGCTGCCCGGCGCGCGGCCCGCCGCCGCCGCGCTGCTGGTGGTGTGCATGTTGTTCCTGGTCAACGCGCATCTGGAGTCGGCCGCAACCGGGACGACCCGCTTGAAGCGCGGTCGGGTCGGCCCCACCGAGATCCGGGGGCTGCTCGTGGTGGCCGACCTCGCGATGGCCCGCTTCGGCACCCGGTGGTTCGAGGCGGCTCTGCCCTGGATCGCGGCTACCGGTGTCGGGCTACTCGCCATAGCCGTGTACTGCGCTCAGCGGGCGGCAGCGACGATTGACCAGCCCTCCTGAACGAGACAGTCGCGGGTGAACCGGATACCGCCCTGAGTCAAAATCCCTATACCGCGTGGTCGAAATAGTTGCCCTGCTCGCTCAGCCTGAGCCGAAAGCCCAACGTTCGGTGCGGCACCGTGACTAGGCCAGGGTGCCGGTCCGGAGCACGACGAACGAGCGCGGCCCGGGAGACCTTCGAGCGGGAGACAAACAGCTGGTTCGTGCCCACGAACGGAACAAAACCCAACCAGAACGGTTCCGTCTTCTTCACCTCAGCTGAGTCGAGGGATAGCGCCGGGCTGTCAGCGAAGACATGGAGATAGAAGTCAACCCTGGCTCGCCAAGCCGACCGAGGACCGCCGCTCTGCTGAAGCTGGCACGCTTTCCAGAACGCCAACTCATCATCCGGGATCTCCCCGAGCCGTACCCATCCGTCCGTGTCATCGAGGCTCGGCTCCCTTACATGCGGCCAGTCGTCTCCGAAGCAGGCCCACGCGTCTCCTCTAGCACCCATGGCTCGAGGCTAACGGAGGTCGCTGCGCCAACTGGATCCGGCAGGGTAGTGCGACGGTCCGACAGAGCCTGAGCCCTCCACTTTGGAGCGCCTTCTGGCTAAGCTACGGGCGTGTCCCCTGACGAAGGCTTCGAACAGATCCCCTCCCATCTGTGGCAGTACGCGCAGGACCAAGCTTTCCTAGCCGATGCGGCCGTCGAGATGAAGCGGTTTCTTACCGAGTTGGCGCGGGACGCCAGTATCGATGTCCACTTGGTGGAGGCACGCCCCAAGACCCTGGACTCTTACAGGAGAAAATCAGAAAAGAAGAAGGACGACGGAACGCCGAAGTACACCGACCCTGCTGCGCAGATCCAGGACTCCGTGGCGGCGCGAGTAATCGTCTACACCACCCGAGCACGCAAGGACTTGGCAGACCTTATCGTCAGCCGCTGCCCGTATCTAGAATGGGAGAACCCCGGCGAAACTAAGCACAACGGGTATGACAGTGAACACATCATCATCTCCGGCATCAAGGGCCCTGACGTACAACGTTTCCCGGTCCTCGCAAAGTACCTCGACAAGTACGCGGGCCTGGAAATCCAGGTACGCAGCGTGGCGGGTCATGCATGGGCGGAGTACGAACACGACATTCGCTACAAGTCCGGCGCCTACCAAGAGCTGACACCCAGCGACAAGGGCCTCGTGGATCAATACTTTATTGAGGCGGGCGGTATGCGCCGGTACATGGATAAGATCTTCGACGAGATCGAAGATCTACTCCGGCCGCAGGACACCAGCGACGTCGCGTCGGCTGATGAGCCGGTGATCGGGGTGGACGAGCCGTCGCCGGAGGCTTTTGACCCGACTCAACTTGACCCAGCAACTCTGGGCGACCTTGTCGCCAACCGCTTCCCGACAGATGAGCCGGGCGACCTGCCCTCGCTCGCCGTCCTCGTCGAACAGTTGGCCGCGCTGGGGGTGACCACGATCGGCCAACTCGAAGCGGCGCTCTCCAATCTCGAAAAGGGCAAGGTAGCCCGGCTGATGGACTATCCGGCCGAGACGACCCGCGTTCGGAAGTTGGACGACGAGTTGCTCGCCATCTTCCGCGACCGATACGTCGAAACTGCCGAGGATGCAGACCGGCAGCAACTGCTGCGCCTACGGCTCCGCCGCGTGCGTGGTCGGTTCACGATCTATTCCTTGGAGGAGCCAAACGGCGTCCGGCGGCCCGTCGCCGCCGCGCGGGCCGTACGTGATCTAGTAAAGTTCGTCGCGGAGCGCGAGGGTGTCCCGGCGACGATCATCAAAGGCGCTGTCGGCGCAAATCACGACGACGTGACCCCGGGATATTTTCCGAAGGAAGTGTCAACCGCCGCCGGCCCGGTGTTCGTCGCTACGAATCTGACCCGCGCCTACGCCGAAAATCTGATGCGCGAGCTGGTCTCACGCGTCCCGGGTTCGGGAATGCGTGTTCAGCGCGCCGGCGACCTGCTTTGCGAGGCGCCCCCGGAACCCTCAGCGGCGGATCCGAACTGAAGCGTGACGTTGATCCTCGTGCTTACACTGATCTCCGCACCGCCGCGACCCCACAGGCCAGCAGGAACGCGAGCGCAATCAGCCCGATCCGTAGCCACGGCACATCCCGGGTCGGCCGTGCGCCGACCGACACCGCCAACCCCAGTTGTGTCAGCAGCGCTACGCAGATGACCACGCTCAGCGCCCGGTACATGGCGCCGAACTCGGACCAGAACACCCAGGTGCCGTAGACCGCGGGTACGACCATCAGCAGGCTCAGGCCGATCAGTGGAACGGCCAGCCTCCATCGCATGCGGGCGTTCACCGTCGCTCCTCACGGCCGTCGGCGGCGGTGCCGTCCCACGGATCCATGTCGACGGTCAGCGCCGCGCCTGCCTCACGCAGCTGCTGCGCCTGCCGCTCCCATTCGGCGCGCTCGTCGCGAGGAATAGCGTCGCGCTCGGCCAGCGAAGCCGTGAAGGCGTCGTCCAGGGCACGGCCGTGCCAGGAGAACTGGATCGCCGTACGGAGGTCCGCTTCGCCGCGAAGGACGGTGCCTGCCAGGGAGCCCAGGGGATCGTTACCGCCACGGCTCCTGGCGATTGTCGTGAGGACTGCCCGGGCTAGGGGCTGGCGGTGGGTCTCGTCTGTCATGGACTATCCCTGCTGTCCGGGGTGTTGGTAGGGCTGGAGGTCAGGAAGCGCCGCGACGGCGGCGCCCGCTTGAATCATGCCAATGGTGCCGGCGATGCCCTTGAAGGTGGCCTCGGCGTTGCCGTAGAAGGTCGAGATCTCGTTGTAGAGGTCGTAGGCCTGCCAGGCGTAGTAGGCGGCCACCCCATAGCCGACGACCGGCCCGACCCCAGTCTCGATCGTCGCCGTACCGACGGCCGAGGCCAGATTGACGACGATCAGGACATCAATGAGCTTGGTGATCAGACCACTGACCACGTCGAAGAGCTGCTTGGCCGCCTCGGCCGCCTTGGTGTAGAGCTCGGCGTACTGGTCACAGGCCGGGTGCAGGGCCATGGCGGCGTTGCCGAGCTTGAGCTGGAACTCCTGCTCGGCCTCCGCGGCTTTGCCGCGCCAGACCTCGGGTACGTCCCCAGCGGTGGTGACCAGGTTCCGGCCGACGTCGAGCAGCGCGTTGCCGATGATCCGCCAAGCCGCGGCGCAATGGATGTAGGCGTCCCAGTCGCCGCTGAGCTGCTTGGTCCAGTCCTCGAACGGGTCGTATCCGAACAGCCACACGCTGACCTGGCGCAGCCAGGCAGCGGGGCTGATCAGATCCGCGAGCGGATTGATCTTCCACATCTCCACCGCGGTCGCGTAGTTGGGCGACACCAGCTTGCTCGTTGGCTCAGCCACGTCCGCGAACGAAGAGCGAGGCGCGGTGGGCCACAGGTCGGGACGGCCGGTGCTGAACGCGCTCCGCATCGCGGCCGGATCCTTCGCACCCGGGTAGGTCTGGTCGAGCCGGCCCGCCGACTCCGCGTCGGAGGTGGCGTATGCACGCTGAGCCAGGTTGACCTGGGTAGCAGCGCCCTGCGCGACCGTCTGCAGGCGGTGCAGGCCTTTCGACATCCGGTCGTAGACCAGCTGGTGCGGGCTCGCGAAGATGACCAGTAGACCTTCCGCGCCGAAACTGAGGTCGCAATGCCGCTTGACGTAGCCGAGCGTGTCCTCGACATCCCCTGACGCCCGGTGCAGCACGTTGTACAGCCCGTCCATGCCGGCCGGATCTACGTAGAAGCCGCTCATGTTCCCCCGCTGAACGTTCGGCTCTTTCGCGAACACGAACCGTACTGGATGGTGATCAAGAGCGTCAACGGACCCATGGCGAGCAGTCAGCCACCCGACACGAGGGGTCATGCCGGGCTGGACGGTCGTACCGGAACCGATGTGGGCCGAAAGCAGGAGGGGCGCCGAGACGCTTTCACGACCGACGCGGCCCGGCTGCGCACATACAGTCGAGCTGCCTTCTACCAACGGTGTAGAGCGCAGGGAGGACGGTCTCGTTGAAGCCCAGGAGGGTTAGCCTGCTGGATCTGGGGTTGGATTCCTCGTTCGACGCCGCGATGACCTTCGTGCAGTCGACCCTGCAGAACATCAACGCCGGCAGCGAGGACCCCGTCGTCGACATCGACTTCGTCCGTTCACGGGATCCCGACACCGTGCTCTCCGCATTCACCGCGTCGTGCGACGTTCTGCACGTCATGGCACACGGGGACCACACAGTCACGCCAACCTTCAGCAGCACGGACGGCACGATCGAGATCTCATTGGAGCAGCTGGGAGAGGTCGCAGCGGGCCAGAGCAAGGGGATCTCGACGAGCGCCATCATCGCGGACGGCTGCAAGACCGGCACCGGCGTATGGCAGAAGGCGGTGCGGGACTGTCTGCAGGGAGAAGTCACTTACATCGGCACCTCGGCGATCATCGGCTGGCATGAGAGCGGCGTCTTCTGCTCCGCGTTCTACGGCGCCCTGTTCCGCAACCGAGGTCGAGGCATGACACCCGCCGAGCAAGCTTGGGATGCTGCCGATCGAGCCATCCGGGCCTACACCTTGCTGACCGACAGGAGTTGTCCGTTCAAGGTCAGGACCCTGAAGCCGAGCCAGCGAGCCCGTACGCTGCTGGGTTAGCCCTGCTCAGCGGTCAGCGCGTTCGGCCCCGACTACGTCCCGACAATCCATCGGGCGTTGCTCGAGTCGGCGTCTGGGCCATCAATCCTCTTGGGCGGGGCGGGTTGGGAAATGCCCGAGCCGCAGTCCCCCGGCCGTCGTTGCCTGGCTGATGCCGCTGCGCTAGCCCCCGATTCAAGTCCTGGACCACGTCGTCATCGCTGACGGCCGGTCTCCACCGCTCGGCGGCACGGAAAATGAGCGAGCCGGCTGGACGCGCCAACGGCATCTCGGCCTTGACGAACAGCTCGCCCCGCTGGAGAGCGGCGGACAGCCCCCGATGGAGAGTGGCGGCCAGGAACGGAAGCTCCGAGCTGAGGCGTACAAGCTGCTTGTTGCCTGCCTGTGCGCCCTCGCTGCGGCCGACCGCCGCCTGTGACCGCGCCCACCGAAGGACCCCCGCCAGTTCAGCGGCAGCGTCGCGGGCCAGACCGACCGGCGGGGTGGCCCGCAGATCGGCGGCCGCGATGGCCGCCTGCCGCCAACCGCCCACCATTGTCGGGGCGCCATCGCTGATCAGGATGTGCGCGGCGAGTCCGAGCTGGGTTCCGAGCTGCAGATGGGACCCCGTGATCTGCCCTGGGTTCTGCCACATCCAGCTCCGCGCCGCGGCCACAGAAGCGATCGCGTCGTCGACGGTCCGGACGCTGGGCGCGGGGTTCAGCGGAGAGCGCGCGATGTCGAGTCCGTCCAGCGGAGGTTGGTCTCGCCCAGCGGCGATTAGTTCGCCGGCAATCCCGCCCAGGCCACTGCTGGCGGTCCACCGGGCGGTCTCCGCCACCGGGCGGTAGATCTCGGTCAGGTGACCGCGCCCGTGGCTGAGCCATCCGGGCAATGCGAGATCGACCATGACCAGGCTCGAGGTGAGCCTGGCGACGTCGGCGATGCCCGACTGGACGCCGCCACCCGCTCGAATAGCGAGCCCTTCCGGTGTCCGCGGTCCCTGGCCCGGAGGAACGTGGCTGGCGAGGATGTCGCCGATTACGCCGACAGCGTCCGCAGCCCGGTGCAGCGAGCGTGCCGGTTCGGCGGTCACTGGGGTGGGAGACGGCGGGAATTGCCGCTCAACGAGCGTAGCGGCCCGAAGCCCGACGTAGAGCTGAGTCAGCCGCTGCCCGCGCCGCCTCAGGATGGTCGAGGCGCCGGCCCGATCCGGCACCTCGGGTGCCGGGCGGCCACCGACCAGCAGTTCGGTCACTCGGGCCAGCTGACCGTAGACGGCAGATCTGGCGAGGACAGCGGCGTTGATGTCGGCCGCGTGGTCGGCGGGCCGCTGTCCCATTGCCGTGGCCGCCGCACGCAGGGCCTGATACGCCTCCCTGTGCCAGTAGCCAACGGTCATGCCAGGGCCGCCGCCGCACGTCGCAGCTGCTGGGCGCCGGCGTCGTGACTGAGGCGACGAGCCAGGTCGTCTCGATCGTCGGCGGCCAGACGCTCGTGGTGTCGCGCAAGTTGCTCCACCAATTCCGTCAGGGCCAGTCGGGTCTCAACGTCATCGCGGGTTGGTGCTGCAGCATCGACGACCACGTCGTCGTAATCCGAATAAAGCCTCGCACGGATGTCGAGCAGCTCCAGGCCGAACTGGTCCCAGGCGAGGTCGCTCCCGGCCAGGGACTTCCACGCCTCGATCGCCAGCTGGACAGCTCCCGCCGCGGCGGTCTGGTCTGCAGCGTCCGCGAGGCGAGCCCCGACTTGCCTCGTTGCCTCGATGTATTCCATGCCGTCAGCTTTGTTCGATGTCAGCAAGGCCGTCCACTCCGTTCGGTCGGTTGTTCAACATGTCGGTTCGCGGTCCCGGATCACCACGTCCACTGGCCGGGTAGGCGCGGTCGGTTTATCCGGCGCCGCTGCTGGCTGCGAGCAGATCAGGCAGGAGCTCGCGCAGCAGGGCATACGTGACCGGCGCCAGGTCCTCCGGCACCTCAGCCTCGCGGACCCGCATCAGCTCCCCCAGGAGGTTGCGCAGCTCTGCGGTGTGCCCCTCGGCGTTGGCGGCTCGCATGATGTCGTGCCAGGGCCCGTCGTCGCCACGCTCCGGGTCGGCCAGCCAGGCTTGCTGAACGGCCCACCGCGCGCCGGTGATGTCGCCGGCGTCGAGGTAGAGCTCGGCAAGTTCGTGGGCCGTATCCACGACTGCGGAGGCGAGATGCCCCGGATAGATGTCCGACTCGGGCAACCAGGTGAAGGGGTTGCGGGTGCCGGCCGCGTACGCGCGCTCTGCGCCGTCGAGCGGCACGCCCCGAACGAGCTCCAATGCGGCTCGTAGATCTTTTACTCCAGCGGCGCCCCGACTCTCGCCGCGGCTGCGCAGCCGGCGGAAGAGGTGCCAGTCCAGCAGGTAGCCCGACTCCAACCGGTAGAGCCGATCAGGCCCCATCTCGGGTAGCCAGGCAGTGCCGTCCGGGGTCTCGCCCAGCCATCGACGGGCCCGGGTGATGGCCACCCGGCGGCTGGCGTCCTTGACCTGCTGGTCGGGCCACAACGCGTCGGTGAGCTGCTCGGCCGATGCTCCACGGGCACCGCGCTGAGCGAGGTAAACGATGAGCTCCGCGTGGAAGCGGCGGCGCTGGTCGGGCACCGGGCCGGGTGCCTCGACCGCTACCGCCCCGAGGACGCTGATGCGGGGACGGGTCTTGTTCTGCTCCCGCCACGCCCGCAAGTCCGAATCGAGCTCCGGGTCGGCTTGGCGGCGTCGCTGGCGAATCGCGGCGGTGACCTCGCGCCGCGGGACGGTGGTGACCATACGGGTGCGCTGGATGTGGGGCACGGCGACGATGGGATCCGGCGAAGCCGACGTGTCGACAGAAGCTGTATCCGCGTCATCGGATCTCTCTGCCGTCGCGGGCTCCCCCGCAGTAAGCAGGTCGAGAACGGAGCCGGCGGCGTCGGTGCCGTCCGCCCACGCTTCCGGCTCGGCGGCCGGCGGTGTCCGCTCGTCCGTGGCGGCCCGCGCCTGCGTCATGATCTCGACGAGCGGTTCCAGCTCACGTACGGGCAGTCCTGCTGCGGCTCCGTCTACGAGGAGGAACGGCAGGGCGAGGTGCAGCTGGCCGTCCTCGTCGATGATGGCGGTATTCGGGCCGGCGGTCGCGTGGGCGATGGTCGTGCTGGCCACGGCGACGGCGCACCGGCCGGCAACTTGCAGCTCCGTGCCGAGCTCATCGAGAATGCCCAGGTCGTCTTCGTCCGGATCGGCTACGAGTAGCACCTGAGGCGCCCACGCCTCGCCGACGTCAGTGATGCGACCGGCGAAGGTGTCAGCTGCTCCAGATGCCGTCAGGGCTCCTCTCACGGCCCTGGCCCGGCGCCGGAGTCGTGCGGCGGCCTCATCGACCGACGAGACCGCACGCACTCGGTCCGGGTTGAGGGCGATCAGCAGTTCAGTCTCCTGCGATGGGAAGCCGGTGACGACGACTTCGACCTCGTCCGACCAGGCGTTGCAGGCCAGTTCGCAGGCGAGGTAGCGCAGAAGGGCGAGTGTGCGCTCGCTGTTGCCGGCGATGGTGAGGCTGCCGAGGCGTTCGAGATCGAGCAGCAGGTGCCGGCCGGGCTGCGATCCGACGGCGACGAGGGTGGGCAGCGGCGCCAACTGCTCGGTGACGGCGGGCACGGTGGCCTCTGCAGGCAAGGTCCAGTGCCTGCGGTCGTCGATCCACGGAGCGGGCGGCTGTGGGCCGGGCTCGGTGAGCACGACAGTGACGGCCTGGTCGACGATCCATGCGGCGGCGATGTCGGGTAAGGGCTGCTCCCGCTCGGCCAGTGCGGCAGCGAGGCTGCGCAGGGCGAGGTCGAGCCGGTCGACGTCGGCCGGCTGCTCGGCCACGCGTAGCGCTCGTTCCGTGGCACCCCCGCGAGGGTGCGAAAGCCGACGACCGGGCCGACGGTGCTGGCGTTGGCGGCTTCGGCGACGAAGCACTGCGGTGAGTAACAGTGCGGAGAGCAGCCCTGCGCCGGCGAGCGATCCCAGGACGATCGCCTCGTCGACGTCGCTGTCCTCTGCTCGATCTTCGAGGCGGTGGTCGGAATCCGAGGTGGCCGGGTCGGCGGTCGGGCGTGCCGTAGCCGGTGGCGCGGACGCCGTCGGCGGGCTGGCTGAGGCGGATGGGGTTACGGCAGGGGACGCGCTCGGGCGACCCGGCGTTGCCGGTGCCGGCGAGGCGGGTGAGCCCTGCTGGTTCTCGGCGCCGTCCGGTGGACGGGGCGCGGTCGGCTGGTCGTTGCCTTTCGGAGCGCTCGGGACCGGCTGGCCGCGTCCACCGGCCACGATCCGGCCTTGGGCGTGGTTGGCGGGGCCACGGTCGCGGGCATCCTCAGGCAGGGTGATGCGCCATCCGCGCTCGATGTGGTGCGGGAATCGGTGGTCACGTTGTTCGAGATCCGGGTTGATGGCCGCGATGTCAAAGTATCGGTCGGCGTCACCGAGGAAGCGTTCAGCCACACCGGCCAGCCAGTCGCCCCGCGCCACCTCGTACACCATTGGTCTGGTCCTTGCGGCCGGTAGTGCTTGCGTCGACGTGGTCAGGGCAGTCGGGGAGGTGACCACTGGAATCCGCAGCGTCCAGCCGGCGTAGACCCGGGTGTTGCCTGGCTGGAGGCTCCGCCCGTCCGGCTGTGCGAGACCGTTGTTGACCTCGGCCAGGCGCTGCCAGGACACGTTGTACCGCTCGGCGATGTCGAGCAGGCTATCCCCACGCTCCACTGAATGCTCGAGGAAGCCGACGGCGGCAGGGGCGTCCGTCGGCGCGGCTGTACGGGGTGCCGACGCTTCCGGAGTCGCGTGGCCGGGAGCGGCCACGGCAGGGCTGGCGATGGCGGCGGGCACCGCGGCCGATGCCAGGGCTGGCGCGGCGAGCGCCCCGAGAATGGCGGCCACCAGCGCAGCTGCGGCACGCTGCTGCAGTCGGGCCCCGGGAATCCGGGCGGTGTTGCGCGGGACCCGTCCGTGCTGGCGCCCCCGCAGTTGCGCGACGGTCTCCACGACCAGTGCGACCAGGAACGTGACCCAGGTCCACGCGGCCAAGACCGCCGCGACCCAGCCGATCAGCGCCAACGTCTGCAGGAACAGGTCGCCGTCGTCCCGGCTGCTGAGCGCGTGCCAGATCTGGCCAGCTGCGGCGCTCGGATCGTCGGCGAGGGCGGTGAGCCACCCGGCGATCCGGGGCAGTGGATTGCCGGCGGCCCAGACGAGGAGTACCGGCAGGGCGACGACCAGCGCGACCACGGCGAGGGCGCCGATGCCGGCGAGGACTTGGCGACCACGGCCGGTCGTGGATGCGGTGCGTGCCACGGCTGCTCCTTCGCGCGCTGCTATTGAGCGATCAAGGTTGCGGTCGCCCGGCCGGTCGCCGTCGTGCCTACTCCCCCGCCGAACAGGTCGAGCAGGATCGGGTTGTAGGTGACGGTGACAGTGACGGTGAGCTGTTGGGCGCCGTCGACGGTGACGGTGCCCGTGACTCCGTCGAGGTCGTCGAGGTAGGCCTGAACAGCGGTAGCGGCGACCGAGGGGTCGATCTCCTTGGTGCCACCGTCGATGGCCTGCCCGGCCTTGATGGCCTGTCCGCCAGCGCGGGCCGCCTCTGCGGCGATGTTGTCGGCGCGTTGGTAGGCCCGTACCTTGGCGCCGCCGTCGACGACGAGGCCGATCAAGGCGAGAAGGGCTGGCGCGAGGACGGCGAACCAGATGGTGACCCGACCATCGTCGTCGCCCAGTCGGCGCTTGAGGGCGGTCATGCTCTGCTCCGGTATGTGTCCAACGGGCTGGTGAAAGAGGCGCTGAGGGGCACGGTGCCGGGCATGCCGGGCAGCGCGACGTCGGAGAAGGTCGCGGTGCAGGTGACCGTGGCGGTAACGGTGGCGGGCTGCCCGACAGGAACGCCGAAGCCCGCGGTGGAAACCGTGACGTTCAAGCTGGCGCAGCTCAGCCCTTGGGCATCGAGGGTGGAGGTGGCAGCGGACAGGGCCTCTGCGTTGGCCTCGCTGGCGGTACGCGCCAGGGAGGCCGTGCGGGCGGCGTCGTAGGCGGACGCTTCGAGCGCCTGGCGGGCGAGGTTGACCCGGCCACCGATGACGGCACCGGCGAACAGCGCCAGGATGGCCGGTGCCACGACCGCCATCTCGATGCTCACCGAGCCCCGCTGACCGCGAATCCGCCGGGTGTTCATGGCGCTGTGGGCCGCTCGACGGGGCCGTGCGCGGACTTGGTAATCGTCCAGCTGAATCCAGGTAGCACCGTGATCGCCTGGCCGGTAACCGTCACTCGTACTTCCGTTCCGGTGCGGGTGACGACTACCTGTTCGTTCTCCAGCCCGGCCCCGCCAGCCGCTAGGAAGGTTGTGGCCCGCGCCTCGCCAGCTGCGGCGGTGGACTGGTAACCACGGGCGGCGTTGACCCCTTGGGTGGCAGCGCCCAGCGCGATGGACTGGGCAAAGAAGATCAACCCCGTCTGGACGACGGCAAAGGTCAGCAGAATCATCGGCAGCGCAACGATGGCGAACTCCACCGGTGAGCTGCCTCGGTCCTGGAGCCACCAGCCGACCCGCCCGCGCCTCGCTCGGCGCGGGCGGACGGTGATCTGTGTCTGCGTCACGGCTGGGTTGGAATGAGGGCGACCCAGCCGTTGGCGACGGCGACGATCGCCCCGGCGACGACAACGGCGCCGGCTACGAGGATCGCGGTGATGACGGCGGTGCCGACCGGGCTGTCGCCTCGCTCGGCCTCCGCTGGATCGGTCAGGTGTTGCCAGCGCGTTGCCAGGTAGGCGAGGACGGCGTGGATGGTGTGCATGGCGGTTCCCTCCGTGTGTGGGTGTTCCCGGGGTCAGCGGATGAACAGGCGGGCCATGAACGGGTAGCCGATGAGGACGAGGAGCACGAGGATCAGTGCCGCAGCGGGGATGTCGAGCTTGTTGGTGCGGAGTTCGGCCTGGGCGAGTGCCTCGGTGCGGATCCGGTCTCGCATCGAGTCGGCTCGGGCGCGCAGTGTCTGGTGGACGTTGGTGCCCTCGCTGCCGGCGGTACGCATGATGTCGGCCAGGTCGCCCAGCTCGATGACCTCGATGTCGCGGGCGAGGACCTTCAGTTCGTCCCAGGGTGGCCGCAACTGCAGCTGGGCACTGAGCAGCGCTTCCCGGATGCGGGCGAAGACCCAGCCGTGGCAGACACTGGCTGCTCGGTCCAGCGACTCCACCGGGCCGTGGCCGCCGAGGACCTGGTGGGCGGCGAGGTCGAGGTAGGTGCACATGGCACGACTGAACTCCGCCCGGGCGACGGCGGCCTTGGAAACGACTTCGCGGTGGGCCAGTGCCGCGCCGGCCAGCGCGGCGGCGAGGGTCCCACCTGCGGGGATGAAGACGGGGATCGGCAGCCGCAGCACCGCAACGGCGATGGTGATGAGGGCAGGCAGGATGAGACAGAACAGCGCCGACAGCCCAAGGGTGAGGAAGTACTGGTCGGTGCTGCGATTCAACAGCCGCAGGTCGGCGTGCGGCACCGTGAGGCGGCGCCGAATCCAGCTGATTCCGGCCGGCGTGTTGCCCGCGGTGGTCAGGGGGTGGAGCCTTCGGAGAGCGGGCCCCAGCGCCGGCGGGGCGGGGATCAGCTGTACGACCAGCAGAAACACCCCGAGACCGGTCATCGCGCCGGCGATGACCATGGCGGTGAGGTAGCCGTTGTTCATGCCGCCGCTCCCAGCGTCTGGGCCTCGGCCGGCGGTAGCAGCCGCTCCCGCTTGGGCGGCAGGCTGAGTCTGCGTACCGAGGTCATGAGCACGACGTACAGGCCGGCGAGAAGCAGCAGCACGAGCTGCCCGAGCACGCTGCCGTAGGGCTGCAGGTAGTGCGGGTTGATCACCCCGTACGTCAGCAGCAGGATGGTCATGCCGGTCAGGAACCGGACGGCGAAGCGCGGACCCTCGCGCTTGGCGTCCACCGTCGAGCGCATCTCAATCTCGGCGGCGATGGACCGGCTGATCGCGGTCAGCACCTCGTGCAGACCCTCACCCCGGTCGGTTACGTGCAGCATCAGCGGGGCGATGACCTGGTCGGCGGTGTAGTCGTCGAGGTCGTCTGCCATCTGCTGCAGGGCGGCGATCGGGTCGCCGCTGCCCTGCAGACGCGCCGCCAGGTCGCGGACCTCCTGCTCGATGCGCTGCGGCGCTGTCGTGGCGGTGGCGACGACGGCCTGCTGCAGACCGATGCCCCGAGCGACGATGTCGGCCAACCGGCGAGTCCAGGCTTCCACGGCTTCCAGTCGAGCGATGGCCTGCTTTTCAGCGCGACCGGCCGCGAACAGCCACGGTACGCCGGGAACGGCAACGCCGATGATCATCCCGGCAGCGGGCCAGCCGGTCAGCAGCCAGGTCAGGGCACCAGCAGCGAAGGCTGTCACCATCTTGATCTGGTGAGCGCGTTGCTCCCGCCGCGTTCGTCCGGGCCCGGTCCACCAGAGGCGGGCCCGCTGCTGCAGCGCCGATGGCGGTTGGGGTGGCCGGGTGGTCCCGACGACGCCGACGACACCGACGACCGCCCCGGAGACGGCGAGCATGCCTGCCAGTACTGCGGCGAGGTCGAGCAGACTCATGGCCGCCTCGTCACGGTCTCGAGACGGGTGGTCCAGGCGCCGCGGTTGTGCTCCCCCTGCTGGATGTAACCGGTGAGTTGGCGGGGGTCGTAGCCGACCCGCAGCAGGGGTTCGAGCAACCGCTCCGGGAGGTGCCGGGGTACGGCTCGTCCGTCCGGGCCCGGTCCGAAAACCTGGGTGGTGACGAGCTGGTCACCGCTCATCCCACCCACCTCGAGAATCTCCGAGACGTAGCGGTGTTTCCGACCGCCGAGCTTAGTCTCGTCCTCGACGCTGACGTACACGATCAGGTCGACGGCGCCCGCGGCCATCCGCCGCGCCAGCTCGGCGGTCATCTCGGGCCCGTGCTGCAGTGCCAGCTCGATGACGCGGTCCATCACGGCGCGGGGGTGCCGGGCGTGAATGGTGCAGAGCGACCCCTTACTGGTGGCCATGGCCTGCAGCATCGGCACGATTTCCCGGGAGCGGACCTCGCCGACGATGATCCGTTGCACGGACATCCGCAGGGTCAGCGGGATCATGTCCATGATCGTGACCTCGCCGGCGGGGCGGCCGTCGACGCCTCGGGATCCGTGGCCCTCCCGGGACTCGAGACTCATCGCCCATCGGTGTCGTCCGGTGGTATGCAGACCAAGCTCGCGGGACTCCTCCAAGGTGACGAACTGCTCCCGGTCTGGGATCTCCCGAGCCAGACCACGCAGCAGGGTGGTCTTTCCGGCATCGGCCAGTCCGGCCACCATGATGTTGAGGCCGGCGGCCATTGCTGCCTTGAGGAACTGGCAGATCAGGTCGTCCATGGCGCCGTACCGATCGCGGAGGTCCTCCAGGCTGACGTCCATCAGCGTGTGCCGGCGAATGGCCGCGTAGGGGCGTACCGACACCTGCATGAGCACGGTGAGGCGACTGCCGTCGGGCAGCTGCATGTCCAGCCATGGTTTGGTGGAGGACAGCGAACGCTCGGTCGCTCCGGCACGCATCGCCAGGACCTGGAACATGTCGATGAGTTCCTTGTCGGTCTCAGCGACCGGCTCGCCTACCGTGATCCGCCCGTCCGTGTGCTCGATGCGCACGTTGTCGCAGCCGAGGATGTGGATGTTGACAATGTCCGGGCGATCAAGCAGCTGCTGGAGGCGGCCGAGGCCGAACATATCGGCGGCGACCGCATCGAGCAGCGCGTCTTCTTCCGCCTGCGAGATCGGCTGTCCGGCCTGGTGCAGGGCGTCGACGTGATCGCGCACCAGTCGAGCGGCAATGCGTTCCGCTTCGGCCTGACGGTGATCGGTGGAGACGTTGGGCGTCTCCCGAAGCGCCGCGGTCAGTTCCGCACTGACCCGAGCGCGCAGCAGCCGCACCGCCGTGTAGTCGATGCTCACCGAGCTGGGCTGCTGTTCAGCGACGGCTGCCTGCTCGTGTTCCAGGGGAGAGGTAGCCGGAGTGCCGTTGGTTGGCCAGCGGTGGCCGTTGGTGGCAACCCGGTCGACCGCTGCCGGCCACGTTGGGCCCCCGTATCGGCGCTCGTCAGGCACGGCTGCTTCCTCTCGATAACATAGGTGCCAGGTGCGCACGCCGCCGCGAGACCGCATCACGTACGGCCGGTTCGGCACTGGCAGCAGCGCGCAACAGCCGCTGGCTACCTCGCAGCCGGCCGCCACCGTCGCTCAGCACCTCGGCGGTCCGCCGGTCGTCGGGGAGCTCGATCAAGGTGGGCAGCTGCAGCCGCTGTTCGATATCCCGCCGGCTGTAGGGACCCTCACCGATCAGGGCCAGGCCAAGGGCTCCCGGCCCTTGGCCGTACTGGGTCAGCTCCCGCCGCAGCATCTCTGCGGCGCCAGCGGCCGGGGCGATGGTCCGCAGGGTCGCCGCGTGCACCACGAGCAACAAGAGGTCGGCGCGGAACAGCAGCGGCCACGGCGGTGCGCTGGTGGCGAGCCGGCCGCAGTCGGCGATGACGTCGTAGCCGGGCTCGTGGCGCTCCAGGCCAGCGAAGAATGCGCTCAGCGCCTCCCAGGTCGGTCGGATGGTGCCCGCCTGGACCGGGTCGTTGATGCCGGGCAGGACAAGCCGCTGGCCCGGACTCTTCGCGTCGAGGTCGACGAGCTGGTGAGCGAAGGTGTCGGCCAGCTGGTCGCGGAGAGCCGCCGCGGCCAGCGGCAGCAGGCCGATCGGTGGGATCTCGAGGCTGGACAGATAGCCGCTCAGGACGCTGCCGCCGGCGGGGTCGCACTCGGCCAGCACCATACGTCCGCTCCAGGACAGGGTGCAGGCGAGCGCCGTGGTGGTGACGCCGGGTGAGCCCTTGGCCGAGACCATAGCGATGATCGCCACGTCAGTTCCCCGTGGTCAGGGCGACGACGATACGGCCGGCGGCCGCACGGGAGGCGACAAGCGGTCCATCTCGTTCCGTGACGGCGACGTTGAGCAGGGTGGTGCCCTCCTTCGCGCCGGCACGCACGTCCACGACGGTCGCCTTGATGCTGATCGGCGCTGCGATCTGCTGTTGGTTGGAGACGGGACCGTCATCGGCGGTCACGACGAGCAGCACGTCCGCGCCGGGCTTGACCCGCTCGGCGGGCATGCGCTCCTGCGGCAGGCTGAGACCCACCAGCTGCTGCCCCTGGCCCGGCACCGCCGTGTCGGTGAGCTGCGCTTGCGTCAGCAGGGTGCCGGGCACCATTGCGACTGCCGCGTACTTGCCGATGACGTCGTCGGCGGCGCTCGCCCTGATCGGCTTGAGCGCCGGGTCCACGGTGATGCGCACCGTGCTGAGGTCCGACCGGTCGATGACGGAGCCGACCTCGACCCTGGTGCTCACTGCCAGGTACTCGGCCGTCGTACCCACCTTGCGCAGCACCGCGGCCGCGATCAGACCGCCGGCGGCGACCAGGGCCACCGCGAGCCAGACAAGCGCCGGCCGCCAGCGGCGTTGCGGAGCGACCCGGGGAATTGCGTACGGGGCAGCGACCGGCGAGGCGGCGCGGGTGGCCTTGGTTGGCGTAGTGGTCATGAGGTGATCACCTGCAGCTCGTCGATGTCGATCGTGGTGGTGGAGGACAGATCGATGGACTGGGAGCCGGTGTTTCCGCCTCCGCCGCTCCACGTGATCAGCCATGACGTAGTGGCAGTGACGGTGTAGCGGCCTCCGGCCTGCGTGCTGCTCGGGTGGCGATATCCGTCGTATCCGCAGTCCGGCGACCGCCTGTTACCGTAGGAGGGCTGGAACGGGGTGCCCGGCTTGGTGCAGGTGAGGGAGTTGCCGTCGCCCATGCTCCAAACGATCTTCTGAGCCCGGGCGGTGGCCGTGACCGACCGACCCGGCACTGCTGCAGTCCGGGTGATGGATCCCCAGGTGCTGGGGCTCGCCCTGTTCCAGAGCCAGATCGGCAGTCCGACCAGACCGGCGCCGTTGGGCTGAGGCGCGATCCCGATGTTCGGGCCGTCGAGGTTCATCTCGGCGATGGCTCGTTGCGCGAGCTCCTGGTAGGACGGCAGGATCCCGGCCGGCGGGTCCGGCGACCATGTCGTCGCCTGGGAGGCGACGCCCCCGTAGACACACGTGCGGATGCTCCAGTAGCCGTCGGTCCGACCCCCGGGCGGCGGCGGGATTCGCATGACGTAGCAGGATCCGTCCCATACGCCGAGTCCGTCGACCACGCAGGGCACGGTCTGGCCCTCGTCGCTGCAGCCCCGACCGGCACCACCACCGCCGTTGCCGTCACCACCGCCGTCGTTACCGCCGCCCCCGGTGCCGGGCTTTTCGACCACCCAGTAGCAGTTACCCAGCGCGTCGCAGTGCTCGTAGTCGGCGAACGCCACACCGGGTGCGAGCAGCATGCCGCTGCCGACCCCCAGAACCACGGCGCCGAGCGCGAGCGCCCTCCGAATCAGCATGGTCTCTCCCGTTGGGCGTTGACCTCCCGGATGCGCCACTGGCCGTCGTCGAACAGTTCCGCCTTGGCGATCACCACGTACCTCGTGGTTTGGCCCTTGGTGCGAACCGACTTGCCGGTCTTCTTGGAGACCACGTCCCACTTCCCGGTGTCGAAGCAGTCCTCGACCTCGGCGGTAAAGGGACGCCGACTGGTGTCGACCATGCTCACGGTGGGCGCCGAGATCGGCTCGCCCTTCGTAATGAGCCCCTGCTGGAACTTGATCAGCAGGTCCTGGCGCACCGTCAGCAGCGCCGGGTCGGCCACGAACCTGTCGAGCTTGGCGTTGTAGTCGCCCTTGTTCGACGCGGTGACGTAGGTGCGCACGTAGTTGCGGTAGGCCGTGAGCGCGCCCGTGCCGGCTTCGGTTTCCTCGGCATTCACCGTCGAGGACGCTGAAGCCGACGCAGCCGTCGAGGTAGGGCTCGGCTTGGCGACCGGCTCCTCGTCTGTGCAACCCGCTGCCCCTGCAAGGAGCGAGGCGGCGAGACAACAAACTCCTACCCTGCGGAAGGTGTTAGCGGTGGTGATCAAGGCGGTGCCTCCTCTGGTGCCCGGCGTGGTTGCAGCCTTCCCGTGACGGCTGTTCAACGTTCAGCCTGCCGGCCTGCGGGCGAGGTGGTCGGACCGCCGACGCGTCTGGAGGATCGGCGTCCGGTGCAACTGCAATGTCGATGGCATCTCACAATGCGGGCTCACCCTGCCGCCGGGTGCCGGGCGCCGCTGGCGCTGGGCCGTTGGCAGGGAGCGAATCCCTGTCCGAGCGGCCCAGCGCCCCCCTTCATCAGCGACGGCCAGGCAGGGATGCCGATGGTGGTGGCCCCTGCTGAGAGCCGATCGCGCCAGCGGGCGTCGCGGGACGCGTCCCCCCGTTGCGCCCCTGACGGAGCTGTTCCATCTCACTGACGACTCCCCCCGTTCGGGTGGCCGGACCTGGATCAGGCACTGGCCACGCAACAGGCGTTGAGCAGTTTGGGATTGCGCTCAACGCACGTTGCTCCAAACAGGAGCGAGCATACGCTCACGTTCGGTGCATGTGTCAACATCTGTTTTGCTGGCGCTTGTATCTGCGACACTGTTGTTTAGTCGCTGGAGGGTGAAGAATCATGGTCGACGATCGGCACGTTGAGCAGGAGTTGCCACCCCTCAACACGCTGGCCGCCAGGGTGGAGTACCTGTTCGACAAGATCCGCCCGACCTCGGAGGAGCTCAGCGACTCCGATGAGCCCGGCCGCAGGTACACCAACAAGGAGATCGCCGACAAGATCAACGCAACGGCGGCCGAGACCGGCGTCACGATCAGCGCCGCCTACATCGGCGAGTTACGCCGCGGGGTGGCCAGCGATCCGCGCATGTCGCACGTGCGAGCCTTGGCAGCCGCGTTCGGCGTCAGCTCCGGCTACTTCGTGGATGAGGCGGCCGCACAGCGGATACAAGAGCAGATCGGGCTGCTGAACGAACTCCGTCGGATGGATGTCAAGCAGGTGGCACTACGGCATGTGCTTGCCGACAGTGGACTGTCTGCCACGGACACGCAGTTGATCGAGCAGATGGTGGCACGCCTACGGGCGGTGGCCCAAGGCGCCGGCCCTGATGGGATCAGCGATGCGCCTGATGATCGCAGGTAGCGGTGCTGATCCTTCGGTGGCAGTGCGCCGACGAGCGGGGGAACGCTGACGTGACGTTGAACCGACTACGCAAGCGCTGTGAGCGGCTGCTCACCGCGCTGGAGGTCCCAGAGCCGTTCGACATACGTGCTCTGTGCCAAGTCCTCGGCGAACGACGCGGCCGGCCCATCCACCTGGTCCCGATCAAGCTCCCGGCACGCACGGTATGCGGCATGTTTGTGCCGACCGGAGACTTCGACGCCATCTTCTTCGAGCAGGACACCTCCCCGCTGCATCAGACGCTGATCATCGGGCACGAGCTGGGGCATCTGATCGCCGGCCACCAGACAACCGAAGTCCTGGACACGGACGCCTCCCGGATGCTGCTGCCGGACCTTGACCCGCAGCTGGTCCAGCGAAGCCTCGGTCGCAGCAACTACGCCGCCGCCGAAGAGCGCGAAGCCGAGATGATCGGATCGCTGCTTCTGCGGCGGGCACGCAGGGGTGCCAGCGAGGAGGACGACTCGCCGTTGGACACCCGGCAGGCCGAGCTGTACGGCCGGCTGAGGCTGTCCCTGGAACACCCGGACTGGTAGCGCGGATGGATACTGCCCTGTACGCCGCCTGCTCCCTCGCCGGCTGGATCGCCTTCGGGTACATGCTGCGGCTCCAGCGCCGCCAGCCCAGTCACGCGCGGGGGGCGATCTGCGTTGCGCTCGGGGCGTTCGCCTTCGGCATCACGCTCGCCGTTCCGCCGCTCGCTACCGCTATCGATCACGCATCGGGACTGCCGAACCTGGCCAAGGTCCTCTCCCATGGGTGCGCGATGACGATCGCCGTGAGCGCTGAGAGCATGCTCCTCCACCTGGCGCTCCCGCCGAGGACGGCCGCCGCCCGCGTCCGCCTCTGGATGCTGGTAACCGGGGGCGCCTTCCTCGCCATGGTCGGGCTGTTCGCCTACACGCTCACCTACGACAGCCCCGTGCTCCTCACGGTCGAGTACGCGACCGACCCGGCGGTGACCGCATACCTGCTGATCTTCATGACCCTGGGATTCTTCGCCTACTGCACCGACATCGCCCGGCTGTGCTGGCGCTTCGCCCAGATCTGCGGGCGCCCCTGGTTGCGCCGGGGCCTGCGCGTGACGGCGGTGGGTGCTGCCTTCGCCCTGCTCTACAGCACCAACAAGATCGTTTACCTGGTCGCCTACTGGAACGGCTACCGCCCCACCGGGGAACGGGAGATCGCCGCAGTCCTGGTGACCATCGGCGCGCTGCTCATGATGGTGGGTCTCACCATGCCGGCGTGGGGCCCGATCTTCGCGATCACCCGACGCTGGGACGACTATCGCTCCTACCGCCAGCTGGAACCACTCTGGCGGGACCTCATCGCTGAACTGCCGGAACTCGAACTCGATGCGAGCCTGCGTCGGCCCCTCACGGCCGTACGCGACATCGACTACGCCCTGACCCGCAGGGTCGCCGAAATCCGGGACGCGCGGCTCGCGCTGCGTCCCTACATGGACGCCCGGGTGACTGTGCTGGCCGAGCAGTTCGCCGAGCAGGCTGAGGTGACCGACGAGGAACAGCGAGCCGCGGTGGAAGCAGCTCACCTGGCCTGCGCTGTGCGTGCGCACCGTGCCGGCCTCGCCGCCGAACTCATCCAGCCCGCAGGTGACCTGCATCGCCCCGCCGGCGGCTATGCCGGCGAGGTCTCCTGGCTGACGCTCGTCTCCGCCGCGTACGCCCGATCAGTCGTGGTCGCCCGGACGCTCACCGCGTCCCGACACCTCCGCAGCTCGCAGTCCCCGGTTGGAGATGCCCGACGATGAGAGCTCGCTACGCCAACCTCGCTCGTATCCATGAGCTCGACCCGAAGCGCGACTACCTGGTCATCTACCAGACGATGCTGCGCTACGAGTTCCCGTGGGACATGAAGCTCGGGCTCAACCTTGCCTTCAACCGGTCCTTCTCGATCCCGTCGATCGCCGCCGTGCACACCGCCACCGGCGAGCTGACCGAGCGCACGCAGAAGCGGATCGACGACACCGGCCTACTGATGTACGAGATGGTGCTCAACGGCTTCGACCAGCCACGCGGCCGGGACGCGCTGCGGCGGGTCAACCAGATCCACCGCCCATACGACATCAGCAACGAGGACTACCTCTACGTCCTCGGCTGCCTGGTGGTAGTCCCGACCCGGTGGCTGCAGCGGTACGGCTGGCGTCGGCCCTGCTCGCAGGAGCGGCAGGCCACCTACCTGTTCTATCGGGAGTTGGGCCGACGGATGGGCATCACCGAGATCCCCGGCTCCTACGAGGAGTTCGAGACCTGGTTCGACGCCCACGATGCTGCCCACCTGCAGCCCAACGATGACGCAGCCGCTATCGAGCGAGCCACCCGGATGCTGATGCTCACCCGCATCCCCAAGCCCCTTGCCCCGCTGGGCAACGCGCTGGTCAGCGCCATGTACGACGCGCCGCTGCGGCGCGCGATGCGAGTCGACGCGCCGGCTTGGCCGGTCCGGGACGGCCTGCACTTAGCGTTGAAGATCCGCTCGCGGCTTCAGCGGTGGTTCGGAGCACCACGGACCACGGCATTGTTCGCCGACGGGATCAAAGCCAAGAGCTATCCCGACGGGTACGAGATCAGCCAGCTCGGTCCGCAGCAAGACCAGGTGCCTGGTCGATCCAGCGCATGAGCAGCCGGCCAGCGCTGCTATCGGCACCACAGCGCCTTGGGGTGCCTCACCCGCCCAGCGGGGTTGAGCTGATCATGCTCGGTCTCTCTGTCACACCGCTGCTGCGGTGGTTGGTCATTCGTCTGGCCGTGTCAGCGGGCCAGATCAGCCGGCAGTCCTGCGAGGGCTGCGGTGTAGAGGTGAGTCCAGTTGGACCCGGCTGGGCCGCGCTGCTGCCGAGCGGCCGATGCGGCCGGTGTTGGCATCGGGCGGGCGCCCCTCCATACCTGCTGGAGGTCTGCGCTGTGGTCGCCGTGACCATCGTGGTCCTCGCCGCTCCCACCACCCCGGTGTTGCTGGCCGGCCTGTGGTGGGCCGGTTGCGCCGTCCCGCTCGTGTTCATCGACGCTCAGGTGCACCGTCTGCCCAACGTCATCACTCTGCCAGCGGCGGCCGGCGTCTTCGTTCTGCTCACCGTCGACGCAGCGGTCACCGATCGTTGGGAGCACATGCTCAGCGCGGCGATCTGCGCGGCCGTCGCCACCACGGTGTTCGTCAGCATGGGGCTGGTGCTGGGCAACCGCGGCATGGGCCTGGGCGACGTCAACCTGATCCTCTCGGTGACCGCCGTGCTGGGGTGGTGGGGCTGGGGCGCGGCGTTCGGCGCAGTGTTCTTGGGCTTTCTCGGCGCGGGACTCGTAGGTGTCGTGCTGCTGGCCAGCGGACGTGTCCCCCGTGGGGCTCACATCCCGATGGGCCCCTTCTTCATCGCTGGGGCGTTGGCGATGCTCGCACTCATGGCTTGAGCACCGCTCGGGTAACTGGGCCTGCCCAATCGGTCCAGAGCGGCACTCTGGGTCTGCGTCACCTACCGGTGCAGCAGACCCTCTTATGGAAGATACGGACAGATGGTTTGCGCTAAGCCACGGCGCTCGGGCCCTCGAGCAGTTGGCCAACATGTTTCGCGTCAACCGGGAACTGGCCGATGTTGACGTGATAGCGGTTCACGCCGTCATATGCTGCTTCGTCCGACTCCGCGAGGGTCGCAACCGTGGCGGCATCGGCGAACCGGATTACGGGGTCGGTACCCGTGAGATGGCAGAAGGCATAGATTGGCAAGCAGTCCAGAGCCTCCGTGATCGCCATCAACGCCCGGACCCGCTCGGGTGGTGTCCCGAACAGGCCGTCAGCGGTCGTGGTCCCCTTCACCTGCACGAGAAGCCGAAGACCAACCTTCGTTGCGATTAGGTCAGCGAAGGGACAGTTGCCAACCAGTTCGTTGAGGTTAATGACCTCATATCCAATGCTGCGAAAGACGTCCGCGACAGCCGCCTCAGCGGTGCGACCAACCGCAACCCGATCAACCATCGTTCCTCCCGCTCTACTCGATGTCCTCTACAAGCATGGTGGCAGCATCGCGTGACAGAGTGACGATGAGACGGGTTGGTCGAACCGGCCGTGGCCACGCCAGCGATTCCTGCTGAATCGGCGCAAACGCCGGCATGGGTGCCATATCCGCGGGAAAGCGGCTCAGATTAGAGTCCACAAACTAACTAAAACGGTCTTCGGATGGCAGCGACCTGCCGGCTCCAGTTGCTGACGGCGACGACCTTCACGACGTCGCCGGTCTTGGGCGCCTGAACGAGGTACTGCCGCCCGCCGCGGTCGGTGCCGATGTACATGCCGACGTGGCGGGGACGCAACATCGTGCCGTCGGAGCCGGGGATGAAGATGAGGTCGCCGGGCTGCATCGCGGCCAGTGAGGGGACGGCGACGCCGGTGCGCACTTGGTCGGCCGTGACCCGGGGGATCTGCACGCCGCCTCTGGCCCAGGCGGCCATCATCAGACCGGAGCAGTCGTAGCTGTCGGGTCCTTCGGCGCCCCAGACGTAGGGCTTGCCTCGCTGGGCGAGCGCGAAGGAGACCACGGCCCGAAGCTGCGGGTCCGTTGGCAGGACGAAGCCTTCGGGTAGGCCCGCATCGTCCAGGGGTGGCAGCCCGTCGCCGCCGTCGCTGGTGCAGACGATGTCTAGCCCGTCGCTGATCACAGCCACCAGCTGCTCGGCCTCGGGCTGCCACTTCGCGTACGCGTCAGGGAACGCTGAACGCTGCACGGCCTGCGCGGCCTGGGTGAGCGGCATGGTCTGCCAGCCGTCGATCTCGACCAGGTGCTCGTAGAACTTTCGGGCGGCATATCTGGGGTCGAGGATCTGCTCGGGGGTGCCCCAGCCCTGGCTGGGTCGCTGCTGGAACAAGCCGAGTGAGTCGTGGTCGTTGTGCGCCCCGAGGTGACCGAGGTTGCGCAGGGTGGACTCCTGCATCGCGGTGGCGACGGCGACCTCCCAGCCGTAGCGCGGCACGTGCATCTCGGCGCCCACGGCGACGATGGTGGCGGCGTTGCCGGCCTGCTCGGAGGTCCAGGAGCCCTGGGCGGGCCAATTTCGCGGCTCGGCTGTGCCACCGGAGGAGGCGCTGGGCGGACTGATGGTGCAGGCCGTCGCAGGGCTCGCCCCGAGTACCGACAACGCGACGAATACGACCAGGGCCAGCGGCGCCAGGACAACGGTGGCGAGCCCGCCGGCGAGGATCAGCCACCGGCGGCTCATCGCAGACCTGTCTGACGGATCTGGTACTCGCTGACCCGCCAGCCGGGACCGTCCGGGCCCCCGCAGCGCAGGGCGCAGTCGATGACGCTGCGCTCTGTCCAGCCACGCCAGCCGTCCTCGCCCACGGGGGTCGCGGTCACCCGGATCGTGCGCCGCGCGGTGATCGCGCTGTCCGCCGGCTGTAGGTCGGCGAAGGGATCCACGACGGTGTTGAGGCGGACGCGGTGACCGGCCCAGGTCGTCCAGCGGCCCTCGCGGTCGGCGGCGGCGCTCTGTCCGGCCAGGGTGCCGCTCGCGAAGCGCATGGCCCGCTGGTAGGCGTCGCCCGGGCCCGCGTCGCGGCGGGTGTCGGCGCTGTAGAGGGCCAGCACGAACCGCCGGCACACCTGCCCGGCATCGGCGTAAGAGAAGCCGGGCTGCGTCGGCGGCGGCACCGGGGCGGCCATGCCGACCGGTCCGGGGCTGGCCGCGGGTCTGGTGGTGCTCGGCTTGGCTGACGTCGGCTGGGCACCGGGGGCGCAGCCGGTAACGGCCAACGTCAGGGTGACTGCCGCTGCTACTCGGATTCGCGCGTACATGGTCACGACGGTGTCGGGTCGCCGGGGCCGTTACCGCTGCCGACTCCCGCTGGTAACGGCGGTAGCGGCGGCGGCCATACCAGCGTCAACGCTGCCGTCAGCGACGCCTGGTCAGGGTGCACGGCAGATGCCCGACTGGGGTGTCCTGACCTTCGGGAGACCTGCTGTGCTTGCTCACTACCTGGCCACCGCCGCCGCGTTCACAGAGGGGCAGATCGGCGCTGCGGCGGACGTTCTGGCCGCTCCGCCGAATCCTGGACCCGCCGCACCGCCCGGCCTGGAGGCGACCGGGAACCTGTTCCTCGGCTGGATGAAGTGGATCCTCATCGTCGCCGGCGTCGGCGGCCTGTTGGTCTGCGGGATCATGATGGCTGTCGGTCGCCGCAACCGCTCTGCGTTCGCCGCCGACGGCGCGGCCGGCATCCCCTGGGTGCTGGCCGGACTAACGTGCGGGGCGGTCGCGGCCGTCGTGGTCGGCGCGGTCCTGCCGGGCTAAGCAATGACCTACAACGTCATCGCTCGCGCCCGCCGCACCACGCGCCGCCGGCTCACCGCCGCTTGTGTGACCGCAGCGGCGGTGGTCGGTGCCGTGACCGTCGCGGTGGCGGTCGGCGCGGAGCCGAAGCAGACCGTCACCTCACCGGCGGGTCCGGGAGCGCCAGCCCGCCCCGACACTGGCGCCGCTACCGCTGAATCCGCAGGCCTGCCTAGCGACCTGGGTTGGGCCAACGTGGCGGGTATCTCCGTACCGGTATCAACCCAGTCCGGTCCTCGCCTTACGAGCGACGGCCAGGCGCGCGGGTTCGCGCACGATCATGCCGGCGCGGTCCTCGCCGCGGTGCACATCGTCGTGCGCGTCAACCCGCAGGTCGGTCCCACCGTCTTCGTCCCCACGTTGCGCACCCAGGTGGTCGGAACGGACGCGGCCGCGATGCGGGTCCAGGTGGCCCAGGCGTACGACGAGCTGCGCGGTCCGGTGGGCGTGGCGTACGGGCAGCCCATCGGGCGCCTGTACGCCACCCTGCGGGGCTATCGGATCCTCAGCTATACAGGCGACGAGGTGAACCTGCGCCTGTTGACCGAGGCCCCTGACGCCTCTGGTGCTCCAGTGCTGGCCAGCACGGAGCTGCGCCTGCGCTGGAGCGGCGCGGACTGGGCCCTGGTAGCCCCGGTGGGCGGCACCTTCGACCAGGTGGTCACGGCGGCGTCGCCCGCCGAGGTGGCCACCTTCCTACCCTTTATCGCTGGCGGGTGAGTCATGCCTTCGTGCAATCCCTTCATCCCTCTGACCTGCACTGGAATCATCCCTGGCGGCTCGGTGAACCCCGCCGACATGGTCAGCAACACCATGGTCAACACGGTCCTGTCCGGCCTGGCCGCAGCCGTGCGGGAAGGCATCGAGTGGGTGACGGTCCTGTTGACCAGCTGGATGCTGATCCCCTCGAACGATCTGTGCTCCACCAACGGCAGCGACCCGAGCCAGTGGACAGCCGACTGGATCACCCAGTGCAACGCCGGCAGCGGCCCCGCCCAGGAGCTGCGCTCGTTCATGCTGCCCATCACGATCCTGCTACTGGCCGGCGGACTGATCTGGCAGGGCATCGCCATCACCGTCAGCCGTAAGGGCGAGCCGCTGCTACAGGCGGTACGCGGCGTGTGGAACACCGCGCTGTGGGGCAGCATCGGCATCGCCGGTACCCATCTGGTGCTCAAGGCCGGTGACAGCTACTCCATGTGGCTGCTGAGCAAGGCCGTCCTCGACGACTCCAACAAGCCACCCAACGAGGCGATGAGCAAGGCCCTGGGCGCGCTCATGCTTCCGGCGGCCAACGTGGCCCCGTTCGTGATGATCCTCGTCGGCACGATCGTCATGGTCGCCGCTCTCCTGCAGACCATCCTGATGGTCTTCCGCGAGGGATCGGTGGTGATCCTGGCCGGGCTGCTCCAGCTCGCGTCGGCGGGCACGGTGACCCGCGGCACCAGCGGCATGTTCCACAAGACCCTCGGCTGGTCGCTGGCGTTGGCCCTGTACAAGCCGGCCGCGATGTCGGTGTACGCCACCGCGTTCATGATGATGCGCGGCAACAGCCGGGACTGGCTGATGGGCCTGGGCATGCTGGTGCTGTCGGTGGTGGCCCTGCCCGCCCTGATGAAGTTCTTCACGATCTTCACCGGTCACGTTGCCTCCGGCGGCGGTGGCCTGGGCATGGCCGGGGCTGGCGCAGCGGCGGGCCTGCATGCCGCGTCGTCGGTGCGCGGAGCAGTCGGTGGTCACAGCGCCGGTGACCACGCCCGCTACATGGGCTCCCAGGGACCTGGTAGCGGCGGCCGAACCGGTGGTAGCGCACCGACCGGGGCCATGCCTACCCCCTCGGCACCGTCACCGGGCGGCGGCTCCGGCGGCGGGACCGGTAGCGCCCCGAAGGTGGTCAACGGCACCGCCACTGCCGGCGGCGCTCCCGGCCCGGTAACGCCCACCACCACCGTGCCGGCTGGCACCGGCGCCACGGCATCCGCTGGTGCAGCCGCCGGCGGAGGCGCAGCAGCTGGGGGCGCGGCCGCTGGCGGGGGCGCGGCCGCCGGAGGTGGCATGGCCGCCGGAGGTGGCATGGCCGCCGGAGGTGGCATGGCGGCGGCCGGCGCGGCCGGAGCCGCCTCCGGACCGGCGGCGCCGGTCGTCGTAGGCGCCGCTGTGGTGGCCCAGGCCGGTGTGATCGCAGCAAAGGCGGGCGCGAGCACCGCCGGCTCCGTCATGCAGGAAGGAAGTTCACCGTCGTGAGCATTGACCAGGCGCAGGTGCGCACCTACGGGGGCTGGCGGCGGGCGCGGGGCATGGGCCTGTTCGGCCTCGGACCGATGCAGACCTTCGTCGTCCTCGCGGCGATCACCGTGCTGATCATCTCAGGGTCAATGGGGCTGCGGGCGCTGGCCATCTCCGCCGGGCCGTGCGCGCTGCTCGTGGGCCTGCTAGTGCTGCGCTGGGACGGAGTCCCAGTGTCAGCGGGCATCGCGCAGCGGGCGCGGTGGCTGGTCGGCACCAGCCGCGGCTACACCTCCTACCGCTCCGGAGTGATGGTGACCGGCGAGCACGCCTGGCAGCTGCCAGGCGTGCTCGCGCCCACCACCCTGCTGACGGTCGAGGACGAGAGCGGCGGCGGGTACGGGGTGGTGTACAACCAGCGGCTCGGCGCCATGACGATTACGCTGCGCTGCGCGGCCACGTCGACCTGGCTGGCCGACCCCGAGGCCAGCGCGGCGTGGGTGGCCAACTGGGGCGGATGGCTGGCGAACCTGGGCTACCTGCCGATCGTCGACCACGTCGCGGTCACCGTGGACACCGCGCCGGATCCGGGCTCCCGACTCGCCGACCATGTCAGCCGGCGGATCGTGCCGCACGGGCCGGCGTCGGCTCGGCGGGTGCTGCAACGACTGGTGGAGGTGTCCCCCGCAGCCGCCGCCGACGTCGAGACCCGGGTGTCGGTGACCTTCAAGCCGGGCGCGTCCCCCAGCAAACCGAAGAACCTCGACGAGGCGCTCGAGGAGATTAGTCGCACCCTGCCCGGTCTGCAGGATTCCCTGGGCAGCTGTGGCCTGACCGTCCTCGGCCGGGCCAGCGCGGAGAACATCTCGGCCATCGTGCGTACGGCGTTCGACCCGGCCAGCCGGGGCGACGTGGCCCGGCTGACCGCGACCCCCGGGCTGGACCTGAGTCGGTGGGTGGACTGGGACACCGCTGGGCCGGTGATGGCCGAGGAGCACCTCGACCGGTACGTGCACGACTCCGGCACGTCGGTGTCGTGGGCGTGGCACGAGGCGCCACGCCAGCACGTACACGCCGACGTCCTCGCTCGCCTGCTCGCCCCGGGTCCGTACCCGAAGCGGGTGTCGCTGCTATACCGGCCCTTCCCCGCTGGGGAAGCCGCGCGGATCGTGGAGAGTGAGGTCAACGCCGCGGCGTTCCGGGCGGCATACAACCGGGCGCAGAAGCGCGACGAGTCCGCCCGAGACCACGCCGACCGGGAACGGGCCTTGCAGACCGCGCGGGAAGAGGCGACCGGCTCCGGCGTGGGCCTGATGTCGCTGTTCGTCACCACCACCGTGATCTCCGCCGACGACCTGGGCCGCGCCATCGCCGACGTGGAGTCCCGCGCCGACGTGGCCAAGATCCGGCTACGGCGACTGCGCGCCAGCCAGGCCGCCGGCTTCGCGATGACCCTGCCGTGCGGCGTCTGCCCGCCGCAGCTGGCCCGCCATTGGCCCCGCTGACACAGCCCGCGATCTGGAGGATCCGATGAAGAGCAGCACCATCGACGCGGTAGCCCTGGCGCCGGCATGGGGTGTACGCGCCCCCGGCGCCGGCCGGGCCAGCCACGTCTCCCCCGGCATGGAATACCAGGGCACAACCGTGCAACTGTGTGGCCTCTACCCGTTCGTCGCCGGGTCCGGTGCGCCCACGATCGGGGTGCCGATCGGACGCCACATGCTGTGGGGTGAGGTCGTCTGCCTCGACCCCCTCGAGTGGCTGCGCGAGGGCCTGATCACCAACCCGGGTGTGTTCGTCCTCGGCCAGCCCGGGGTCGGCAAGTCCACGGTGGTCAAGCGCCTGATCACCGGGATGACCGGGTTTGGCACCAGCGCGTTGATCCTCGGCGACACCAAACCCGACTACACCCGGCTCGTCGAACATCTGGGCGGGCAGGTCATCCGGGTCGGCCGCGGCCTGGACCGGCTCAACCCGCTCGACTCCGGCCCGCTCGGCAGCGCGCTCGCCCGAATGGGCGCCGCCGATGCCCGGCAGCTGCAACTGGAGATCCGGGGCCGGCGCATGTCACTGCTGCTGGCACTGTGCGCGCTGGTGCGGGGGCAGGCGCTGAACAACACCGAGGAGATCATCCTCGGCCGGGCGATCGACGTACTCACGGAACGACTCGACGGCGACCCCACGGTGCCAGACGTGCTGCGCCTGGTCGAAGCCGGCGCCGACGAGCTACTGACCGCGGCTCGGGCGCGCACCGACGGCGAGTACCGCCGCCGCGTCGACCAGCTCGTGCCCACCCTGGCGCTGCTGTGCGAGGGCAGCCTACGCGGGGTGTTCGACGGCCCGACCACCAAGCCCCTGGACCTGGATGCCCCAGCCGTCAGCGTCGACATCTCCCAGGTAGCCGCCGCCGGCGACCAGCTGGTCGCCGCGGCGATGCTGTGCACCTGGGCGTACGGCTTCGGCATGGTCGACGCCGCGTCCGTGCTGGCCGATCAGGGCCTGGCGCCGCGCCGGCAGTACCTCGGCGTCATGGACGAGCTGTGGCGGGCCCTGCGCGGCGCGTCCGGGCTGGTCGAGCACGCCGACGCGCTGACCCGCCTCAACCGGCAGCGCGGCATGGCCAGCGTGATGGTCACCCACTCCCTCGCTGACCTCGATGCCCTGCCCACGCCTGAGGACCGCGCCAAGGCGCAGGGCTTCATCGAACGGTCCGCTATCAAGATCCTGGCCGGCCTGCCGCCACGCGAGCTAAACCGCGTCAACGACGTCATCAAACTGTCCGGCCCGGAGCGCGAACTGGTGGCGTCCTGGGCCGCGCCGGAAGCCTGGTTCGCCGGCTCCGTGCATCCCGGCCGGGGCAGATACCTGATCAAGACCGGTGAGCGCAACGGACTGCCGGTGTCGCTGACCCTGGTCGGTGAGGAGTGGGAGCTCTACGACACCGACGCGGCGATCCGGCAGGTGCAGCTATGAACACCCGGCCGGTCGAACCACGCGGCACCGCAGGCGGACCGCTCACCCCGTTCCTACTGCTCGGGCTGGTGTGGGCGGCAATCGCCCTGATGTGGTTGTCCTGGCTCGCGGGGCGAATCGCCGCCGCCGTGACCGGGCATCCCGCCGGTGGTCCCGGCTTCGGGTCCGCGTACCTGGAACATCTGCTGCATGCCGACTGGGCCGCGCTTTGGCCCGGGGTCTCCCCCACCGCGGTGGGTGTCGTCTACGCGGTGCTGCTGCTGGTGCTGGTCGGCCTGGGCGCTCTGGCGGCGGTGTGGTGGCAGGCGCGCAAGCCCGACGCGGAGGATCCACTGCCGTCGCTGGCCGGCCCCACCGAGGTAAAGGCCATGACGTTGCCGGTGGTTGCCACCAAGGCCCGCCGGCTGCGGACCAACCTGGCTGACGTGCTGGTGAAGGAGATCTCGGCCGAAGCGGCCGGGGTCGTGCTCGGTGCGCACCGACGGCGGCGCGGCTCGGGCCCCCGCCTTTACTCGTCCTGGGAAGACGTCGTCCTCGCGGTGATGGCACCCCGCGCCGGTAAGACGACCGCGCTGGCCGTGCAGTCAATCCTCAATGCGCCGGGGGCGGCGCTCGCCACCAGCAACAAGCCCGACCTGTGGGCCACCACGGCGGCTGCCCGGGCTGAGCAGGGCACCGTGTGGGTGTTCGACCCGCAGTCCATCGCCCACGTGGCGCAGAACTGGTGGTGGAACCCGCTGGCCGCCGTCGAGGACGTCGAGGACGCCCACCGGCTGGCCAACCACTTCGTCCAGCAGGTCCGCAACTCCCAGGGCAGCGACGACTTCTGGATCCAAGGAGCACTTGACCTGCTCACCTCGCTGATCCTCGCCGCCGCGCTAGAGGGCCGCACGCTGGCCTCGGTCCAGGCATGGCTGTCGGACTCCACGTCCCGCGAGCCGGCGACGATCCTCAAGAGCCACGGCTTCGGTGCCTCCGCCCGGGCCATGTCCGGCCGCCAGGCCGGCGCCCCCGAAACCCGCGAAGGGCTCTACGAGACCGCCCGCACCGCCGCGGCATGCCTGGTCAACCCGACCATCATGGCCTGGGTCACCCCACCGGACCTGCCGCTGCCGGCACTGGACGTCGAGGCGTTCGTTGAAACCGCCGATACGCTCTACCTGCTGTCCAAGGACGGCGCCGGTGCAGCCGCACCACTCGTCGCCGGCTTGACCGACCAAGTGCTGCGCGCCGCGGTCACCGTCGCCGAGGCGCACGGCGGCCGGCTCGACCCGCCGCTGGTCGCGTGCCTCGACGAGGCCGCGAACATCTGCAAGATCGCGGACCTACCCGAGCTGTACAGCCACTTCGGCAGTAGAGGCATCATCCCGCTGACCATCCTGCAGTCCTACCGTCAGGGAACCCGGGTCTGGGGTGAGCAGGGCATGGACGCGCTGTGGTCGGCTGCCACGGTCAAGCTAATCGGTGCCGGCATCGACGATGCGCGCTTCGCCGAGGACCTGTCCCGGCTCGTCGGCGAGCACGATGTCACCGTCGCCTCCCGTACGCGCGATGGCCAGGGCCGTACGTCGTACCAGACTTCCGTGCGTCGGCAGCGGATCCTCGACCCGGCGCAGATCCGTGCCCTGCCGAAGGGCTCGGCGCTGCTGTTCGCCACCGGCATCCGGGTGGCCATGCTCGATCTGCTCCCTTGGTACGACGAGCCGAGCGCCGAGCGGCTGACCGCGGCTGTCGCCGCCTCCACCGCCGAGATGACGCGCCAGGCCCAGCGCACCCGCGCCGCACGTCGCGTTCGCATGGCGCAACGCTCCTGGCTAGGTCGGGCCGGCTGAAGCTAGTTTGGATATCGGAGGTTGGCCATGGGTGCACCTCGGATCAGTCACCCGACATTCCCTGTACGCGGCACCGAGCTCGAGCCCGGGCGGCTCTTGGCGGCCGTAACGGCCGCGGTGACGTACTACCGTGCCCAGCTTGATCACGCCGACGGCCCGCGCGCCTATCTCGCCGAACGCGGCCTTCGTGTTCTCGTGCAACGGGAGTGGCCGTGGCGGGTGGGGTATGCCCCACCGGGTTGGAGTTCGCTGACCAGCCACCTGCGCGCCGCCGGTTTCACGGCGGAGGAGCTAATCGGCGCAGGCTTGTCGACCCGCACTCGACAGGACCCGGACCGACTCATCGACGTGTTCCGGGACCGGGTCATGTTCCCGGTGCGTGACCCGGCCGGGCACGCCGTAGCGTTTCTCGGCCGCTCCGGCCCCGGCGCTGGTGAGAACGTACCGAAGTACATCAACAGCCCTGAAACGGCGCTCTATGACAAGGGACAGCTGCTGTTCGGTGTTGCGGAGCAGCAGGAGCGCATCGCCGGACGATGGACCCCGGTCCTGGTCGAAGGGCCTGCCGATGTCCTCGCGGTGTGGCTGTCCTACTCCCGATCGGGCCGGACCGGAGCGGTCGCTCTCGCGCCGTGTGGCACCGCGCTCACCGACACCCAGGCCGCGATCCTCCGGCGGCTTCCGGGCGCGACCCAAGGCTTGGTTGGGGCCTTCGATGGGGATCCTGCGGGCCGCGCAGCGGTTGGTCGGGCGTTTCAGCTGCTCCGGCATCCGCGCTTTCCCGGCCCCCTGCTGGCAGCTGAGTTCAGCGCCGGCGCCGACCCGGCAGACCTGGTGCGACGACCCAACGGCAAGGCTCAGCTGCGGGCGATCCTGCAGCGACAGACGCGGCCCATGCTCGACGCGGTGGTCGACCACTGCCTTGCCCGGCTCGTCGAACGGCATCCCCGCCTGCTGGAGGACATCGACGGCAGGTGCACAGCGGTGCGCCTTCTGACGCCGCTGCTGTACGAGGCGACAGATCCGGACGAGGCGATCCGGGTGGCCCGGCACATCGTCGCGCACGTCAGGGTAGGCGTCGACACCGTCGCGATTGCTGCGCTCGCGCACCTCGAAGCCGTAGTACACGGCCTCGATCCGCCTATCAACGCTGGTCCCGAGCTGCGTAGACCCTGCGGCAGGCACCCAACGACGGACGGCCAACGCGCATCGACCCGTCCTTTCCCGACTGTCGAGTGATAGGCTTCGTCCCCGGTATAGGAGCAGGACCCGCAGATGCAACGGCGCAGGTCGGGCGGTGATTAATGGCGAAAGTGCGCCAAGAGTCGGAAGATGACGGAGCCGGGATACCGTACGGGCGACTGGCCGCGATTGACACCGTCCGGAATGTTGCAGTCGAGCGAGTTGGTGGCCGCCCGGGATTCGATTGTCTATTGGGCTTTCTGGCGTGGGAGCAAGTCGGGCTGGCTGACCCCGGATTCGTCTGGTCGTTGTTCTTAGAGCCGGCGGAATTGGCGCAGCAGTTTGCGGCTAGGTATGAGTTGGCGGTGAACAGGTTCCATCTGATCGAGATCCTCCTTGTGCGCGCCCAGCAAATGCGCGACCAGGAAGCTGTGAAACTGGCAGGTCGCATTATGCAACGCATGCAAAAGATCCGGGCTGACGGTGGGAACACCAGGCCGCTGCTATACCTCGGCACCAACGACGAGGGCATCGCCGCCGCTATCGCCATATACGACGACTTCTGGACCGAGAGGTGGGGAGCATGGGTAGATCCTTCATTCTCGCAGTCGGAGTAAACGCCTACCGATCGGCCGACATCCCGAACCTTAACTGGGCGGTCGCCGACGCCACCGCGTTCCACGACGCCGCCATCCGGGGCCGAGAAGGCAGTTCAGTTCGGTCCCGCCTCCTGGTCGAGGACGACGCCACCACTGCGAACGTCCGGGAGTCGCTGGGCGGCTGGCTGGCCGAGGCAGGGCCCGACGATAACGTAATGGCGTTCTTCGCCGGTCATGGCGCCCGCGAAATGAGGTTAGACGGCAACCCTACGGCCGGGCCGGAGGCTTACCTGTTACCGTCCGACGTGGATCTCGATCGTTTGTATTCTACGGGGATTTCCCTGACCCACGAGCTGCCGATTGCACGGGCGCGGATTGGTGCCGGCAATGTCACGCTAATCTTCGACTGCTGCCACGCTGGCGGCGGCGTCGGGTTCGCCAACGGAGTCCGCTCGCGCGGCATCGACGGCCCGATCTTTCGCCGTAGGCAAGCCCTAACAAATGCCCAGCTCAACGTTGCAGTGTCATTGCCGGGCGGTGGTCGACAGGCCATTGGCGACGGCGTCGCGATTCTCATGGCATGCGGCCAGCATCAGCAGGCTTTAGAGTCTGACAACCTGGGCCACGGAATCTTCACGCACCATCTGCTCCGCGCGTTGGACCAAAGACCCAGCGGCGCACCGGACGCGGTACCGCTCGGCGTCGCCTATGCGCAGGTGGTGCAGGCCGTACTGTCAGACACGCAAGGTCGGCAACTGCCAGTGCTCGAAGGGCGCATGGCTGACCAACAGCTCTTCGTGGGCGGTTCAAAGCGCTCATGATGCCGAACGCGTCGCTGTTCAACGTGCTGGCCGATACTCGCAGCGCGGACCAGGTCATTCGGCTGACAGCAGAGGCGCTACCCGACGGTGCCGGCGGCCCAGTCACTACAAATCACATCTACCGGCATGAATGGACTCACTACTTCCAGTACAGCGCTCTTCCGACCGGGTTCTTCTTGTCCCAGTACCGCCGCAACTGCTTTACCAGGCTCAAGGATTTGTTGCGCCAGCCCCGCAACGGCAAACACTTCGCGCTTGATCCGTTCTTCGAACAGCTCAGCAGCTTCAACGCGATCTGGGAAGCATGGCCGCCGGACTGGTACTCAGCCTACACAAGGGCCGACACTCAAGTCGTGGAAGCGCATCTGACCCGTGCTGGAATCCTTGAGGTGCGGCTAGCCAAGCCTGACTACGTAATTTCATTACCACTCGGCCTACACGCCGTATACGAGGCAATGGCCTGGTGCGCCGCAGCGATAACCCACCAATTCCAGCAGGACATCCCACGCACCGTTGACGCATTCGTCTACACGTGGCCGTTGTGGGTGCTCGCCGATGCCACCGGACGCGATCTAGACGATGTACGAGACGAGGAGCGCATGGCGCTGATGCCGTTTTTGTTCCTCGCCTCGTGTTACGACGACCGAATTATGCCCAACACAGCCCGGCTCCCCGAGTCGTTCGCGGCGATGAGTGCCGAGTTGAGCCGCCGCGACGTTACTGTCGGCAGGCTCACGTGGCAGCTGTTTCGCGACTACGAACGCTTCTGGAGCCGGCCACTGAACCTCGCAAATTGCGATGCATATCTGCGCGGCATCGGACTGCCAGCGCTAACACGTCTATTCGAAGAGACTATGCATGTGGGCCGCCTCAGCCTCACCGAGCACAAGCGGTTCCTCGACAATCTCTCCGAAACCCTGCCGCCAGACTATGCGCCGCTACTACCAGACGTCCTCACGGAAGTGAACCTGATTGAGAACAGTCTGCATAACCTTGGCGTAGTCATCGCAGATGCTGACCGCGCGCTGACCTGGCCGCTCCTTCTGGAACCGGAGCTCATTCCGCCAGTATGCGCGCTGGAGACACCGAACGGCTATCAGTGGTTCTCCATCCGACACGAGAACGATGGGCCAGCGGATGTTGAGCGCCTAGAAAGCAGGGTGATACTCCGCCAATTGGCGGCAATTATGGAACACGTACTTATGCAACTCTCGTTCGACACCCACGTAGCCTGCTACGGGCCGCTGGACTGGCATCAGCCCATCAACGCATGCCCCGCCGCTTCGCGATGCATGGCGTTGCCGCACAAAAGGGGCATCGAGTTCTGTGTCGACCAGGCGTGGCGGGAACGGATCGGCGAAGTCGTACCGGCCGTGTTCAACTATCACGGTGTAGAGCCGCCTGAGGAACTCATTCCGGGAATCGGTTCAGCCGTCCGTGAGTACGAGGCCGCGTTGCGCGGCGAAGCGCTTCCAATGGACCGGGTCAATATTAATCTGAGGGCGCTCGGCCTGGGCCCCTACCTGGCTGGTATGGACCAGCCCCGCGGTTACGACGGAGTGGACACTCCATAGCTCGCGACGGCCGGGTTTGCTCGTGGCGAGGTGAGGGTTCACGCCTTGGGCCTGGTCGGCTCCGTGCCAGTGCTAATGTCAATCCCACCACCTCCACCAATTCTCGGGTGCAGGCTGGGCCGGCATTTCTGGGCAAGAGGAATGCCGGTGCACTCCGAGATCACCGCCGGCGGCACAGTCACGGAACGGGCCATCGTCGCCGTACAGGATGGGCAACTGATGGTCGAGTTCTCGCAGCCAGGGCAGCATGCCGGTCATCTGTAGCCGGGCCTGCTCCCAGCCGTACCAAAGGGCGGTCAGCCGGGTGACCGCTTCGTCGTGGCGCCACCATTGCTGGCACCAGTGCCAGCGAGTCATGCCGACTTCACCGACCGGGCGCGGGAAGGTCGGCAGCAGATACGTGGTCACCCACTCCTCGACCGTCGAGTACAGCGGCGGCTGATCCTCTCCATCACCAGTGTGGACGCGTTCGGCATGGGTCTGCTGGAGGTCGTCGACCTGTGCCGTCAGTCTCGCCACCTCCGCAGCGAGCTCATCGAGTCGGGTAGCCGCGTCATTGCGGGCCTGCTGGGACGTGGTGGCGGTCATCGCGATCGTCCGCGCATCGGCACCGCGGTCGCTGCCGCAGCTTGCTTGGCGGCGAGCGCCGCGTCGACCTGGGCTACGCGAAGCTTCGGGAAGGCCTGCACCCACGCGGGCGTCACGAGCTTGTCAGCGTGGTCGACGGCGGCCGCCGTGGCGTCGATGTAATCAGCACCGTCGTCGTGCACCACGCTCGCCGCCTGCCCGCCTGCGTGCTCATCGACCACGGTACGAGGATCGTCCAACGCCCCGCCGTCCCGAACTCCCTCACCTCGCTCAGCAGCAGCCCTGCCTTGCAGATCACGGGCTAAGGCCTCCTCCACGTGACTCTGCGCGAGTCGGATCCCTTCGACCGAGCGTCCGCCAGCGTCGCCGGCCCGGATCGCCTGGTTCATCTCCGCCGTGAGGTCACGAAGGAGCTGCACAGGTTCACCCGCGGGGAGTTTGCCGGTGGCACGCCACTGGCGCTGTAGCTCGTCGAGAGCCTCGGGCCGTACGTGCTCGGCCAGTTTCATAGCCTCCTGACGAACAGCGGCGTCGAAGTCGTCGACCAGCGCACGGCCACCCGGTGGCAGCGCGACTGGCCCGTCCTGGCTAATCCCCGCCCGGTCGGGTGTGCCGCCGTGAGCGCGAGCGCCGTTGTGGCGGTGGCCAGCCCGGGCATCGCGCTCCCACACCTCCCGGGCGGCGGCACGCATGGCCTCAGGGATCGGCGTGCCAGCCTGTCGATGGCGTTCGTAGGCGGCCATCAGGTCCGGGCGGAACTGACGAAGTCGTTGCTCGGCGAACTCTGCCGCCCGCCGGGCTACTGGGTCGCTGCTGGCGTAGACCGTCGCGGTTCGCCAGATGGCGGCGGCCTCGGCGAAGGTGGCCTTGTTGACCAGCCAGTGGTCGTCCAGCGACGCTGCCATCCGTTCGCGGTCGCCGCGTACCTTGGCTGCCAGTCGGTCGGCTTCCCGTCGAGCCGCCGCGGCCGCCTGGTCACCTTGAGCCTGGCGATCCCGTTCGGCGGCCTTGTTCTGGATACCGACGGCGGCCCAGCGGGCACCGGCCTCGCCGACGGTCGCCATCGTCGCCAGCCCTTGCAGGAACTGCTGGCGGGTCTCGGCCATCGGGTCGTCGTGTTGCTGCGGGTGCGGCACGCGCGCCTCCCTTGGCTGCTCAACGGCCGCGCGCAGTGCGTCGGCCGCCTTCCACTCTCGGTGCGGGTGTGGGCGTTGCAGTTAGCGGCAGCGTTACCGTCGGTTGCCGGCCACCCGCTACCAGCCGCAGCGCCTCCGCCGCGGCTCGGGCCGCTTCGGCCTGGTGGAGGCGCTGCTGGGCCTTCCGCAGTTGCTCGAGAGCGTCGGCCAAGCGGGACAGGTCCATCACCAGCGCGAGTGCGGCGATGGTGTCGTCGTCGCCGGAGATGCGGCCCATCAGCGCAACCAGCCGCGACATGGCGCGCATCTCCTGCGATCGGCTGGTGGGCCGACGGATGCGCCCGTACAGATCGCGGGCTGTACGGTCGAAGACCTCGGCGGCCCGGTGCAGTGGTCCACGCCGGTCACCCTCCATCGCGTACGCCAGGCTGGTGAGCAAGTCAGCTGCGCCGACCGCGGTGGCCTGCGCCCGTGCGGGTTCGGTACGGGCGGCATGTCGGATGTCGGCGGCAGCTGCGGCGGCCACATTGGCGGCCTGGCGCATCGCCTCGACACGCTCGCGGCGGCTGACCGTCGGCGCCACCGGCGGCGGTGAAGGAATGCCCCAGCGCAGCCGCAGCTTGGGCAAGGTCATGTCAGGCGCCAACCGGCCCCCGCCGAAGTACACAGGCTGTCCGCTGGCAGTACGGGCGCCTGGAAGGGCAACCGCGTATCCGGTGATCATCTTGGCGTCGGTGCTGCTGCGCCGAAGTCGGACCAGCACTCCTGCCTGGCGTAGCCCGGCGAAGAACTCCTCCTCCGAGCTGGCTGCCGCCACTGCCCTACGTACCCGGCGGCGTAGCTCTTCTCGGGGGGTCTGAGCGCGGCCGGTACGACGGGCCTTGCTCACCTCGGCTGGGTGGGGACGGCGGTGGGCGGTGCGGTCAGCCGGCGGGACCCGGCGGTGCAGGTTGTAGCGGCGCGCGACGTTGTAGGTGGCCTTGACGCAGCGCGGATAGTCGTTGCGCATCCAGTTGGTTCGCCCGTCCTCGCGAACCAGCGTGGCGACGACGTGCACGTGGTCGTCGGCATGGCGCATGGCGACCCAGCGCAGGCCCGGATCGGTGGCGGTAGTGGCGATCCCCACCTCAGTGAGCATCTGCACGACCATGCTTGCCCAGGTCGAGTCACTGATGGTGCGGTGCCGGTCCTCAGGCGCGAGCCGCATGCTGGCGTGCCAAACGAACTTGTTCGGCGGCCGGTCGCCCGCACGAACCGGTTGCTCGAGCAATGCCGTCAGCGCGCGGAAGTCCCGCTTGCCGCTGGGGGTCACCTTCGGCTCCAGGTCAGTCAGGGGACCCGCGCCGTCCCACGCCGCCACCAGGCGGGGGTTCATGTGCTCCTCCGCCTTGCCGGGGCCCCAGAGATAGCGCAGCAGCCCGCCGACCCGTGAGCCACGCCGGTGCACTCGGGCGATCACCGCAGCTTCCTATCGATCAGAGTGATCACCTCGTCGAGCCGGACCACGGCGGTCGCGCACAGCCGGACGGCTTCGGCGGCCCAGTCGGGCAGCCGGCCGGTGGCGTTGAACGCCGCGGCGGCCTGATTGACGTTGTTGCCGAACATCGCAACCGCCCGACGGGCGGCGAACAGCTCGTGTTGCAGGTCGCGCAGGTCACCGCTCACACCACCGGGCGCCTGGCCGGCAGACGCGGCAGCGACCGCAGCCTTCGCCGCGTAGCCCGTTGGAGTCAGCTCTGCGGCTGCGGCCGCCGCCTCGATCGAGGCCTTCTCCTCATCGGAAAGCCGGAGCAGCACCGCATGCGGGCGGGCCGGCCGATTGTGCGCACGGTGCCGCGCCTTCCGGGGCCAGGCGGGCTGATCGCTGTCCATCGCCGCCACAGTGCACCCCGGGCGTTGCCGCCGACGCGAGCATCCGGGGCTACCAGCACCGGCCGGACTGTTGACCTACGGGTCGCCTGCCCGGCCCCGTACGACTGAACGGCGCCCAATCCGCCGTATCCGCCCACGCCCCTCCAGTCAGGAAAGACCTCGACGTGGATCAGTGGTGCGCGGCCTGCCGTCGTGGCCCTGGGGGCCAAGTTGGCGCTCACACGACCTGCCGGCGTCGATGCCGTTCTCGGCGAGCGCTCCGGTGGTAATTCGGTACCAAGCCGACCCGCACCGCAGCCGCGCAGCGGCGAGGAGCGGAAGCGGCGCGGTAGTAGGGGTGGTCCGGCTGCCTCACGGCAGCGACGTGCACCAGGCTGAGGCCCAGGTGGCCTCATTCAACCGTACCTACCTGGTCACGTGCACCCGTACGCCGACGCGGACCGACGCGGGCACGGCCTCGCCTCCATTGCCGATCTGCGACCGCGCCCGGTCGAAGATCGATAAGCAATGGCCATATCTTGCTCCAACCGGCCCCTCTACCGCGTCCAGTCCGCGCTCGAGCACGCAGACGCCCACCCTGCCCTAGCAGACCGCTCAGCTACGCCGAACGGCACCGCACACCTACACCATCGGCCCACGGCGGCGGCGCTCCCCGGGCAATACACTTGCGACTTTGATTCCGGTCCGGGGGACGGCGGCGACCAATGCCTCGAAAGAAGATGTGGGTTGAGTACGACGACGGATCGCATCTGTCGCAGTCGCAGAAGAAACCCGGCGAGTACAGCCCCCTCACCCGTGAAGACGGCACCAACAAGCTCGGTCACGTCACGCTGAGCGACATCGACGAGGACGACGAAGAAGATCCGTACGTCTACACCACGGATTCGAGCGAGCCCGACAGACCGCCGGCACCAGCGGAGCCGTTGTTGTCGGACCGGGAGATGGAGATGCTCGGCACCCTGCTCATCCTCGGCGCCACCGCCGCCGTAGACAAAGCCAAACCGCATGTGACGAGATGGCTGGAGCAGGCGGCGCCGGTCGTGAGGTCGACGTGGAGCCGGTTCAGATTGCGCGAGATCGGCGGCCCGGCCACCCGTGCGGAGAAGGCCGCGGCGGCAGAGGCCGCACCCCCGACCGAGACGCAGGAAGTGGTCGCCGCGCTCGAGGCGTACCGGGCCAGCATGAGCACCGAGGAAGCGCGGAACCGTTTCCTGGCGGCCCTCGTGACCCGGCTGTACAGCGAGGAGCAGCTGAGAATGCTCCGGGAAGCCCGAATCGAGGACGTCAACGGCCTCCTGGAACTGGACAGCATGGTAGAGCCGCTCACCGCTGAGCAGATCCGATCCGCCATCACGGCGCTGCTCGAGGAGAATCCGTCCCTGGTCGGCGACGGTGCGCAGGCCGAACTCGGAAAGATCCTCGGCACAAACCACCCTGAAGGCACCCAAGTACCCCTGGCCCGCAAGTCGTCCGCATAGCCGCACCGAACCGATCGCGGGTTGTAACCGCGAGTAGCTGGCCGCCCCTGGCGTCGACGAGCAACCCTGTATCCAGCAGGTCATCCTGCCGCCGTACGCGCGCCCGCTCTTCGCCTCGCACCGCGCCTACCGCCTCGCCGAAGGCACCCAATCCGCCCGCGCCCTGTTGGTACCCGACCGCCAGCAGGACCCGCCCCGACAACACGGGCCTCGGACCCGACCACTCCAACACCCCCGCCACCCGCCACAACCTGTGGCGCAGGCGGGCGAACAGTGACAGCGGTCAGTGAGTACGTCCGGTCAGATGGCGGAGAACTCGCACCGATCGAATACGCGCTCCTGCCAGTCAGTCGCCCCGTACCCATTGGGTACGGGCCCGCCGCCACACAACCCCGAGGCTGAGGAAGAGTGCTCGGGCACTAAGAGGTCCTAACTTTTTGAGGGTGGGCGTAACCGACTGGATGTGAGGGTCGTTTCGTCTGAACGTGAGGAGGGGTGAGCAGCCGCCGTGGATC
>NZ_JBEZDP010000028.1:0-74179 GCF_040648395.1 Micromonospora sp. NPDC049151
CGGAAGGTGAGGCTCTTGCCCGCCTCGATCTGGTCGCCGCCGCAGGTGATCACCAGCCGGTTCTCCACCAGGCGGTTGTAGAGGCAACCACCGCCGGGCTCGATGGAGGTGAACGACGCCCCCGCCGGCTCGGTGACGACCAGGCTCACCGACGTCGCGGTCGACCGCCGGTTGGTCACCGTCGCGGTGAGCGTCCCGACGTACCCCCTGTCGGTCGGGTCGAGGACGAGCCGCTGCGCCGTGACGCCGACGCGGCCGGTGGCGGCGCTCGGCGCGGCGGTGGCCGGCGCGGCCAGGGCGATCAGTGCGGCGGCCCCACCGAGCAGTGCGGTGGCGGTCCGTGCCGTACGTGTGGTCATTGCTGTTCCTCCCGTGATTCCCCGTTGCCGGACGGCGGCATCTCCGCCCGTCCGATGCCTGTGACACGTCGGGATCCGACGGTCGGTTGCGATCTGTCGGTCAGCCGACTGAGGTCAGCTCGACCTCGTTGTTCTTCCAGTTCAGGTCGCTCCAGTACCGCTCCTGCGAGTCGTAGTGGACGACCCGCAGCGTCGGCGGGCCGCTGGCGGGCACCGGATGGCCGAACGTGAAGGTGTAGCTCCTGCGCTCACCGGCCGGCAGCGGGTCCAGCACGCAGGCGTCGGACCCGTCCGACCGCACGCCCCGGCACCGGTCCAGGTCGGAACCGTTCGGCCGGACGAGGTCGTACCAGCCGGAGAAGCCGAGCCGGGGTACGTCCACCGGCCCCCGGTTCTCCACCGTCACGGTGACGGTGACCTTGCGGATCCCCGCCTTGTCCGGCGGCCCGGCCACCACGTCCCGGGCGGTCAGCACGAGGTCGGTCAGGCGGGGGTCGGTGCCGAACCCGGTGGGTCCGGCGACCTGCCGGAACCGCTCGCCGCTCCAGGAGTACGTCCGCCACTGCCGTTGCGGCGCCCACTCCGGCGTGCTGCAACAGGGCTGGATGTCGGCGACGTGCGCCCGGACCTCCCCGCCGTCCCGCACCGAGAAATCGGTGATGTCACCCATGCCCTCACGGGTGCCGACGACCCGGCCCATGGTGACGATCCGGCCGTCCCGGTCCCGGTCGAGGGCGAGCACCTGCTTGGCCGACGCCTCGCCGATGCGGCAGGCGACGAGGACGACCGTCTCGGTGGCGCCGTCGTCGTCGAGGTCGCCGTACTCCGGTCCGGCCAGCAGCGTCGGGACCGAGTCGTCCTGCGGCCCGGACCGGAGCCGGACGTTGTCGCTGACGCACGTCTTCGGTGCGCCAGCCCACGACACGAGGTCGATCCGGGCCGCCAGGAGCTGGGCCCGGCTGATCCGTCCGTCCGGCGCGCTCCGCGTCGGGGCGGTGGTGCTCGGCGGTGTCGACGGTGGCGGCGACGTGCTCTCGGACGGAGTCGGGGTGACTGTCTGCGCGGGCACCGGGGGCGGTCCGGGCCTCCGGTTCAGGGCGGCGTTCGCGCCCACCGGGATCACCACGGCGAGCACCACGGCCGCCGCGGTGACCACCGCTGTCCGCCGGCGGCGGTGCCGGACCGTGCGCCGGACCGCGGCAGTCCCGGCCGGGTGCACCACAGGCGTGTACGCCGTGCGGAACTCGGCGAACTCGCCGCCGATCAGGATGTCGTCGGGCTCAGTCACTGTGGTTCACCTCGCTCGTGGTGGTGAGCTTCGCCGCCAGCGCGGCCCGCCCCCGGTACAGCCAGGACTTGACGGTGCCCTCCGGCACGTCCTCCTGCGCCGCGATCTGCGCGACGCTGAGATCGGCCAGGTAGTGCAGCACCACGGCGCGGCGCTGATGCGGCGGCAGTTCGGCCAGCGCGGCGGTCAGCGCGACCCGATCCGGCCCCGGCCCCGGCACGTACTCCTCCCGCTGGCGGTGCAGCCACGCCTGGGCCGTCCGCAGCCGCCGCCAGCGGCTGGTGGCCAGGTTCCAGGCCACCCGGCGGACCCAGGCCACCGGATCGTCGTAGCGGGACACCCGGGACCAGCGGGCGAACGCCCGGCAGAACGCCTCCTGCACCATGTCCTGCGCCTGGGACAGGTCACCGCAGTAGGCGGTGAGCTGAAGCGTCAGGGACCGGAAGTGTGCGTGGTAGAGCCCGTCGAAGTCGACCGCCTCGCGCCTCTCGACGCGCCTCGCTGTCCCCTCGGGTGGCTCGTCGAGCATCGGCTCCCTCGTCACCGTCACCTGGTCCTCCCCGTGTGCGTACCGCCGACGCGGTCACGTCGGTCACACGCCCTGACGCCCGTACCGGTTGCGGAAGTTGCCGGTCCGGCGCTGTGGTTGACTGTCGGTTCGGGGACAGCGGAACGGAGGCCAGAGATGCAGGTGCCGGCCGTGCTCGGCGAGCCGATCCGGTTCGTGCTGAACTGGGGCCGCCGCTACTCGCTCTGGGTCTTCAACTTCGGCCTTGCCTGCTGCGCCATCGAGTTCATCGCGACCAGCATGGGCCGGCACGACTTCATGCGGCTCGGCGTGATCCCGTTCGCCCACGGGCCCCGGCAGGCCGACCTCATGGTGGTCAGCGGCACCGTCACCGACAAGATGGCCCCGGCGGTCAAGCGGCTCTACGACCAGATGCCCGAGCCGAAGTACGTGATCTCGTTCGGCGCCTGCTCCAACTGCGGCGGCCCGTACTGGGACTCCTACTCGGTGACGAAGGGCGTCGACCAGCTCATCCCGGTCGACGTGTACGTGCCCGGCTGCCCGCCGCGCCCGGAGGCGCTGCTGCACGGCATCCTCCGCCTTCAGGAGAAGATCGCCGCCGAGCAGTCCGGCATCGGCGGCGTGGCCCGCCCCGACGCGCTCACCTCCCCGGCGGACGCGGTGGCGCGGCCGGTCGAGTCGCTGACCGCACCCCCGGTACGCCCGCCGGCCGGCTGAACCGCCGGGTGGCGGCGCGGGGCTAGCCTGCGGCCATGACCGACCTCGCGGAGGAGCGCTCCGCATTCATCATCGACGTGCTGACCGAGGAGTTCGGCGCGTCCATGGCGATCGACCCGGCGGCGTTCCGCCGCAAGTTCCGCAAGATGGCGGCGTCACCGTTCGCCTTCTACCGGGGCAGCGCCGCGCTGTTCTACGCCGACCAGCGCGGCGACTTCGGCAGCGACAGGTTCCTCGACGAGCGGACCAGCCGGGTGTGGATCCACGGCGACCTGCACGCCGAGAACTTCGGCACCTACATGAACGCCTCCGGGCAGCTCGTGTTCAACGTCAACGACTTCGACGAGGCGTACGTCGGGCCGTTCACCTGGGACCTGAAGCGTCTCGCCGCCAGCGTGGCGCTGCTCGGCTACGCCAAGGCGCTCTCCGACCGGGTGATCGGCGAGCTGGTGGCGGGCTTCGCGCGGTCGTACCTGGCCGAGCTGCGGGCCATCGCCGCGGGCGGGGACGACGCGATCGGCTCGATCACGCTCGACAACGCCGACGGCGTGCTGCGGCGGGTGCTCCAGCAGGCACGGCTGAACACCCGGGTGGACCTGCTCGCCGGGCAGACCACTGTCGACAACTACGAGCGCCGGTTCTCCCTCGGCGACGGTGTGTACGAGATCGACGACGCCACCCGGGAGAAGGTCTGCGCGGCGTTCGCCGACTACCTGCACACGCTGCCGCAGTCGGCCACCCGGATGCGTCCGGTGGCCACCGGCATCAAGGACGTGGTGCTGCGCAAGGGCGTCGGCATCGGGTCGGCCGGGCTGCCGTCGTACAACGTGCTGCTGGAGGGGCACACCCAGGCGCTGGAGAACGACGTCGTCATCTACATGAAGCAGGCGCAGGTGCCGGCCGTGGCGCGGTACGTCGACGACGAGCGGGTCCGGTCGTACTTCCGGCACCAGGGGCACCGCACCGCCGAGTCGCAGCGCGCGTTGCAGGCGCACGCCGACCCGTGGCTGGGCTTCACCGAGCTGGACGGTGTCGGGCAGCTCGTCGCCGAGGTCTCCCCGTACGCGGCCGACCTGGACTGGGCCGACGTGAACGAGCCGGAGGAACTGTCCGGCGTGCTCGCCGACCTGGGCCGGGCGGTGGCCCGCATGCACTCGGTCGCCGACGACGAGTCCAGCCACGACCTGGTCGACTACTCCACCGAGGAGGCGATCGTCGCCGTGGTCGACGCCGAGCCGGAGAGGTTCGTCAACTACCTGGTCGACTTCGGGCACCGGTACGGGATCCGGGCCCGCGAGGACCACCAGCTCTTCGTGGACCTGTTCCGCAACGGCCGGCTACCCGGCATCTGAAGGGCCGGGGCACCGGATCCGGCGCCCCGGCTCACTGCGTGAAGTCCAGCACCGTCTTGATGTCCTCACCGACCGAGGCGTACGCCTGGCGGTAGCTCGACAGCGGCACCCGGCGGGTGATCAGCGAGGTCAGCCACGACTGTTCGGCCTGGGCGAGCGCCTCGGCGGCCATCTCCCAGTGCCGCCGCCCGGCGTTCACCGAGCCGAACACCACGTTGTTCTCCAGCACCAGCTCCCGGTTGAGCGCCCCGGCGTCGAAGTTGACGGTCCGGCCGCCGCTCGACACACCGGTGAGGCAGACGATGCCGGTGGGCGCGGCCTTGCACATGGCGTCCAGCACCACCGTGGGAGCGCCGGTGCACTCGATCACCACGTCGGGCTTCACGTCCAGCTCGGGCACCGGCGCCGTGTGGTACGTCGCCCCGAGCGCCCGGACCAGCTCCGGCTTCGGCCCGGTGGTGTTGCGGTCCAGCACGTGCACCGACAGCCCACGCTGGCTGCCGAGCAGCGCGGCCAGCAGCCCGATCGGGCCGGCGCCGGTGACCAGCACGGTCTGCGGTTTCCACTCGGCACGGCGGCCGATCCGCTCGATGTGGTCCCACGCCTTCGCCACCACGCTCGCCGGTTCCAGCAGCACGCCCACCGAGGCGAGCGCCGGGTCCAGGCCGACCGCGAACTTGGGCTGCAACCGCCAGCGTTCCCGGGCGAAGCCGGGCAGCGCCTTGATGCCGTGCTCGGTGTACCGCCCGTTGCGGCACATGTCCCACTCGTCCACCGCGCAGTTCGCGCAGGGCACCGGGTCGGGGTGGCGGACCACGCCCGCGACCAGGTCGCCGGGCTGCAACGTGCCGGTCGGGTCGTCCAGCACGCGACCCAGCGACTCGTGCCCCAGCACCAGCCGATCCTGGCCCGGCGGCGCCTCGCCGTACTCGCCGGCCACGATCTCGTGATCGGTGCCGCACACACCCACCGCCAGCGCCTCGACCAGGATCGCGCCTTCTTCCGGCGGCGGCTCGGGCCAGTCCTCGGCGAGCCGCAGCGAATCCGGGACACCGGGGGTCACAGTCACAGCGCGCACGGACCCATCTTTCCGCGCGCTGCCGCCGCGCGTCCGGCAAAGCGACGATCCGGCCCGGGCGGCCCGACCCGGTCCGCAGCCGTCGGCCATAGGATCAGCGCATGACTCCGGAAGAGGTCGGCTCGCGAGTGGTCGCGCTGCTCGCGCCCGTCGAGGCCACCGCGTCCGTGTCCGGCGGTCAGGGGTACGCCCGCGCCACCGTCGACGTACCCCCGGCGAGCTGGGCGGACGCGGTGCGTGCGGCACGCGACGACGCCGAGCTGGATCTCGACTTCCTGGACTGGCTGTCGGCGGTGGACGAGCTGGCCGACGGCTTCGACGTGGTGCTGCACCTCTGGTCGGTCCGGCACCGGCACGGGCTGCTGCTGCGCACCCGGGTGCCCCGCGACACGCCTGTCGTCGCGTCGGTGGTCGGCCTGTTCCCCGGCGCCGCCTGGCACGAGCGCGAGACGCACGAGATGTTCGGCATCGACTTCGCCGGCCACGGCGAGCTGCGACCGCTGCTGCTGCCGCCGGAGTTCGAGGGGCACCCGCTGCGCAAGGAGTTCGTCCTCGCCTCCCGGGTCGCCAAGCCGTGGCCTGGCGCGAAGGAGCCGGGCGAGTCGGAGGCGGGCGGCGGACGCCGGCCGGTCCGCCCGCCGGGCGTGCCCGCGCCGGGGGAGTGGGGCACGACGCCCACGCCGGCGGGTGCGGCTGGTGCCGGTGAGGGCCCCCGCGGGGGTACGCCGGCCCGCCCGGCCCGGGAACGCCCGGCGCGGCCCGCCCCGGGTGAGCGCCCGGCGCGGCCTGCTGCCGCTGAGCGTCCGGCGCGGCCGACTGCCGGGAATGCTCCGGAGGGGCCTGTTTCCGGGGAGGCCGGGGCGGGGTCCGCTGCTGCTCCGGCGGCCGGTGAGGCGGGTCCGCTCGGGCGGCCGCTGCCGGGGGAGCGGCCGACCGGGCCGCCCCGCCAGGAGCCGGAACCCGGCGCGACGGGGGAGAGCTGATGCCGGACTGGCTGGAACTGGTCCTGCGGGTGGCCGGAGTGCTTGTCGCGTTCCTCACCCTGCCGCTGATCGTGGGCCAGGCCGAGCACAAGGTGATGGCGCACATGCAGGGCCGGCTGGGCCCGATGTACGCGGGCGGCTTCCACGGCTGGGCCCAACTCGTGGCCGACGGCATCAAGTTCGTGCAGAAGGAGGACGTCACCCCGCGCGACGCGGACCGGCCGGTGTTCCGGCTGGCGCCCGCGGTGGCGCTGGTGCCGTACCTGCTGGTGCTGCTGGTCATCCCGCTCGGGCCGGGTGACCTGGTCGCCCAGCCGCTGGACATCGGCCTGTTCTTCGTGCTCGCCGTGGTGGGCGTCGGCGTGCTGGCCGTGCTCATGTCCGCCTGGGCGTCGGCGAACAAGTACAGCCTGCTCGGCGGGTTGCGCGGCGCGGCCCAGCTGCTCGGGTACGAGCTGCCGCTGGTGCTGGCCGCCGCCTCGGTGGCGATGGCGGCGGGCACGCTCAGCCTGCCCGGCATCGTGGAGGCGTGGCAGCCGTGGTGGCTGCTGTGGCAGGCGCCGGCCATGGTGATCTTCTTCGTGGCCGGGCTGGCGGAGATCCGCCGCCCGCCGTTCGACATGCCGGTGGCCGACTCCGAGCTGGTGTTCGGCTACATGACCGAGTACACCGGCCTGCGGTTCGCGTTCTTCCTGCTCGCCGAGTACGTCGGCATCGTGGTGATCGCGGCGCTGACCACTGTGTTGTTCCTCGGTGGCTGGCAGGGTCCGTTCGCCGACGCGCAGCTCGGCTGGCTGTGGACGCTGCTGAAGGTCTTCGCCGTCGCCTTCGTGATCATCTGGCTGCGGGTGAGTTACCCGAGGCTGCGTGAGGACCAGCTCCAGCGCCTCTGCTGGCTGGTCCTGGTCCCCCTGGCCCTGGCCCAGCTCGTCCTGACCGCCGCAGTCCGCCTGGCCCTCTAACCCGCCCTCCCCACCTCCCTCCCGCCCTCCCCACCTCCCCGGCGATCTTGCACTTTATGCCCCGGCGAAAGGGGCAAAGCCCTCAGCTTCAGGGCCCAAAGTGCAAGATCGACGAGGCGGGGCGGGGCGGGGCGGGGTGAGGGCGCGGGTCAGCGCAACGGGGTGTGGGACGGGTCTACGCGCTCGGAGGGGGGTGGGGGCGGGGGTGGGGTGCCGTCGCCGAAGGGGCGGCCGCCCAGCTCCTCCCGGCCGTGCGGGGTGAGCCAGTTGCTCAGGTCGGGGCCGAGCGGCACGATCCCGGTCGGGTTGATGTCCCGGTGGACCTCGTAGTAGTGCCGCTTGATGTGCACGAAGTCGATCGTGTCACCGAACCCGGGCGTGGTGAACAGGTCCCGCGCGTACGCCCACAGCACCGGCATCTCGCTGAGCTTCTGCCTGTTGCACTTGAAGTGCCCGTGGTAGACCGGGTCGAAGCGGACGAGCGTGGTGAACAGCCGTACGTCCGCCTCGGTGATCGTGTCGCCGACCAGGTAGCGCTGCCCGGCCAGCCGCTCGCTCAGCCAGTCCAGCCGGTCGAACAGCCTGTGGTACGCCTTGTCGTACGCCTCCTGGCTGCCGGCGAAGCCGCACCGGTAGACGCCGTTGTTGACGTCGGCGAAGACGACCTCGTTCACCTCGTCGATCTCGCCGCGCAGCGGTTCCGGGTAGAGGTCCGGCGCGCCCGGCCGGTGGTACGCCATCCACTCGGTCGTCAGGTCCAGGCTCATCTGCGCGTAGTCGTTCGTCACCACCTGCCCGGTGGGCACGTCGACCAGCGCCGGTACGGTGATGCCGCGCTCGTAGCCGGGGAAGCGGGCGAAGTACGCCTCGGCCAGCCGCGAGATGCCCAGCACCGGGTCCTTGCCGTCCGGGTCCAGGTCGAACGTCCAGCTCCGCTTGTCGTGTGTCGGCCCGGCCACCGCCATCGAGATGGCGTCCTCCAGCCCGAGCAGGCGGCGGACGATGATCAGCCGGTTGGCCCAGGGGCAGGCCCGGCTGACCGCCAGCCGGTAGCGGCCCGGCTCCACCGGCCAGTCGTTCCGCCCGTCGGCGGTGATCCGGGTGGCGATGTAGCGCTGGTCGCGGGTGAACTCGCCACCCGGCTCCACGTACTTGCCGCCGGTCCGGTCCAGGACCTCGTCGTCGCTGCCCACACCCACCTCCGAGTTCGCTTTTCGCTCCCATCATCGCCGCTCCGGCGGCTCCCGGCAGGGCGAGTGCGTCACAGAGGGGCATAGGCTGCCGGCCGTGACCGATGTGGAGGCGGCGGCCCGGCGTTTCGTCGCCGACGTGTGGAACGCCGGGCGCGAGGAGAGCGCGTACGAGCTGGTGGCCGCGGACTGCCCGGGGCTGGGCGGCGCCGGCCCGGCGGCGGTGCTCGCGTGGCACCGGGACCGGCGTGCGTCGTTCCCCGACCTGCGTTACAAGATCGTCGAAGTGGTGGCGACAGGTGCGCGGGTGGCGGTGCGCTGGCGGGCCGCCGGCACCCAGGCCGGGCAGTTCGGCCCGGTGCCGCCGACCGGCCGCGTGGTCAGTTATTCGGGCGCGACGTTCCTGCGCTTCGACGACGACGGCCGGATCCTGGACGTGTGGAGCGTCAACGAGCTGTTCCAGGTGCTCCAGCAGCTCGGCGTGGAGATGCTGCCGCCGCTCACACCCGGCGAGGCGTGATCCGGCTGATCGGCAGGTTCACCGGGAACGGCTCGCCGGTGTCGACGAACTTCGTCCACCGCCCGGTCTCCGTGTAGACCTCGTGCACCGGATCGATCTTGTAGGTGTAGACGACGATGTCCTCGTCCTCGATCTCGATCCGCCAGTGGAACGGAATCCCGGCCTGGGCGTAGAGCGCCGGCTTGAGGACGCGGTCGATGGACCGGGTGCTGGCGAGACGATCTCCACGGCGAGCACCACCTCGTGCGGCTCGTACCGGGACGGCTCGCGCGCGGCGGCGGTTGCGGTGGTGACCAGCACGTCCGGGATGAAGGAGCGGGTGCGGTTGATACGCACCTCCACACCCTGGGTCACGTCGTACCCGTCGGGGCAGTCCTCGTCGAGCGCGACCATGAGCAGGGCCGCGATGCTCTGGTGGGTCCGGCCGCGCAGCGACATGAGCAGCACTCCGTCGAGCAGTTCGCGGCGGTGCCCGTCCTCCGGCAGCAGGTCCAGATGATCGGTCGTCCACCCGCCCGGGGGCGGCCGGAAACTCTCCAGGTCAGTGGTCACCGACCAGCCCTTCCCGGTGCGTCGTTCTCCCCGCGCTCACGATACCGCCGCCAAGAGCCGGGTGGTGGTCGCGCTCGCCCGGGCCACAGGGCAGGATGGGCGGCATGAGCGAGCACGGTGGAGTGCCCGGTGCCGGGTTGGTGAAGGGCCTGGCGGTCACGTTGAAGACGATGACGCGCCGCTCGACCACCCAGCAGTACCCGGACGTCGAGCCTGAGCTGCCGCCGCGCTCCCGTGGCGTGATCGCGCTGCTGGAGGAGAACTGCACCGTCTGCATGCTCTGCGCGCGCGAGTGCCCGGACTGGTGCATCTACATCGACTCGCACAAGGAGGAGGTGGCGGTGCCCGGTGCCGCCCGCCCCCGCCAGCGCAACGTGCTCGACAAGTTCGACATCGACTTCTCGCTCTGCATGTACTGCGGCATCTGCGTCGAGGTCTGCCCGTTCGACGCGCTCTACTGGTCGCCCGAGTTCGAGTACGCCGAGTACGACATCAAGGACCTGCTGCACGACAAGGACCACCTGGGCGAGTGGATGGCCACCGTGCCGCCGCCGCCGGCCCACGACCCGCTCGGCGACCCCTCCAAGGAGGAGACCACCGCCGCCCGGAAGGCGGCGGGTCCGTCGGCCCGTCCGGCTCCCACTCGGGTACGCCCCGACGCCGCCGCCGATCCGGGCGGAGGCGCCGCCTCATGACCGGTGCGGACGTGCTGCTGCTCGCGCTGGGCGCGGTGGCGGTGGGCGCGGGTGCGCTGGTGGTCACCACCCGCCACCTGGTCCGGGCCGGGCTGTGGCTGGTGGTCTGCCTGGGCGCGCTCGCCGGTGACTACCTGGTGCTGACCGCCGAGCTGGTGGCCTGGGTGCAGGTGCTCATCTACGTCGGCGCGGTGGTGGTGTTGCTGCTGTTCGCGGTGATGCTGACCCGCGCGCCGATCGGCCCGTCGGACGACCTGGACCGGCCGGGCTGGGCCGCCGCGCTCGTCGGCGCGGGCAGCGGTCTGGGCCTGGCCGTGCTGCTGATCGACGCGTTCCGCTGGTCCCGGGTGGACCTGCCCGCCGCCGGCACCGCCGAGCGCATCGGCGAGCAGGTGTTCCGCTCCTGGGTGCTGCCGTTCGAGGTGCTGTCGGTGCTGCTGCTGGCCGCGCTGGTCGGCGCGATCGTGCTCTCCCGCCCCGACATCGGCCGCCGGTCCGCCGACGAGGGCGGGCGTCCGTGAGGCCGGTCATCCCGTACGTCACCGCCGCGCTGCTGTTCGGCCTCGGCGTGTACGGCGTGTTGCGCCGCCGCAACGCCGTCCTGGTGCTGATGGCTGTGGAGCTGATGCTGAACGCGGTGAACCTGGTGCTGGTCACCGCCGACACCACGGTCAAGGCCGTGCTGCCGCACTCCGGGCAGGTGTTCGCGCTGTTCGTGATCGTGCTCGCCGCCGCCGAGATCGGTGTCGGGCTGGCCATCGTGCTCCAGCTCTACCGGCTGCGCGCCAGCGTCACTGTCGACGACGTGCCGCTGGCCGAGCCGGAACCGGGCGTCGCGGTGACCCCCGTCGGGCAGCCGGCGACGGCAGCGCCGGGCGCGGAAGGAGCGGTCCGGTGAGCACACCGACGCTGTGGCTCGCCGCGCTGCTGCCCGCCGCGCCGCTGGTCGCCGGGCTGCTCGGCCTGCTGCTGCCGCCCGCCCCGCGCCCGGACCGGGCGGGGGCCCGACGGGCGGCTGTCGCGCTCGGCGTGGCCGGTGCGGCGGTGTCACTGCTGGCCGCGCTGGCGCTGCTGGTCCGCGTGGACGCCCCGGTCGAGGCGTCCACCACCTGGGTCGACCTGGGCGGCCTGCGGGTCACGCTGGGCCTGCGGCTGGACGGTGTCGCGGTGCTCGTCGCCACAGCCGTCGCCACTGTGGCGCTGGCCGTGCAGGTCTACTCGATCGGCTACCTGCGCCGGGGCCCGCACGACGACGTGGACGTCGACCACCGCTACCCGCCGTACGCGGCCCAGCTGAGCCTCTTCACCGCCGCCATGCTCACCGTGGTGGTGTCCGGCGACCTGATCATGCTGCTGGTCGGCTGGGAGGTGATGGGCATCTGCTCGTACCTGCTCATCGCCCACGACCGGCGGCTGCCCGAGGCACCAGGCGCGGCGGTGAAGGCGTTCCTGGTCACCCGCGTGGGTGACGTCGGCTTCCTGCTCGGCATCGCGCTGCTCGGCGTGGGCGCGGGCAGTTTCCGGATCGCCGACGTGCTGGCCCACGACTACGGCACCGGCACGCTCACCGCCGCCTGCCTGCTGCTGCTCGCCGGGGTGGCGGGCAAGAGCGCCCAGTTCCCGCTGCACACCTGGCTGCCCGACGCCATGGCCGGTCCGACGCCGGTGTCCGCGCTGATCCACGCCGCCACAATGGTCGCCGCCGGGGTGTACGCGGTGGCCCGCCTGTTCCCGCTGTTCGAGCGCGCACCGGCCGCGCTCGCCGTGCTGGGTGTGATGGCCGCGATCACCATGCTGCTCGGCGCGTTCGCCGCCACCGCGCAGGACGACATCAAGCGGGTGCTCGCCTGGTCGACGGTCTCGCAGATCGGCTACATGACCGGCGCGCTGGCGGTCGGCGCACCCGCTGCCGCGCTGTTCCACCTGCTCACCCACGCCGCGTTCAAGGCGCTGCTGTTCCTCGCCGCCGGTGCGGTGATCCACGCCGTCGGCACCACGCTGATGTCCCGCATGGGCGGCCTGCGTACCGCCATGCCCGTGACGTTCTGGTGCATGGTGGTCGGCCTGGGCGCACTCGCCGGCGTACCCCCGCTCTCGGGTTTCTGGAGCAAGGACGGCGTGCTGGCAGCCGCCGAGGCGGCCGCGCTCGACGGCGTGGGGCCGACGGCGGCCTGGGTGGGCTGGCTGGTCTGGCTGGCCGGGCTGGTCGGCGTCGCGGTGACCGCCTGGTACGCGAGCCGCCTGCTGCTGCGCACGTTCCTCGGTGCGACCCGCACGCCGCTGCTGCGCCCGCACGACCCGCCCGCGCTGCTGCGCTGGCCGGTGCTGCTGCTCACGGTCCCGGCCGCGCTGCTGGGCCTGGCCGCGTTCGCGCCGTGGTTCGCCGACCGGCTGCGGGTGCCGGGCGACGACACCGGCGAGGCGGTCGAGCTGGTCCACCTCGCGCCGAACCTGATCCTGCCGTTCCTGCTGCTGCTCGCCGGTGCGGGCGTCGCCTGGGCGGGCTGGCGCCGCGACCCGGCCGCCGACCCGGCCCGCTTCCTGGGTCCGCTGCGGCCGGTGTTCGCCCGGGCGTTCCGGCTCGACGACGTCCAGCACACTCTCGTCGTACGCCCGGCGGGCGCGCTCGCGCGGGCCGTGCGTACCGGTGACGAACTGGGCGTGGACGGGCTGGTCGAGGGCAGCGGCCGGGCGGCGGCCGAGGCAGGCGGCGGCCTGGCCGCGCTGCACCGGGCGGCGCTGCCGCGCGCGGCGGCCGGGGTGCTCGCGGGCGCCCTGCTGATCGGCCTGGCGGCCGCCCTGATCGGAGTCACGTCATGACGTTCGGGCAGGTCCTGCTGGTCGCCGTGGTCGCGGTCCCGGCGCTCGGCGCGCTGGCCACAGCGGTCGTGCCGGGCGACCGGGCCGGCCGGGTGGTCGGCACCGCCGCGGCCGCGTTGACGCTACTGGCGACGTTGCCGCTGGTCGGCGGCGAGCACGGCTGGTTCGGGTACGGGCCCCGCCCGGCGGTGCAGCCGTGGCATCAGGTCGACCTGCCGTGGGTGCCCGGGCTCGACCTGCGCTTCCACCTCGGCGTGGACGGCATCTCCTGGCCGCTCGTGGTGCTGACCGCGCTGCTCACGCTGCTGTGCTGCGCGTACACGCTGTGGCGGGTGCCGACCGGCAGCGGCAGCGGGCGGGCGCTGGTGGCGTTGCTGCTGGTGGTCGAGGTCGGCATCCTCGGCACGTTCCTCGCGCTCGACCTGGTGCTGTTCTTCCTGTTCTTCGAGGTCGTCCTGCTGCCGATGTACGCGGTGATCGCCGGCTGGGGCGGCGCGGACCGGCGTCGGGCGGCCCGCAAGTTCGCCCTCTACACGCTGTTCGGCTCGGTGCTGCTGCTGGTCGGCGTCTACGTGGTGGTGGCCGCCGCGGGCACCGCCGACCTGGTCACGCTGACCGGCGGCGGCGGGCTGTCCCGGGGCACCCAGCTCGCGGCGTTCACGCTGCTGGCGCTGGCGTTCGCGGTGAAGAGCCCGCTCTGGCCGCTGCACTCGTGGCTGCCCGACGCGCACACCCAGGCGCCCACCGTCGGCAGCGTGATCCTCGCCGGGGTGCTGCTCAAGATGGGCACGTACGGGCTGATCCGGGTCGCCGTGGGAGTGGCCCCGGAGGGCGCCCGCTGGGCCGCGCCGGTGCTCGGCGTCCTCGCCGTCGCCGCGATCCTGATCGGTGGCCTGGTCTGCCTCGCGCAGGACGACCTGAAGCGGCTCATCGCCTATTCGAGCGTCGGGCACATGGGCTTCGTGCTGCTCGGGGTCGCCACGCTCACCGCCACCGGGCTCCAGGCCGCGCTGATCGGCAACATCGCCCACGGCGTCATCACCGCCCTGCTGTTCTTCCTGGCCGGTGCGGTCAAGGACCGCGCGCACACCGGCTCGCTGGCCGACCTGTCCGGGCTGCGGGAGACCGCGCCCCGGCTGGCCGGGCTGCTCGGCTTCGCGGCCGTCGCCTCGCTGGGGCTGCCCGGCCTGGCCGGGTTCTGGGGTGAGGCGTTCGCCGTGGTGGCCGCCGTGCGGCGGGGCGGCCCGCTCTGGCTGACGCTTGCAGTGCTGGCCGCGCTGGGCGGGGCGCTCACCGCCGCGTACTTCCTGCGGCTGCTGCGCCGGGTCACCCACGGGCGGCCCAGTCCGGCGGTGGCGGGGCTCGCACCCGGGTTGGCCGGAGCGGAACTGACCGCCTGGGCGCCGCTGGTGCTGCTCGCGCTCGCGGTCGGCCTGGCCCCGGCGCTGGTCCTGTCGTACGCCTCCGGCCCGGTGGAGGCGCTGCTGGGGGTCGTCCCATGAGCCTGGTGCAGCCTGTCGACAACCTGGCGATGCTGCCTGCGTACCTGGCCGCCGGCACGGCCGTGCTGGTGCTCCTGTTCGACCTGCTGGTGGCCCGGCCCGCCGTCACGGTGGCGGTGGCGGCGCTCGGCGCGGCCGGCACCGCGGCCGGCGCGGCACTGGTCGGGGCGGCCGGTGAGCGGCGCACGTTCTGCGTGGGCGCGGACTGCTCCTGGGTGTGGGGTGGCCGGGCCGCGCTGGTCGGGGCGGTGATCGCCCTGCTCACGCTCGGCGTGCTGGCGCTGTCCGGCCCGCTGCTGCGCGCCGGGCGTACCCCGGTCGGCGAGTACTGCTTCCTGCTCGCCTGCGCGATGACCGGGGGCGTGGTGCTCGGCGCGGCGGGTGATTTGATCACGCTGATCGTGGCGCTGGAGACGCTGACGCTGCCGCTGTACGTGCTCGTCGGCCTGCGCCGGGGCAGCCTCGCCGGTGCCGAGGCGGCGGTGACGTTCTTCGTGGTGAGCGTGGTCGCCACCACTGTGACGCTGCTCGGCGCGGCACTGCTCTACGCGGTCGCCGGCACGCTGCACCTGGACCGGCTCGGCGCCACACTGGCCGCCCGCGACGACCTGACCGGTCTGCCGCTGACCGGCGTCGCGGCGGCGCTCGTGGTGGCCGGGCTGGCGTTCAAGGTCGCCGCCGTGCCGTTCCACGCCTGGGCCCCGGCCACGTACGACGGCGCGCCGCTGCCGGTGGCCGCGTACCTGTCGACCGCCTCGAAGCTCGGTGGCGTGGTGGCGCTGCTGGCTGTGGTGCAGCGGGCCCTGCCCGGCGACATGACCGGCCCGGTGCTGGCGGCGCTGGCGGTGCTGACCATGACAGTCGGCAACCTGGTGGCGCTGCGTCAGAGGCGTACCGTGCGGTTGCTCGCCTGGTCGTCGGTGGCCCAGGCGGGGTACATCCTCGCCCCGCTGGGCGCGTTGGCGCTGGCCGCGGGCCGCACCGGCGACGCGCCGGCGGGCGCGTACGCGGCAGCCGTCGCGTACGCGATCTTCTTCGTGCTGCTGGAGCTGGCCGCGTTCGCCGCTGTGGTGGCGTTGCGCCCGGCGGACGGCGACGGCGGCACGCTGGCCGACCTGCGTGGCGCGGCGCGGCGGCATCCGTGGGTGGGCGGCGCGTTCGCGCTGGCGCTGATCGGGCTGGCCGGGCTGCCGCCGGGCCTGGCCGGGCTGTTCGCCAAGGTGACAGTGGTACGCGCGCTGCTGGCCGGGCACGCGGGATGGCTGGCGCTCGTGGTGGCGCTGAACGCGGTGATCGGCCTGGCCTACTACCTGCGGGTCACCGCCTCGCTCTACGCGACGCCTACCGACGCGGCGGCGGTCCGGCCCGCCCGGACCGTGGCGCTGGCGCTCGGCGTGGCCACCGTGGCGGCGGTGGTGATCGGTTTCGCACCGCAGCTGGTGCTGGACGTCGCGGCGCGCTGACCGGTTCCTGCCCGGATGGGCGACCGCCTCAGCCTGCGCACAGCAACATCCAGCCAACTTTCAGCCATGAGCCGGATGGTTGACGGGTACCGGTGTGTTGAACCGGTCAGCGGGCCTCCCGCAAGGGCCCGTGCACCGAAGGAGAGATCGTGCATCACAACCGTCTCAAGACCGCAGCGCTGCTCGGCCTGTTGACCTCGCTGATCCTCGCGATCGGCTACTGGTTCGGCGGTAGCGGCGGTCTCGTCATCGCCGTCGTCGTCTCGTTGCTGATGAACGGCGTCACCTACTTCTACTCCGACAAGCTCGCACTGCGCTCGATGAAGGCGCAACCGGTCAGCGAGGCACAGTTCCCCGAGCTGTACCAGATGGTGCGGGAGCTCTCCACGCTCGCCGGCAAGCCGATGCCCCGGCTCTACGTGAGCCCGACCTCGCAGCCCAACGCGTTCGCCACGGGCCGTAACCCGGAGAACGCGGCGGTCTGCGTCACGCAGGGCATCGTGGAGGTCCTGGACTACCGGGAGCTGCGTGGCGTGATCGGCCACGAGCTGTCGCACGTCTACAACCGGGACATCCTGATCTCCAGCGTGGCGGCCGGCCTGGCCGGCATCATCACCATGCTGGCGAACCTCGCCTGGTTCATCCCGCTGGGCTCGTCCGACGACGAGGACGGCCCGAACCCGGCAGTGCTGCTCCTCACGCTGATCCTCGGCCCGATCGCCGCCACGGTGATCCAGCTCGCGATCAGCCGGAGCCGCGAGTTCCAGGCCGACAAGTCCGGCGCCGAGCTGAGCCGCGACCCGCTCGCACTGGCCAGCGCCCTCCGCAAGATCCACATGGGTACGCAGGCGCGTCCGCTGGCGCCGCAGGGCCAGCTCGCCAGCACCGCCCACCTGATGATCGACAACCCGTTCAAGCGGGGCGGCGGCATCGCCGCGATGTTCGCCACCCACCCGCCGATGGAGCAGCGGGTGGCCCGCCTGGAGCAGATGGCCCGCAACTCCGGGCCGGTGCAGTTCCAGCGCTGACCCGCCGTACGCCCACACCGCGCCCGCGTCCCCGACGCGGGCGCGGTGGTGTGTCCGGGCACAATGCGTTTCCCCCGGTCATGCCGCGCCGTTAGGGTCGAAACGTCTCCCACTCATTACCCTCCTGGAGGTCTGACAGTGGCCGCACTGCGCCAGTACCAGGGCGTCTGGCGGATCCCCGGCGCTCCGATGCTGCTGGTCCTCGGCATCATCGGGCGGCTCGGGATCGGCATGACCCCGCTGGCGCTGCTGCTCGTCGTCGAGCAGGTCACCGGCCGGTACTCCCTGGCCGCCGTCGCCGGGGGCATCTACGCGCTCTCCGGCGCCGCGCTCAGCCCGGTCGCCGGCCGGATCGCCGACCGGGTCGGACCCACCCCCGTCCTGCTGGCCACCGCGCTGGCCCACCCGTTCGCGCTGATCTGGCTGCTCACCGCCACCCGCTCCGACAGCGGCAACCTCGCGCTGATCTACCTGGCAGCGGGCCTCGCCGGAGCCACGTACCCGCCGCTCACCGCCGCGATCCGGGGCGCCTGGAACGACCTCACCGCACCCGCCACCGGCCGGGCGCAGCTGCGCAACACCGCGCTCGCCGCCGAGACCACCCTCTTCGAGGTCGTCTTCGTGATCGGCCCGCTGCTGGTGGCGGGCTTCGTGCTGTTCGCCGACGCCTCCGCCGCGCTCGTCGGCGCCGCCGTGGTCACCCTGGTCGGCACCGGCGCCGTCGCGCTCGGCCGGGTCATGCGCGGCTGGCGCCCGCACCCGCGCGAGCACCACGCCCGGGGCCTCGGCCCGCTGCGCCTCGGCGGCTTCCCCGCGCTGCTGCTCTGCGTGGCCAGCCTCGGCATCGCGTTCGGCGCCTCCGGCGTCATCGTCCCGGCCTTCGCCGGGAACTCCGGCGCCGACGACCCGGAGAGCCTGGCCGGCGTGCTGCTCGCCGTCTGGGGCGTCGGCAGCGCCATCGGTGGTTTCTGGTTCGGCGTACGCAAGCCCGCCGCCAACATGACCCGCCAGTTCGCCTGGCTGCTCGGCACCGTCGCGGCCAGCTTCGCCGTCTTCGCGGTGATGCCCGGCCCGGCCGCGCTCGGCGTCGCGCTGGTGCTCGGCGGCGCGGCCATCGCCCCCGCGCTCACCCTGGAGAACACGCTCGTCGGGCGGATCACCCCGGCGGGCATGCTGAACGAGGCGTACACCTGGGTGGTCACCATGTCGATCGCGGCGAGCGCCGCCGGCGGCTCGATCGCGGGTCTCATCATCGACCACGCCGGCGGCGTCTCCTGGGCGTTCGTCTTCGCCGGGGTGGCGGTCGCCGTCGGGGCCGCGGTCGCCGCGCTGCCCGGCGGCCCGATCGCCCGGGCCGAGGCCACAGCGGTACGCGCCGAGCAGACGCTCGTCGCCTGACCGCTCACCCGTCGCAGAGCGCTCCGGGGCCGTACCCGATCACCCGGCGCGCCCGCCCGGCCGGGCTGGTCGTGCGGGCCCGCCTGGCCGCCGAGCATCGTGCCCAGCGGTACTGCCAGCCACGTCACCGAGAGCGGAGGCCGCGAGCCCCGGCAGAAGCCGGCGAAGCACGGTTGGCGGAGCACCGGTCGATAGGGGAGGAACATCGCGAGAGCCATGGCTCCCACCCGACCGCACACCCGGCCCGTACCCCAAGGAAGTCGCCTGAAGGCAGAAAGGGCCGGAAGCGACGACTGCCGCTCCCGGCCCTCACATCCCGCACCGGTCCGGACCGTACGTGTGGCAGGGGACCGATGCGGTCACCTGCCACCACTCGATCGACCGGCGGCGGTCGTGCTTACCGGTAGTTGGTGAACTGAAGCGCCAGCCCGAAGTCCTCGCCCTTGAGCAGCGCGATGACGGCCTGGAGGTCGTCCTTCTTCTTGCCGGTGACGCGGAGCTGGTCGCCCTGGATCTGCGCCTGCACGCCCTTCGGGCCCTCGTCGCGGATCTTCTTGCTGATCGCCTTGGCCTTGTCCGAGTCGATGCCCTGCACCACCTTGGCGTCGATCTTGAAGATCTTGCCCGACTGCCGGGGCTCGCCCGCGTCGAGCGACTTCAGGGAGATGTTCCGCTTGACCAGCTTCTCCTTGAAGACGTCCAGTGCGGCCCGGACCCGTTCCTCGGTCTCCGCCTGGAGGCTGATCGCCTCCTCACCCGACCAGGAGATCTCGGCGCCGGTGCCGCGGAAGTCGAACCGCGTCGAGAGCTCCTTCTCCGACTGGCGGACGGCGTTGTCGACCTCCTGCCGGTCGACCTTGCTCACGATGTCGAACGACGGGTTCGCTGCCATGCTCATGCTCCTGCTGTCCGGCGGTCTGTCCTGGTCCGTCCCGCACTGACCAGCGTGGGACCTCCTGACGGTACCCGGTTGCGGTGGTGCCGGGGGCAACCGCTATCCTTGCTTCCGCTGCCGCGTTGCGACGCGGTGGTGTGCCCTGGCGGGTTGCCCGAGCGGCCAATGGGAGCGGACTGTAAATCCGTCGCGAAAGCTACAGAGGTTCGAATCCTCTACCCGCCACCAGGTGCAGAGACGGCCCCTGACCAGCAGAGATGCTGATCGGGGGCCGTTGTCGTTCGTCCGGCCGAGTCCGACTGAGTCCAGCCGTTAACGACTGGTTGTGGGCAGATGGTGGGCAGGTCGATCTTGCTCGCTGAGGGCTCTTCTGGGGCTGCGAACGCTGGGGTTCGTGGCCTGGTCCGGCCTGGCGGAGCCCGTGTGTGTAGCGAGCGGCTGAGGGGTCCGCGGTGAGGTGTCGCCGGCTGCGGGAGAGCGATCGGCGGCAAGCCAGTCCCGGGGTTGGACTGGCGCGGCAGCCGGAAGCCCTGATCGTCGACGAGGCCGACCGGTTCGGCTTCCGTACCGCCTGGCCGTGATCGTGCCGCCGGCCGCATCAACAGACTTGGGGCGGCGGTCCGGCGGCAGTCGGTGGCTCTCCGCCCCGGCGCCGAAGGCAGCCGGGGCGGCTTGCCGCCGGCCGGGTTACCGTCCCGCGCCGCGCGAAGCGCGGCGCCTTGATCCAGAACAGAGGAAATCGGCAGCAGCGCGCGGGCGATAGGCGGGAGTGAAAGAAACTTCTCGCTTACAAACTCTGCGCCCTCCGGATCAGCTCCAAAACAAGGGCCAGCCACATCATTCGACTCAATGAGTGGGGTAGCGGTCCAGTCGGTTGCTGTACTTCAAGTCTTTCACGGTGCGGCTGGCGTGGGTCAACTGCGCGTAGTTAGCCCTACCAGCCGCAGAGGTCGCACCTTCGCTGCTGGTCGCGCCCTCGATATCGGCAACCTATCGACCGGCAGGGGTAACCCGGGCGTGCCGATACTGCACAAATGACCGTTAGGTCGGATAGGCGACAGCGCCAGGATAGGTCAGTCTGGCGTCCTCGTGTCTCTGTAGCAGCGGTCGTAGCCGCCGGCCAATCAGCCTAGCGTCCGCCGCGGGAAGCACTACCAAGGCGCGCCGAAGATAGACCGACCATGCGTTCCGCTTCGGAAAGGCATCCAGTTGCTCGATCATGGGCTGAAGTTCGACGCCGCCGGGATACGGGGCGAGCCCCTCAATCTGAAGCGTGCATCCGGAGACGAACTCGCGGCCGGCAATCTCAACTGGCTGGTCCAGTTCACGTACAGCTGATTGTGCCGTTGCCCAGCCGAAGATCCGCCCGCGGTCGCGGGTCGGGTTGTGCCAAGCGCTGCGTGTGGCGTATAGGAACAGACGATCACCGACAGCCAACGCGCCAATCTCCGCGCGCGGTGTGCCTGGAAAGGCCATCCGTTGCTCTCGCAGCACCCATGCGATCGCGTCGCGTTCTCCTAGGATCAACAGGTACGACCGGCTCACGAAGTGAATCTACCGCCATGCCAACGCTGCATCTTTGTGCCCCTCCGTAGCGATGTTCGGGCAAACCAGTTGCAGTACGACAAGCCGGGCATTTTGATCCTCAAAGCTCGTTCCCCTTGGCGATAGTCGGGCACTTGCAAGCTGCCGACAGCGACGCCGTCTGGTCGGCTCTACTGCCTGCCGCGTGACGGCTCGTCTCGTCCATCATCGTTGCCTTCTAGACAGCAATCCCGGCCACGTCGTGAACCGTCATGCGATGGTCGGCCAGCTGGGTCCACCGGACGCCAACGCTCGACCCCAAGACCCGTACACTGCTCGGTGTCTCCTCAGCCCTGATCACCGACTGCGGTCTGCCCACCGACCTCAACCCGCTGAATGCACTGCGTCTATCGGCACCATGACGATCCACGCCGCCCGGGTCATCAGCCTCACAGCTGGGGCACGGCACGGCGCTGCATCCTCCTTGTCTTGCCGACGCCCTGGGTTGTCGCTCCTACAGACTCACCCTGTGGATCGACGCCGCCAGCGGGCGGTCCTCGTTCCGAGGGTGAGCCTCAGCCGGCGGCTACGATGATGTTGTTCGCGAAAGAGGATTTGCTATGGCGAGGCTTAATCTGAAGGCCGTCGAGAAGCGCGTCGCTCTTCTCGGGGGCCGGGAGTCGTATGATCGCGAGTTCATCTTTGATCTGCTACTCGCTTACGGAAAACCCCTGGGCAACGTCACCCGTCTTCGCAACGGATCCCTCAGCGTCGCGGCCGACGAAGCGACCGAGGTCGCGCAGAAGAATGTCGTCTATTTCAAGGAGACGACCGGCGATCCTCTTGCGGTCATCGACAAGCTGAAGACCTCGCCGTCCGTGGTGAGATACCGCACCCGCTTCGTGATCGTCACCGATTACAAGGAGATGCTCGCCGTCGACACCAAGACTGGCGAGAATCTGATGATTCCGATCCGTGATATCGATCAGCACTTCACGTTCTTCCTGCCTTGGGCGGGCATGGAGAAGGCCCAATACGTCGCTGAGGCTCACGCGGACGTCAAGGCGGCCGAGCGAATGGGCAAGCTTTTCGATGAGCTTCTCATTGCCAATCCCGGGTTGATGGATGAAACCCACGGGCGTCACACGTTAAACGTGTTTTTCGCGCGTTTACTGTTTTGCTTCTTCGCCGAAGATACTGGGATCTTCGCCGAGAGTCAGTTCACCAACGCGGTCGCTTCCCACACCCAGGCCGACGGGTCGGATGTAGGCGATTTTTTGTCCGCGCTGTTTGACGCCTTGGACACCGAGGGCGCCGCTGGCAAGCCGAGGTACCTGGCTTCGTTCCCTTATGTTAACGGCCGACTGTTCACGATGGGCTCCGGTTATTCCGTACCCACCTTCAGTAAGGCCGCCCGTGACCTGCTTATCGCGTTGGGAACGTTAAACTGGAGCGAGATTAACCCGGACATCTTCGGGTCCATGTTCCAGGCGGTCGTCAACCCCGAGGAGCGCAGCGATCTCGGGCAGCACTACACCTCGGTTCCAAACATCCTCAAGACTATCGAGCCGCTTTTCCTCGATGACCTCCGAGAGCAGCTCGACGCCGGCTTCGACTCTATCCGCAGGCTCAAGGCCCTGCTGGAGCGGATCAGCGCGATCAAGGTGTTCGACCCCGCCTGCGGGTCGGGCAACTTCCTCGTCATCGCCTATAAGGAGCTGCGCCGTCTCGAGCATGCGATCTTGGAGCGCCTTGCCGAACTCGACCCCAGGCACCAGGTGCTGTTCGCTCAATCGAGAATCAATATCGAGAACTTTTACGGCATTGAGCTCGACGACTTCGCCGCGGAGGTGGCGATCCTCTCACTCTGGATCGCTAAACACCAGATGAATGCGGAATTTAAGGAGAAGTTCAACCTCTCGATTCCGCTGATCCCTCTCAAAGAGACGGGCCAAATTCGACAAGGAAACGCGGCACGTGTCGACTGGCGGTCGGTGTGTCCTAACGGTGGCGACGAGGAAATCTTCCTCATCGGCAATCCTCCCTACTCTGGATCAAAGCGACAGACGGTGGACCAGAAGGCAGATTACGCCTTCGTCTTCGGGGAGCGTGCGCACTCGAAGAACCTCAACTACATCGCGCTGTGGTTTGTCAAGGGCGCCGACTACATCGAAGGCACCCGCGCCAGGTTAGCTTTCGTTACCACGAAAACGGTTGCCCAAGGTGAGCACGTGGGACTGATGTTCCCGATGATCTTTGACAAGGGCCTTGAGATTGGGTTCGCGTACCCAGGATTTCAGTGGGATAACAACGCGCGGAAGAATGCCGACGTGACCGTCGCCGTTATTGGGTTGCGAAACGCTAGTCGCGAGCCGAAGTATCTGTTTGACGACGGCCTGCAGATTATTGCATCCAACATCAATGGATATCTGGCCGAGGGTGGAAATGTATTCATTATGGCTCGGAGGACGCCACTCTCCAACCTCCCCGCTATGTCTTTCGGAAGCATGCCTAACGACGGCGGAGCGCTGCTGCTTACTCATGCCGACCGTGGGCGGCTCATTGACTCGAACCCCGAGGCCGAGGCGTTCATCAAGCGCTTCCTGGGCGCCAACGAATTCATCGGCGGGGTGGACCGGTACGCCCTATGGATTGAACCGTCGTCGCTGAGCGACGCCCTCAGCATCGCGCCCATAGCGGAGCGAGTCGAGCGAGTCAGGGATCATCGCCAGCGAAGTGACCGATTGGCAACTCAAAAACTTGCTGGCACTCCGTACCGCTTCGGTGAAGTTCGCTATCAGCCAACTGAGTCGATTATTGTTCCAAGCAACTCTTCTGGACTTCGAAAGTACATCCCTATTGGATACCTGGGTCCGGAAACCTTGATCTCCAATACGGGATTCGCAATCTATGGGGCGGGCCCCTGGCTGTTCGCGCTCCTGACATCGCAGATGCATATGGCGTGGGTAAATGCGGTGGCTGGGAGAAGGAGAATCAACTTCAATTATTCGAACACAATCGTCTACAATAACTTCCCCGTCCCGCCCCTGTCGAGTGCAGTGAAAGAATCGCTCACGGTGGCGGCGTTGCGGGTTCTCGATGTCCGCGAGTACCACTGTGAGAGGACGCTGGCGGAGCTGTACGACCCCGACAACATGCCTGCTGACCTCCAGGCCGCGCACGCTGAAGTAGACACACTGGTTGATTCGATCTACTCCAAGCGGGGATACGAGACGGATGAGCAGCGGTTGTCGGACCTATTCGCTATGTATGAGGCGATGACCGCCGAGGAGGCCGCGAAGGCCCCGGCGAAAAAGGCGAGGAGTACGCGTAAGTGAGCCCAGTCACGAGGCCGGCCAATATCGTCGATGTCACGTACGCCCGCACCGGCGGATCGGTCAATACCGACGCGATGGGCATGCGCGAGATGCAGCAGCGCGTCTTCGCCAAGCGCCATGCCCAGCATCTGCTGGTAAAGGCCCCGCCAGCCTCGGGTAAGTCACGTGCACTGATGTTCGTGGCCCTCGACAAGCTGTACAATCAGGGCCGTAGGAAGGCGATTGTGGCGGTGCCGGAGCGGTCGATCGGCGCGTCGTTCGCTTCGACAAGTCTCACCAAGTCCGGGTTTTTTGCGGACTGGGAGGTCAAGCCGAAGCACAACCTCTGCGACCCTGGCTCCTCACAGGGCAAGGTCGGCGCGTTCATCGACTTCCTGAACGGCCCGGATCCGGTGCTGATCTGCACCCATGCGACGCTGCGCTTCGCGTTCGAGAAGCTCGCACCCGATGCGTTCAACGGCACTTTGCTAGCCATCGACGAGTTTCACCACGTCTCCGCCGACACTGAGGCCAGCCGCCTCGGTTCGCTGCTGCACGAGGTCATGAATGGATCGGACGTTCACATCGTCGCGATGACGGGTTCGTACTTCCGCGGGGACTCGGTCCCCGTGCTGTCCGCCGAGGACGAAGCCAAATTCACGCCGGTTACGTTCAACTATTACGATCAGCTCAACGGCTACGAGCACCTGCACTCACTCGGTATTGGCCATCACTTCTACCAGGGCCGCTACACCGACGCGATCGGCGAGGTCTTCGACCTTGACAAGAAGACAATCATCCACATCCCGAACGTGAACTCTGGCGAGTCGACGAAGGACAAGATCGAAGAGGTCGGGTTCATCATCGACTCGATCGGTCACGTCGAGTCCACCGACCCCGAGACCGGCATCATCAGCATCCGTCGGTCCGACACCGGCGCTACCCTGCGCCTGGCTGACCTCGTGGATGACACGGATCAAAAGAAGCGTGCCGACACCTTGCACTACCTCTCCACAGTCGCTTCGAAGGAACGAGCTGCTGTGGACGTAATCCTCGCGCTCGGGATGGCGAAGGAGGGCTTCGACTGGCCGTTCGCCGAGCACGCCCTTACCGTCGGCTACCGGGCCTCGTTGACAGAGGTCATCCAAATCATCGGCCGTGTTACCCGCGACTCGCCCGGTAAGGATCACGCCCAGTTCACGAACCTGATCGCTGAGCCTGATGCCTCCCAGAGCGAGGTGAAGGTGTCGGTGAACAATATGCTCAAGGCCATCACCGCGTCGCTGCTAATGGAGCAGGTGCTGGCCCAGAACTTCGAGTTCAAGACCAAGCGCACCGGCGACGACGAGCCGGCCCCGCCGGGGGTCATCAAGATCAAGGGGTTTAAGGAGCCCAGCACTGAGCGGGTGAAGCAGATCGTCGAGACCGACCTCAATGACCTTAAGGCCACGATCCTGCAGGATGATACTTTCGCAAAAGCTGCCGCAGGCTCGGTGGACCCGCAGACGACGAACAAGGTGCTGATCCCGAAGATCATCCGGGAACGCTACCCCGATCTAGACGACTCGCAGGTCGAGGAGTTGCGCCAGCAGGTCGTCGTGGATTCGGTCATCAAGAACGGCGAGGTCCGCGAGGTCGGCGACAAGCGGTTCATCAAGATGTCCGAGAAGTTCGTCAACATCGACGACGTTAACATCAACCTCATCGACTCGGTCAACCCGTTCCAGCGGGCCTTCGAGGTCATCTCCAAGTCAGTCACGCCGTCGGTGCTGCGGATCATCTCCGACGCGATCACAGCGACCCGTGTCGAGGTCACCGAAGAGGAAGCTTTAACGGCGTGGCCGAAAATCCAGCAGTGGGTGAAGGTCAACGGTCGCAAGCCGAACGTGCGCTCCGACGAGCCGATCGAGAAGCGGTACGCCGAAGTGCTGCTATTTCTGCAGCGGAAGAAGCAGGAACGCGATGCGGTCGCGCGAGCGACACGGATGGCAGACGAGTCATGAGCAGTAGCGCGGACAACGGAGAGGTCGATGCGGTGCTCCCGACCAGCATCGAGGCGATCTTTGACTCCGACTTCGATGGTCTGTTGAATGCGTCCGAGAAGCCAACCAAGACATCTTCGGCAGATCGTCTTGAGCGAGCGTTTCTGGAGGTCGTGGCGTTTCGCCGTACTCACGGGCGAGTTCCCAGCTCGACGACCCGGGACGTCGCCGAACGCAAGCTCGGTGCGCGCCTGGATGGGATTCTTGCGTCTGACTACAAGATCGCAACCCTAAAGCCGCTCGACGAGTTTGGCCTCCTCGAGACACCCGACGCGCCGACGTCTCTCGATGACTTACTGGAAGGCGGCGATCTAGACCTACTCGGCGACGAGTTCGGGCTGCTGGACGTCTCCGACCTGCCGATACGTCGCCAGGTGCATGACTCCGGGGATGCTGCGCGTCGGGAAAAGGCTGAGGACTTCGAGCAGTTTGAGCCGCTCTTTAAGCAGAAGCATGCCGAGCTTCGAGCTGGAGCAAGCAAGCTCCTGCCGTACCCCGGCATGACTCACATCGTTCCCGGAACATTCTTCGTCCTCAATGGAATCATGCTGTTTGTAGCTGAGGTCGGCGAGACGGAGTACAAAAAGACGGCCGTGCGTGAGTACAAGCGCGAGCGGCTCCGGTGCATTTTTGAGAACGGCACGGAGTCGTCGATGTACCGGCAGTCCCTAGCCATTAGGCTGAGCGATGAGGACGGTCAGATCGTCGTTGAGGGTGGGGTGCCCGAAATCCTCGCTGATGACGAGATGAGCGGCTACATCTACGTGTTGCGATCGCGTAGCGAGGACCCTCAGATTGCTGCCATCAAGAACCTGCACAAAATCGGCTTCACGCGAGGCTCGGTCGAGAAGCGGGTCAAAAACGCGGAGAGGTCGGCGACGTACCTAATGGCCGCGGTCGACGTGCTGGCGAGCTACCGCACGTACAACCTGAAGGCGTCCGCGCTGGAGAACCTCCTGCATCGGGTCTTCGCTAAAGCGCAGCTTGACCTCACCCAGGTCGACGCGAAGGGCCGCGACTACGACCCGTCAGAGTGGTTCGTTGTCCCACGGGGGGTGATCGACCAAGCGATCAACCTGATCATCTCCGGAGACATCGTCAGCTACGTTTACGATCCGCAGACACAGAAGCTTGTCAAGCATGGCCAATAGGTTGGGAAGCACAGGCAACGATGGGACCGCCGCTAAGACGAGGCTCGGTTGTCGAGGTCACCATCCCCCCTCCTTCCGGCCTGACATCGACTAGGTCGGGAGCGGTGGGCGGCGCGCAACCCCACGAGCAGGCTGTGGCCGGCCGGTTGACGCCGGTCCAAAGGGCCGCAGAGGCTCCTCGATCAAGGGCGCTTCGCAGGACCCCCGCGTAGCGATGCGAAGCACCCTTGACCGAGGAGGGGCGGCTTGGCACGCCCTGTTGCTATCGCTTCGTGGCCCCTCGGCTTCCTGCGTCTCACGCCAGCCGGCGGCGTCTGACGTGGCTGGCCCGACCGGCTGCGGGACGAGGGCAGACGCGCCCAGGCGGCGGCGCGAGTGGCCAATCCGTTCGCTTTGAGGGCGTACCGAAAGTGCAACTGCTCTATCCCTCTGTCGGAAGCAATCGGTAGGTTCTGACGACTGCTCGGACGGCTCCATTGGTTCGGATGAGGCTCTGTTGTTCAACCATGGCGACGCCCACCTCGACAGCGAAGAGGGCTGCAAGCTCCTCGTCGGCGACGATTTGGCGCTGTTTCGTCTCCGTCTCGGGATCTTCGTCTAGCCTGCGCTCGTGTTGCCGGGGGGTTGCGTAGGTGCCGCGACCGTGTTCGGTGGCCACCAATCCTGCTTCGCGTAACGCGGCGATCGCCTGCCGCACCGTGCCGCGCGCTGCCCGGAACTCAGCGGTGAGTGCACTCTCAGTTGGCAGAAGAGCCCCGGGCGGGATGGCGCCGCTCTCGACGCGCTGTTTCAGCTCTTCGGCGATGGCGCGGTAGCGGGGCTGGCCGTAGTGCGGGGTGGGCACCTGTTCACCGTACCTGGCACTTGTCTTACCAAGTGCCGACCCAGCGACATGTTTCGACGTATAGACAACACGTCCACTTGTAGGTACGTTTCTCTGTGTGCGGCCAGGGTGACGGCTCGTATCAGGGGTGGTGCCGCGCCGGCCCTGGTCGCACCTCATGCGCGGCGTCCTGTCGGACCGGTTGCGGTAGCCGCGCGTACAAGTTGGCTCGGCGATACCCGACCCGTCTGTGTCGGACGGTGCGCCGTGCCTTCATCCGGGCCGGTGGCCGGCTGCATTCCCCCGTGGCTGGCCACCGGTCCCCGCCTACCTGTGGAGGTGCGATGTCCGGCTCTCATCGTCGACGCCGTTGGTTCTCGTCCTGGTGGTCCCGGAAGCGTCCGCTGGCTCCGGCCGCCGACAGCAACGCCTTGCCGACTCGGCGCGTGCCGTCCAATGCCGCGCCGACGTACTGGTGGTCTGCGGGGCCGACGCGGGAGTTGCCCACGCTGCGGTACGCGCCGCTGATGACGCTGGCGCAGTCCTATCGGGGCAATGGTGGGCGGTGGCCGCGATGAGGCGGACGAACAAGCCGGCCGAGATCACGAGCCACCCGGACTGGTGTGCGCCGGATCGCTGCGGCCACCTGGTCCCGCCAGTAATGGCGCACATGGCCCGGCGTCACCGAGGACCGATGCTCCGGGTTGGTGACATCCGGTGGAGCGGAGCCGTCGCGACCTACCTCATCGGTGCTGACGCCCTGGAGCCGTTGGTCGCCGTGCATTCGACGTGCCGGGCGGGGAACGGTTGGGCGGAGTTGTCGCTACCCCAGGTGGCCCAACTGGTCGAACACTTCCGCGGCCTGTTGAGGCAGGCCAGCGGCGACCAGGGAGCGGACGATGAGTGAGGGCCAGCCCATGGCCGAAAGCGTCCCGACGTCGGCCACGTCGGCCGTCTGTCCGGGATGGTGCCGAGGCTGCGGACCGAACGACCCGATGCATCGCGGCTTCATCGCCACCATTGGCCGGGAGCGAACCGGCTGGGTCAGCCTTCAGCTACTCATCGACCGGTTCGCGCGTCGGGACTTGGCCGTCAAGCTCGACGCAACCCGCTACGGCGCGACGCAAACTGTGCTTCTCTCGGCGGTGCAGCTCGACCGGCTGATCGACGAGCTGACACGCGCCCGTGACGTGATGCGAGCACCGGCCAGTCAGGGCCATCGGACGGGGGAGACGGGTTGAATTCCGGCAGCCGTCGGGGCGTCGCCGTTCCCCGTACTCCTGGCCCTCGTCGTGGGCAGCCCCCGCGAGCAGCGGTAGCGGTCCCTCCCGTTCCCGAGCGGCCTTCGGGCGGGACCACCTGGCAGACGTTGGAACGTCTAGGGGGTACGGTGACCGGTGTGCATGGCCGGGACTGGCGCCCTCGTTACCTGCAACTCGCGGAGGAGTTGCGGGTAAAGATCATGGCCGGAGAGATGGCCCCGGGCACCCTCATGCCCAGTGAGACCGAGCTGGCCGAGTCGTCGGGCCTCTCCCGTACCAGCGTCCGCAATGCCATCCGGCAGCTCCGGGAATGGGGCCTGGTCCGGGCCGAGCAGGGGCGCGGAACCTACGTCCGGGCGCCTCGGCAGCGGGTACGCCGTCGCAACAGCGAGCGGTACCAGTGGGAGAAGGACCGGGTCCTACTCGACGAAACCGAGCGGTTGAAGACCGGCGCTACCGAGCACGACACCGGCCTGACCGTCGATGACCTGAAGTTTCATGCGGAGTACTCCCGGGTGGAGGCGGATGCGGAGATGGCGGCGGCCTTGCAGGTCGACCCGGGCACGCCACTGCTGCGCCGGGTCTACTGGACTTCCTCCCGCCACGAGAGCGCACCGCTAACCGTGTCGTACTCCTACCTGCCGTACGACCTGGTGGCCGCGAACCCGGACCTGCTCGACGAGAGCAAGGAGCCATGGCCGGGCGGCACCCAGCACCAGCTCTACACGCTCGGCATCGAGCTGGACCGGATCGACGACGAGATCCGCGCGCGTCCGCCGTCGCCGGACGAGGCCGAACTGCTGGACATCGACCCGGGCGTCTCCGTGCTCACCGTCCGGAAGACCTCGGTCGACACCACGGGCCGGGTCGTCGAGGTTGCCGACGTGGTGATGCCGGGCGACCGGACTGAGCTTGTCTACTCCCACAAGCTCCAGCGGTGGAAAACTTGACGCAGCTCGTCTCGGTTATCACTCCGGTCCATGCGCCCAGCATCGAGCACCTTGCTGGCGCCTACGAGTCGTTGGCCAAGCAGGACATGCCAACCGGGTGGGCCTGGCAATGGCTCGTCCAAGAGGACGGGCAGACCGGCGCCCTGGTCGACGTGCTGCCGGATGATCCCCGGATCAGTCTCGGCACCGGCCGCCCCGGCGGGCCCGGTGTTGCCCGCACCCTCGCCCTTTCCCGACTTGCCGGGCAACTCATCAAGGTCTTGGACGCCGACGACCAGTTGACCCCCGGCGCGCTCGCTCGGGACATCGCCGCCTTCGACGCGCACCCGCAGATCGGCTGGACCACCTCGCGGGTACTCGATCTGCTGCCCGACGGGTCGACCGCCGGATGGGACAAGGATCCAGCCGGCGGCGTCGTCGACCGCGGCGCAGTCCTGTCGTTCTGGCAAGCCAACGACTACCGCGCATCGGTGCACCCGGCGACCCTGTGTCTACGGCGGGATCTCGTCTTCGCCCTGGGCGGCTGGATGGCCCTTCCCGCCTCCGAGGACACGGGCCTACTGCTCGCCGCCAACGCCGTCAGCGCCGGCTACTTCACGCGGGAGTACGGGCTGCTTTACCGCAAGTGGCCCGGCCAGGTCACCAGCCAGGCTGCACACCGGGAACCGGCCGAGTATCAGGCCCGGATGAGGATCATCGAGGCCAGAGCTAACGCCCTGGCGTCGATGCTGCCGAACGGTCTACCGCTCACTCCTCTGGTGTAGCCTCGTGCCCCGGCATCCCGTGGGTACGCCGCCGTTCCTTCATCTCCGCCTCGTAGATGTGCCGCCGACCGCCGGCTAGCTTCTCCCGGGCGTCCCGCTCGATGTCCTGGAACGCCGCGTAGTAGCCGTCGTCGAACTCTTCCACGATCTGGAACGTCCAACGGCCGGGTAGCAGGTTACGGCCTAACAGCTCGTGCTCGACCCGGTCGGCCGTGTCGTCGTGCCCGGCCTCACGGAGCAGCTTCACCACCCGATCAAGGGTGAGATCCGCGCCGCCAACGAGCTGGTGCGCCGAGTACAGGTGACCTCGTACCCGGTGAATCGTCTCAAGCGCTTTGCTCAGTTCTCCGAGAGCTTCGACGGTATTATCGTCGATTCCGTCCGGACGGCTGTGGGCACGATCCACCGCCACCCCCGGGTGTCTCCTACTTTCATGGTCCATGCTCATGCCAGTAACCCCACTGTGTTCGTTCTTGCGGGCAGTTTGACGCATATGTACCCTTGGTTGCTTGTGTAAAACTTGGCGTAAATATCCGATATAGCGGATTGGCGTAGACGCGCCGTTTGTTGGCAGGTCAGTAAAGCTAAATCAGTTGGCTAGCCTTGAATCTTCTGCTGAACCGACAGGAGTCTCGGATGCTCGACATCACCAGGCTATATTTTGGCCGGGCTTCCGCCGAGAGGGATGTGCTGCATGACCCCGATCGGTTCGTAAATACCTATCTCGATCGCTGGAACCTTCCAGGGCGCGTGTTGGATCACGAGACCTTCTTGATCCTCGGACCGAAAGGATCCGGAAAAAGCGCTGCCGCTCAGTATGTGGCGCTAAAGTGGAAGAGGGAAATCGGCGAGCATGCGGTATTTACAAATTTTGTCGACTTTGACGAGCTGAACCGTTCGCAAAGTCCTTTGTACTCGCTTGAGAAAAGGCTGGTTTCCGGCGAGGTCACGGCCCTTACTGATGCCGCATGGAAGCTATTCATTGGCGTGCGCATGCTCGAATCTTTGATTCAAGACGGGGCGTGTGATCTTAGTCGAGACCCACAGGCTCTCAAACTGTTGGCGGATTTGAAGAGCGCGGGCCTGGCTGATGATGATTATCCGAAGGTGCTGCGTAGGATCAGAGAGCGCAAGTCCACGATCAGTATTCCAAAGATCGCTTCGACTGAATGGAAGTCTGCGGACACGGACTCAGTGAGCCTTCCTCAGTTGGGCGACGCTGTGATCCGTTTGGCCGCTGCATCGGTCACGAGTAACAGGCACCTTCTGTCAATCGATGGTCTCGATAAAGCAATCGGAGACAACGAGTCGTACTGGCGAACGCTTGCAGCACTCGTGCGAGCTTCCGACTGGATCTCTCAGCGCCTGCTTCGCGCTGGGAATAGAAGTATCTTTCTGCTAATTATGTGCAGAAATGACGTTTTTCGGCGGATTAACTTCGCCGACTCGGCCAAGATTGCCGCTGATGGTGGTATCAACATTGACTGGGGTGCTGAGGCCAGGGACCCCAGGGATGTCATGCTGTGGGATTACGTTGCACGCAAGGCTCAGGTCGAGGTAAATGACCTGCTGAGTTTGTTGCCCGACTTTGTCGAGCTGGGACCGTCGGCGCGACCTAAGTCCACCTTGCGCTACTTGCTAGATTTCACCAGGTATACGCCCCGGGATATGAATCTACTGTTCGGGGCACTCAAGGAGAAGGCATCTCCTGGTAGATCTTTGTCGAGTTCGCAGGTTCGTTCGGCTGCGGACAACTTCTCCTCCTCTCATCTCTTGTCGGAGATTCTCTCGGAGGCGACGGGCTTGCTTGATCAGCAGGTAATCAACCGGCTTCCACAAGTATTGCAAGCCATGCCTGGGAGGGAATTCACGCGGGAGGCGCTCAAGAGCGCCATCGAAACCGCAGGCATACAAGACTCGGTTACACTTGACGATCTTGCTGAGTATCTCTTTTTGCAGGGCGCTATCGGCAACTTCAGGCCGAACGCCGGATACGTTCAGTTCTACCATCGCCGGAATACTTACGATTACAACCGGTCTGGGCCCTGGTGGATCCACAACGGCCTGATGATTGCGCTGAATATTCCGTTTTCTTCGCAACCCTGATAGGCGCGCGGGTCTGGCTGTAGTTGCTGGCTCGCATTAGCACCTCTGGCTGCATGCCGGGCTACGCCTGCTTGTGCTGTTCCTTCGCTCCGTCTTAATCGCCTTGCGGCTGCGCTGCGCTTTTCGCGCTGCGCTCCGGCGTGTCCTGACCAGCACACGGTGTCGCGATGGTCGAGTGATTAGAGCCAATTGCCGGTTTTAGGTCCGGCACGGTCGCCGCCGCTTGTTGGCTTGTCTGCCAAGTGCCGTCTACCTTGGAGTCTCAACTTGGCAGACATGCCAACAACCTGGAGGTTGAGCGATGGCTCTGCGTGGCGGTACGAGGTTCGCCGTGCGTTGCGAGGACGTGTTCCCGGCGGGATGCGCCCTGGTCCCCGAGTCCCTGGGTGAGGTCGAGGACTACGACGAGAAGACGGGCCGGCGTAGCCCGGCGAAGGACAAGCTGACCGGCCAGCGGGTGTGGCAGGTCCGCGTGATGGACCTGGACCCGGAGCTTGGCAAGCGGTCCCGGGAGACGACGGTCAAGATCTCCGCCGACTACCAGCCAGTCCCGCCGACGGGCGCCCCGTTCGAGGCGGTGGAGTTCGAAGGCATGACGGTCACGCCGTACGTGACCAACAACAACCGGATGGCGTACTCGCTGCGGGCGACCGGTATGCGCGCTCCGGCGGGCGTGACCCCGAAGGCGGCGGCGTAGCCGCATCAGGTGGGGGCGGGGCTGTCAGGTCTTGGCGGACGGCAGCCCCGCCCTCTGTCTCTTCCCCTGCTCTGTCGAGAGAGGTAGTGACGTGTCCAAGCGTAGGCGTTCGCCTGCCCCGGCTCAGCCTCGGTGCGGCGTGTGTCAGTCCCGGTTCGACCCGGCCGGCGGTGTGGCTGACCGCTGCCCGCTCTGCATCGGGCAGCTCGTTCTTCCCTTTCCTCCGGTCCGGGACTCGTCGGGTCGGTTCGTGTCGCTACGGGGTGCGCGATGATGCGCCGCCCGCGTGGCGAGGTGGTGGTGACGACCGCCGGGGATCTGCTGATGATCCAGCCGAAGCGGTTCGTCCTGCCGATGTGGGCTTCCGTGCTCGTCCTGGCGCTGCGCTGGCTCGCCCGGGGCTGCTGGTGGTGCCTGCGCCACCCGGTCACCGTCGGCTTGGTCGTGCTCGCCGTCGTCCTCTATGCCGACTACGGCTGGGCGGGCCTGGTCGTGCCACTGGTCCTGGCGTCGGCGGTGTCCGCGGTGTGGCGCTGGCGTGATGAAACGTCCTGGTGGCGGTGGTGCGCCGGGCCGCTGCTCGGCCGGTTCCGTCAGGTCTTCGTCTACCGGCGGGCGTGGCGCGAGGCCATGACTCTGTGCGGCCTGGCCGAGATGTACGACCGTCGCGCCGTCCTGCCCGAGCTGCTGCGCGTGCGTTCGGATCAGGCACTCGACGTGCTGACCATCCGCATGGTCCGCGGGCAGACCCCTGCCGACTTCCAACAGGTCACGGCTAACCTGGCGTACGCCTTCGGCCGGCGGCACGCCCGTGTCTACTCCGAGCGGCCCGACGACCCGACGACCCGTACCGGCTACTGGGCGCTGCTGCTGCGGCTGGCCGACCGGGTGCGGTTCCGAGACCGGCCGACCGTGGTCTACCTGGTGCTCGTCCGCACCGACGCCCTGCGGCCGGTGGTGGCGCCGTTCGACGCCCCGGCCGTTCCCGACTTCACCGCGCTGCCGCTGGCTCGGCGGGAAGACCTGGGCACATGGTCCCTGCACCTGCTCGCCACGCACGTCCTCATCGGCGGGGCGACCCGGTCCGGCAAGAGCTCGGTGCTCTGGTCGCTGGTCCGGGCGCTGGCCGGCGGCATCACCTCGGGCCTGGTCCGGCTCTGGGTGATCGACCCCAAGGGCGGGATGGAGTTCGCCATGGGCCGGCCACTGTTCGCCCGGTTCGCCTGCAAGTCCTTCGAGGCCATGGCCGATCTCCTCGACGAGGCCGTGGCGGTGATGCGAGAGAGGCAAACCCGGCTCGCCGGCAGGGTCCGGGTGCACACCCCGACCGAGGTTGACCCCCTGGTCGTGGTCGTCATCGACGAGATGGCCGCGCTGACCGCGTACCTGCAAGACGTCGACCTGCGCAAGCGCATCGCCGGCTCGCTCGGGCTGCTGCTGTCCCAGGGTGCCGGCGTCGGCGTCCTGGTGGTGGCCGCGTTGCAGGACCCCCGCAAGGAGGTGCTGCCGTTCCGGGACCTGTTCCCGACCCGTATCGCGCTCGGTCTGACCGAGGCGGCTCAGGTCGACCTCGTGTTGGGCGACGGTGCCCGCAACCGGGGCGCCCTGGCCGACCAGATGCCCCGATGGGCCAAGGGCGTCGGCTACGTGATCCTCGACGGCACCCCGGAACCGATGCGGGTCCGGTTCTCCTACGTCACCGACGACCACATCCGGGAACTGGCCCAGCAGTACCCGGCCCCGGCCGACGCCGCGGACATCCTCGCTCAGGTCGGCCGCGAGTCGACGCCGGAACCGGTCCGGCCGGCCCTGCCCCGGCAGCGTCGCGGGCCACTACTGCCCGACGCGTTGCGCAACATCCTCGACGCCGACGGGGGTGAGTCGCGGTGACCGCCCCGACCTTCTACCGGCTCCGCGCACCGCACCCGGACGGCGCGAGCAGCACTGCGGTGTCCGTCCGCGTCGACCCCGACCGGCCCGACCCGTACCCGGTCTATCTCGCCGTCGGCGGTGGCCGGCGCCGCATGCACCTGACCCCCGACGAGGCGTGGGCGCTGTGGCGCTGCCTCTCCGAAGCGGTCGCCTCCCTCGGCGACCCGCCCGACCACATTCGTACCCGCGTCACCCCGGACCGGAGGTAGCCCCGATGTCCCTCAAGCGCTTCTTCCTCGGCACCCACCGCATCAAGCCGCTGAACATCGACCTCGACGGCTCTCCGGACCGGCTCGCCGCCGCCCTGCACGGCCTGGCGCACATGGTCCGCCGCCGGGACGACCTCGACGGCCAGCGCATCCGCATCACCGTCACCATCCGCATCCCGGAAGGCGACTTCGAATGATCCGCCACCGAGCCGAATCCGGCATCCGGTTGCTGATCCTGCTCGCCATCGGGATCATGGCCGGCGCCGCCGCTTTCACCCACGTCCACGACCTGACCGTGGCCCACGGGCAGCCCGACTGGATCGGCTGGGCCAATGCGGTAGCCGTTGAGCTGATGGCGATCTACCTCGGCCTGGAGATCCGCGCCCGCCGTCGCGCCGGTCGCCCGGTCGGCCTTGTCGGCGTGCTCCTGGTCGCGTTCGCCCTGCTCTCCCTCGCCGCCCAGGTCGCGGAAGCCGAACCGTCCGTGTGGGGCTGGATCGTGGCCGCCGTGCCGTCGCTGGCGTTCCTCGCCCTGGTCAAGGTCGTCCTGTCCAGCGCACCCGCCCCGGCACCCGAACCGGATCAACCGCCGGTCGACTGGACCTACGAGGTTCCCGAGCAAGTCGTCACCGAGCCCGAGCCCCAGCAGCCGACCGCGCCCGCTCCGGCGGTCCGCCCGGCCCCGGCCGCGGTGCTGCCTCCGCTCGGCGTCGTCCAGCCCAACCGCCCCCAGGTCGTCGGGATCATCCGATGACGGCGACCTCCGCCGCCGGCCGGCGGCTACCGGAACTCGTGCACGACCTCGATCAGGCCGACTATGTGGGCGTTGAACTCGTCCAACTCCTCGGCCGGTACCCACAACTCCAGGATGGTCTTCCCGCCGGCCTGGCGGACCGGGTACCGACTCAGGAACTCCGACTCGACCCCGAAGCGGGTGACGTAGCCGACGCCGGACGCGGGCAGGTTCCAGTCCCGGGCGATCATGACCGCGTAGTCCTCGTTCAGGACCGGGTAGAAGATCGGCTGATCCGGCAGGCGCGGCGGCCATTTCCGCCATCCGGACTCGCGGACGAGATCCAGCTCTTCCGGCCCGGTCGGGCGCCACAGCACCGTCGTACCGCCATCGCTGCTCATGTCGACCTCGCCGCTCGGATTCTGGGTGAGCCCGGACAGTACCGGCGCACCCGCGCTCGGGACCACCGCATTCGACCCGTGGCTGGGGTGGGCCGATGACGGCTCCGACTCTGCCCGGCCTCGCCCCTGCCGCCCCGGCCCCGGTTGCTCCTCGGCCGGGGTCGCGGGCGGCCCGCATGGCGCTGCCCCGCTCGGTCGACGTGCTCAAGGAGATCGCCGCCGAGTACGGCGTCTGCGTGCGCCCCCTCGCCATGCGTCGCACCGATCTCGACACCGGCCTGACCGAGGTCATCGACCTGCCCTGCGGCGCGACCCGCGAGGACAAGTGCGCGCCCTGCGCCAAGAAGAACCGCCGGCTACGCCAGGCCCAGATCCGCGAGGGCTGGCACCGCGACGACGAACCCCTACCCGGCCCGGAGCCTGCGACCGAGGCACAGAAGTCCCTGATCCTCTTCCGCGCACACCTGGAGTTCTCCCGCGACGAGGCAGTACGCGCCGCCCAGTGGGAGCAGGTAACCGACCTCGACGAGGCGATCCGCGAGGTAGAGGAAGCCATCGCCGCCGAGGGCCTGCGCGGGCGCGTCGGGCCACCTCACGCCACCGACGACGAGGACTCCGACGACGAACCCGGCCGCCGGCGCAAGCGTTCCACCAAGCGACGTCAGGACGCCCCCGAGCTACCTCGGCGCAAGGTCGAGCGGCGCACTGTTGGCAAGACCTACACCGCTTCGGACGGCGCGACGTTCCGGCCGTCGATGTGGCTCACGCTCACCCTCGACTCGTACGGCCCGGTCCGCCCCGATGGCACCCCGCTCAACCCCGATCGGTACGACTACCGCCGCGCCGCCTGGGACGCAGTGCACTTCCCCCGCCTGCTCGACCGGTTCTGGCAGAACCTGCGCCGCTGCGAGGGCTGGAACGTCCAGTACGCCGGCTGCGTCGAGCCGCAACGTCGCCTCGCCCCACACGCCCACTTCGCCATCCGGGGCACCATCCCCCGGGACGTGCTGCGCACCGTGGCGGCGGCGACCTATCACCAGGTGTGGTGGCCGGCGGTTGACGCCCAGCGGTACACCCTCGACCGGCTCCCCGTCTGGGACGACCAGGCAGCCGGGTGGGTCGACCCCGATACCCGGGAGCCGCTGACCACCTGGACGGAAGCCCTCGACGCAATCGACGACGACCCGGACGCCGAACCGGTGCACGTCGTCCGCTTCGGCGCCCAGGTCGACGCCCGCGGCGTCATGCCCGGCACCGAGGACGCCGAACGGACCATCCGGTACGTCACGAAATACATCACCAAGCACACCGGCGACGTCCACAAGGCCACCACCGACCGGCAGCGCAAGCACCTCGACCGGCTCTGGCAGCAACTCCAGATCACCCCCTGCACGGAGCGATGCGCCAACTGGCTGCTCTACGGCGTCCAGCCCAAGAAGGCGCACGCCAAGCTCAAGCCCGGCCGCTGCAAGGGCAAGGTCCACCAGCGCGACACCCTCGGCATCGGCGGCCGGCGCATCCTCATCTCCCGCGACTGGTCCGGCAAGACCCTCGCCGACCACAAGCACGACGCGCGCGCCTGGGTCCGGGCACTGCTCGGCGCCACCACCGACAGCGCCACCGCCGGGCAGCTCGCCGACGACCAGGGCGCCACCGCCGAACGGATCCGGCACGCCTGGGAACTCGCCCGACCCGACGACCCCGACGTGGGACCGCTGGCCCACCGGCTCATGCGCTCCATCAGCGAACGCGCCCGCTGGCGGTCCGAACTACTCGCCGCCAAGGACCGGGCCGCCCAGGGGTCGCCAGATCTTTCGGCAACTCAGCACGACGCACAGCACCACGGGGAGGTAAGGCAGTGAACGAGGAGTTGTTGACCGTGCCGGAAGTGCTCGCCGAGCTGCGGGTACCGCGTTCGACCTGGTTCTACTGGCGGCAGACCGGCAAGGGACCACGGGTGATCAAGCTCCCGAACGGGCAGCTTCGGGTCCGCCGGTCGGCGCTTGGTCGGTGGCTCGGTGAGCTGGAGCAGGACGCGGCGTGAAGAGTTACGAGGTCCAGATCTGGGAGATCACCAAACGCGCCGACCGGAAGGCGCGACCCTGGCGAGTTCGCTGGGCAGTCAGCGGCCAACGCTTCGAGGAGATGTTCCGTACCAAGGCCCTGGCGCACTCGTTCCGCGCAGAGCTGGTCCAGGCGGCCAACGCGGGGGAGCCCTTCGACCCGGCCACCGGCCGCCCGGTCTCCGAGGCCAGAGCCAGGAACACCACCACCTGGTACGCGCACAGCCGCGCGTACGTCGAGATGAAGTGGCCCCGGGCGGCGGCCAAGACCCGGCGGTCGATCGTCGAGGCGCTGACCTCGATCACGGTGACCCTGACCCGCCCGGCCAAGCGGGGCCGACCGGCGGAACCCCTGCTCCGTGAGGCGCTGTACCTCTACGGCCTCAACCCGCGCCGCTGGTCCAACGAGATCCCCACCGAGCACGCGGCGGCGCTGGCCTGGCTGGAAACGGCCTCCCTGCCGGTCGTCGAGCTGGATTCGCCGGCGATGGTCCGCCGAGTCCTCGACAGCCTCTGCGTCCGGCTCGACGGCAAGCCCGCGGCTGCCTCCACCGTCCAGCGGAAGCGGGCCACCTTCTACAACGTGCTCGGGTACGCCGTCGAGCTGGAGCTGATCGACTCCAACCCGGTCGACAAGGTCCAGTGGACCGCTCCCGAGGTGGCGCAGTCCATCGACCGGCGGGTGGTGGCGAACCCGGCCCAGGTCGCCACGCTGCTGGAGGCGGTGAAATCTCTCGGCAAACGGGCGGACAAGGTCACGGCGTTCTTCGGCTGCCTCTACTACGCGGGCATGCGGCCCTCGGAAGCGGCCGACCTGCGGCGGGAAGACTGCGACCTGTCGGGGCGGTGCGCCGACTGCGGCGCGGGCTTCGACGACCTGGCGGCGGTCAAGCCTTCCCGGTCCTGTGAGCACGAGAAGATCGAATATCGCTGGGGCCGCCTGGTGCTCGCCGGCACATCGCCGTGCGCCGGCTCGCATTGGACCGATGACGGCGGCTCGCACGAGCGGCGCGGTCTCAAGCACCGGGGGAGGGCCGAAACTCGGACGGTCCCGATCCCGCCCCGACTCGTCGAGCTGCTGTGCGAGCACGTCGACAACCACGGGATCGGTCCGGATGGTCGGTACTTCCGCGGCCTGCACGGCGGACCGCTCTCCGAGTCGGTCTACGACCGGTGGTGGAAGCTCGCCCGGGAGAAGGCGTTGACCGAATCACAGGTCGCCTCGCCGCTCGTTCGCCGGCCCTATGACCTGCGGCACGCGGCAGCCTCGCTCTGGCTGAATGCCGGCGTCCCGCCGACCGAGGTCGCCCGGCGCTTGGGCCACGGCGTCGCCGTCCTGCTCCGCGTCTACGCCAACTGCATCGACGGCGGCGACGACACCATGAACGACAAGATCGGCGAGGCTCTCGGCTGATGGCAGAACTGAGGAGAGGGCAGACCGGCGCGGAGGTGAGCCCTAGGCTGACGCGATGTTGGCGGAGCGTGGAGTGATCGATCTAGACGAAGATGGTCGCCAGTCAGCGGTGGACCGCCCTGACCGCCTGATGCGCAGGTCAAGGGTCGTTCGGCTGGTCGCGGCCTTGCTGATCGGTGCTGTGCTTGGTGGTGTCGGTGTCAACGAGCTGCGAAAATCGCAGGAAGAGCGGGACCGGGTTAGGTCGGTATCACTCGTCGCAATCCCTGTGTCGGCAGGAACCGGCGGCGGGGACGTCAAAGGCGTCTTCCAGATGGATGGACAGCTGGCAGTGATCAACACTGGCCCTGCGCCGATCACGCTTGTTGCGGTTGCCGGGGAAGGACCGGGCGTTCTGGTACGTGGTACCGGAGAGTCCCTGTTGCTACGTCCCGGCGGTACCGGATGGGTCAAAGTCAAGCTGAGGCTCGAATGTGCGACTGCGTTCGGGACTGAGCCTCTGTCGATGCGACTGTCGGTCGAGACCGCGGACCGGCAGGCGAGCGAGGTCGCCTATACCGTCGCCGTGGCGGGGAGCGTCTGGCACCTCGGCGCCGAACGACCGTGTGAGCACGTCCTTCGAGAAGGTCAATCGTGATGGTAGGTGGGCAGTGTCGGGGCGTGGGCGGATGGTGGGCGCTCGTATGCGGGCGCGGTGGTCGATGTAGAGAAACAGCAGGTCAACGCCGCTAGTCAGGGCAAGATCACGGACGCCCTGTAAATCCGTCGCGAAAGCTACAGAGGTTCGAATCCTCTACCCGCCACCAGGGATCGGCAAGGCCCTTGACCTGCGGAAATGCAAGGTTGGGGGCCTTCGTCGTCTCCGCGCGGTTTTACCACGGTCGACCCTGCTAGTCCGTCTGATCGGGCATGTAGCTGGCACGTACTGATGGGAGACGAGATGCCAGAGGGAAGGCCACCGATCCCCATGGCGATACAGCGGGACGTCCTGGTCGAGGCCGGCCACCGCTGCGCGATCCCGACGTGTCGCCAGGTGCCAACGGAGTTCGCTCACATTGACCCTTGGTGCAAGGTCCAAGAGCACACCTTCGCGAACATCATCGCTCTCTGCCCGACGTGTCACTCCCGTTACGATCAAGGGCACATCGATCGCAAGGCAATGTTCCAGTACAAGGCAAACCTCTCTGTTTTGAACCACCGCTACGGCGACCTTGAACGCAGGTTGTTGGAAATCTTCGCGGCGGAGCCCGAGATGTCCGTGATCCAGCTACCAGGTGGCTTCAGGATCATGCTTAGCTACCTGATCCGCGACGGTCTGCTGGTGCCGGTCGACCTGGGAGGACCGAAGGGCTTCATCATGGGGATGCCCATGATGAAGCATTTTGGCCTCACCCAGAGCGGCCGAGAGTTCGTTACGCGCTGGGCGCAAGCTCAACCGGTGGGCTGAGCCATTGCCCTTGCAAGGATCAAGCCTGTTTGTCGGCTGGCGTCGACTGGTGCGGCTGACCTGCTCAACTCGTCGGTTGCCGCCGCTCGTCATCCACGCCTGTCGGCCAGCTTGGTTTTACCGGTGGCCGTACAGCCCAACGGACGTGCGGCCACGTGGGCAGCGGCCATCACCGGGATGCGGCCCGCTTGGCGTCCATCAGCTCAAGCACCTCGTCGCTGAGTCCGTGGATCGTGATGTCGTCGCGGTGGCTCTCCCACCGCTCGCGGTCGAGCACCAGGTTGATCTGCTCCTGGCGGGCACCCTCGAAAGCCCGGATTGTGGTGCCGTTCGACTGATAGCCAAGCGACCACGAGACTCCCAGCGACGGCGCGTTGGTGGACCAGGCGGCGGACTCGGCGCGCTCCGCTCCCAGCCCGGCGAACGCGAGGTGCAGGATGGCGGCCCGCATCTCCTTGCCGTAACCACGCCGCTGGAACCGCCGCGCGATCCATGACCCCGTCGAGACGGTCTTGGTGATCCCGAAGCCCTGCGCGCCGATCTCCTGCACCCCGACGCAGACGCCATCGACCTTCACAGCCATTACCAGGTTCCATCTGCCCGGCCGCCAGTCCGCCAGGGACGCCCAGCAGTACCGCAGGAACGACCACTCGGCCTGGGGAGACGGCCCCGACTCCCACCCCGCTACCGGCGAACGCGCCAGAAAGCGGTCCTGCGGATCGTAGATGCCGGCTGCCGCATGAATCGCCAGTTCGGCAAGCTCGTCCTCACCCGGTACAACCAGCTCAAGCACGGACGTCGTCACCCGCACACCGCGCACGGGCCAGATATCGACCAACGTCATCCGAGCATCATGCCCTGCCCTGCCCTCTGCCGTCGCCCAAAGGGGTTGGCGGATCTCCTTGCCGGGCAGTCGTAGACAGTCCAGCCTTCCCGAACGGGGACGCCCTACCGGACGAACGACCTTGGCCCCGTCCGGAAGGCTGGTAGCCCTTGTGGTGCCGGCCCGCCCGCTAGGCCCAGCGTCCGGGACGTGCAGTCGCTCAATCGGCAGCATCCTGCGACCTCGGCCTCCTCGATTTAGGGAGTGGCTATGGCTGTCGTTCCGGAGGTTCAGACCCGACATCTGAATCGGCTCTGCGGTGTGGTGGCGATTGGGAGGCCGAGAGGCAGGAGGCCGAACCGCCGGTACAGGCTGGATCGGGGCGACGGGGGCCGGAGACGCCGACGACACCTGCGGAACTTGATCGGACCCCGCTCCGCGTACTCACACGAGGACCGCACCTCGTAGGTCCCTGACCGCACGTCGTCCCTGAGTCGGCCACTAGCCCTGCCGCTGCGCCGTCGCCCCAGGTGGGCTGTCGGACCGGCATCTGTCGGGCATGGGAGGAGAGATGAGCCGGAGAGCCCTTGACTGATGATTGACACGGTTCGTCCGGCGTGAAACCTTGCCTCAGGTATCGATGATGGTAGAGGCTGTCCGGGGAGCGGGAGGCCGAGGCGCGTGAGCCGTCACTGTGGCTGCGCGTGAGTCGGTGGAGGGCCTGATGAGGGAATCAGACGATAAGGTGCGCTTTACGCCTGAAGTCGCTGTGCGCGCCTTTCGTGGCGGCGGCCGGACTGATCGTGACCTCATCCTGGGCCGGAGGGTCGGGGCACGCCTGACGAACGGATGATTCCTCTGTTCGGGGCGTCATGGAGGCACGCGCAGCGCTTTTGTGGGTGCGTGTGGTGTGGCACGATCGTGGAACCTCCACCCTCTCTGAAATTCTCTCGACAGGAGCAATCATGTCTGGTCGAAGGCTGGGCCGGCTGCTTGGCTCACTCCTTGTGCTCGCCGCCCTCGTGGGCGGCAGTGTCGGCGGTGTCGATTTCGGCGGCATCAACGGGGGCATTCAGACCCTGGACATCGTCTGGCAGTGACCGGCTTCTCCGGTCTGCCGTCGAGCACGACGTCCGCGCGTCAGTCGGGCACGACACCAGCGCATCAGTCGGGCACGACTCGCACGCATCAGTCGGGCGACTGTCGGGGTCGACGACGGGGGCGGCGCGCCGCCAATCCGAAGGAGCGGCATGATCCGTCGCGATCAGTCACGACGCAGGTCCTCTGAGGACGCCTGGATCATCACGGCGCCGATGGCGCTCGTCGCGGTGGCGTGCGCCACGATGACCGGCCTGCTCGCCGACGATCCCTTCGGCCGCTGGCCGCAGGCGCTCCTCTTCCTGGGTCTCATGATCGTCGCCGGGCTGCCCCTGCTGAGCCTGGTCGTACGCCGGCAGACGCTCGGCGTCACCCTCACCGAGCTGCCGCTGGTCCTGGCGCTCTACTTCCTGCCGCCGCTGACTGTGGTGGTCATCTACACGCTGACGGCGGTCATCACGCACATCCGGCACCGGTTCTCGGCGCCGAAGGTCTGGTTCAACGTGGCGCGGGCTGCCGCCGGCACCTCGCTGGGGGTGCTGGTCCTCCAGGCGCTCCCGCCCATCCAGGGGGTCGGGCCACGCACCTGGGTGAGCATCGTCGCCGCCGTCAGCATGGTGCTGTTGGTGAGCGTCGTCAGCGTGGTCGCGGTGCACACCCTCCTGCACGGCTGGCAGACCGGGCGGGGCGCGCTGCGCAGCGCAAAGGCCGGTCTGCTGACGGCGGCCATCAACGTGTCCGTCGGGTTGATCGTGCTGATCCTGGTGCGCAGCACGTGGTGGTCGCTGCTGCTGCTGTCCGCCCTCGGCGCGGGGCTGGTCCTGGTCTACCGGTCGTACGCCCAGTTCTTCCGGCAGCACCGCACCCTCAGCGACCTTTACGACCTGACCCGTGCCGTGGTGGAGAGCGGGCAGAGCGGAACGCTCGCCGACGCCCTGCTCGGCCGGGTGCGGTCGCTCATGCAGGCCGAGTACGCCACACTCTGGCTCCCGGCCCAGGGCCGGCACCCGGAGACGCTGCTGACCGCACGGGTCGACGACCCCGGCCTGCTCGACGAGGCACGTACGCCGCAGGCGTTGCGGGAGAAGGTGCGGTCGGCCCGTCGTACCGTGGCCGTCGGGCACGGCGTGACGACGGACGACGAGTTCCGCGCGGACCTCGCGGAGCGGCGGATCAAGGACGCGGTTGCCGTGCCGCTGCGGTCCGGGCCGGTGGTGATCGGCACCCTGGAGGTGGCCAACCGGCTCGGCGACGGCAACCACTTCACCCCGGCCGACATAGCGGTCTTCGAGACGGTGGCCGCCCACGCCGCGGTGGCCCTGGAGAACACCCGCCTGGTCGACCGGCTGCGGCACGACGCCGAGCACGACACGCTCACCAAGTTGCCCAACCGCCGGCGGATGACGGCGGCGGTGGCGGAGGCGGTCCGGATCGCGGCGCCCGGTGAGGTGGTGGCGCTGCTGCTGTTCGACGTCGACCGGCTCCGCGAGGTGAACGAGTCGCTTGGCCACGCGGCGGGCGACAAGGTGCTGGTCGAGGTGGCCGAGCGGCTGCGCGCCTGCGCGCCCTCCTCGGCGCTCGTCGGCCGGGCCGGCGGGGACGAGTTCCTGGTGACGCTCCGGCTGGAGAGCACCGAGGCGGCGCTGGACCTCGCCGCCCAGCTCCGGGAACAGATCCGCGACGAGATGGTCTTCGACGCGCTCACCCTGGACGTGGACACGGTCGTCGGCGTGGCCGTCCACCCCGACCACGGCAGTGACGCGGTGGCGCTGCTGCAACGCGTCGACCTGGCCGCCACCGCGGCCAAGTCGGTGCCGGGCAGCGTGCAGCTCTACAGTCCGGCGCTGGAGTCCCGGTCGCTGCGCCGGCTCGGCCTCGCCGGGGACCTGCAACGGGCGCTGGACGAGGGCGAGCTGGAGGTCTACTTCCAGCCCAAGGTCACGCTGCGGGACCGCCGCCTGGTGGGCGTGGAGTGCCTGGCCCGCTGGGAGCACCCGGCGCACGGCACGGTGGCGCCGGACGACTTCGTGGCGGTGGCCGAACACACCGGCCAGCTCGGCCGGCTCACCGAGTTCGTGCTCCGGGAGAGCCTGCGGCGCAGCCGCGACTGGAGCCACGGCGAACAGCCGCTGTCCGTCGCGGTCAACCTCGCCGCGCGTACGCTCACCGACCAGCACTTCCCGGCGCTGGTACGCGATCTGCTGGCCGAGTACGGCGTGCCGCCGCAGCAGCTGACGCTCGAGGTCACCGAGGCGGGCGTCCTGGACGGCACCGAACGTCCCATACCCACCCTGCGCAGCCTGCGGGACCTCGGTGTCCGGCTCTCGGTGGACGACTTCGGCACCGGTAACTCGTCGCTGGCGCAACTGCGCCGGCTGCCGGTGCACGAGGTGAAGGTGGACCGGTCGTTCGTGCAGGGCATGGCGACCGATCCGGGCGACCTGGCGATCGTCAACGCGGTGGTGACGCTGTCCCAGCAGTTCGGCCTGGCGGTGGTGGCCGAGGGTGTGGAGAGCGAGCTGACCCTGGAGCTGCTCCAGGACATCGGCTGTGAGATCGGCCAGGGCTTCCTGTTCAGCCGCCCGCTGCCGTACGAGCGGCTGGAGGCCTGGTTCGGTGCCCAGGTCGACCCGGAGACGGTGGTGGCGGGGGAGCTGCCGCGCCTGCGAGTGGTGCCCTGACCAGGGCGGACACTCACCTGGGGGATCCGATTTCACCTCCGCGACGCGGTCGTGTACTGTTTCCCCTGCGCGACACCCCCCCAGGGGTGATCGGGCAGGCCCCCTTAGCTCAGTCGGCAGAGCGTCTCCATGGTAAGGAGAAGGTCTACGGTTCGATTCCGTAAGGGGGCTCAGAGGGTCCGGCTGGACCCGCCACGGCGGTGTAGCTCAGATGGCAGAGCAAGCGGCTCATAATCGCTGTGTCGCCGGTTCAAGTCCGGCCACCGCTACTCTCGTCCTCCGGGCCCAGCCCGGTGGCCGGTGGGATGGGCGCCACAGGCGCCCACTTTGCATGTCCGCGTCGTCAGCACGTAGGCTGACACGCCGTAGTTGTTATCCGTGAGCGAGGAAGGCACTCCGCCGTGGCGAAGGCGACCGATGTCCGGCCGAAGATCACTTTGGCGTGTGTGGAGTGCAAGGAGCGCAACTACATCACGCGCAAGAACCGCCGTAACGACCCGGACCGCATCGAGCTGAAGAAGTTCTGCCCCCGGGACGGCAAGCACACCGTCCACCGCGAGACCCGCTGATCGCGGCCGGCGCAGCCGGCACCGCACCAGCTTCTCGAACGCCGATCCACCTGACGGGTGGCCTCCGGGCCGCCCGACCGGGCGGATCGGCGTTCGTGTTTTCCGTGTAGGTTCGGCGGCATGTCCCTGGACCCGTCCTTCGTCGGCCGTACGTACCCGCCGACCGCCCCCTACCAGGTGGGCCGAGAAAAGATCCGCGAGTTCGCCGCCGCCGTCGGCGCGACCGACCCGGCCCACCACGACCCGGAGGCGGCGCGGGCGCTCGGTCACCGCGACGTGGTGGCGCCGCCGACGTTCCCGGTGGTCGTCACCATGGCGGCCAACCGGCAGATCGTCGAGGATCCGGCGCTCGGTGTCGACTACAGCCGCGTGGTGCACGGCGACCAGCGGTTCGCGTACACCCGGCCGGTGGTGGCCGGGGACGAGCTGGTGTGCGTGAACACCATCGAGGAGGTCACCAGCCGGGGCGGGCACGGCTTCCTGACCACCCGCACGGACGTGAGCACCGTGGACGGTGAGCCGGTGGTCGCCGTCTGGTCCAAGATCGTCGTACGCGGGGAGGGCTGAGGACATGGAGCTGCCCACCCAGACGTACCGGGTGACCCGCGCGGATCTGGTCCGCTATGCGGGCGCCTCGGGCGACTTCAACCCGATCCACTGGAACGACCGCACCGCCACCGGCGTCGGGCTGCCGGGCGTCATCGCCCACGGCATGTTCACCATGGCCCTGGTCGGCCGGGCGGTGGCCGGCTGGGCCGGCGCGCCGGACGCGGTGGTCGACTTCGGCGTCCGGTTCACCCGCCCGGTGGTCGTCCCGGACACCGACGAGGGCACCGAGATCGAGGTGTCGGCGGTGGTCAAGGAGATCACCGAAGACGGTCTGACCAGGCTGGACGTCACCGCCACCTGCCATGGTGAGAAGGTGCTGTCGCAGGCCCGGGCACTGATCCGCACGACGCGCTGAGGGTCCGCCCGACGCGCGAGGGGTAGACCGGTTGGGAAAGTCGCACGACTACCCGTACACTGGTCCGCCGTGGGGCAAGTGACCCCCGCTCGGCACAGCGTGTCCGGGTGGAGGTGAGTTGCCGCACAGGGGTGTAGCTCAATTGGCAGAGCAGCGGTCTCCAAAACCGCAGGCTGCAGGTTCAAGTCCTGTCACCCCTGCGCCTCAGGCCTGACCGTTCCGTGGGTCGCGCCGCCCTCACCGGCGGCGCTCGGCCCGTGGTGGTGGCATCGGTGGGGTGGCTCCGAGGCGTTCGGGACCTCCCGGCCGGTCCGCCGGCCGCGGCCCGTCGCGGGACGGTTGGTCCGGCCGGCGTGACCAACACGCCGCGCACGCCGCCCGGCGTGCGACCCCATATCCCGCACGGAGGGCGAAGTGGCCAAGAGCAAGCGCCGCGGCGAGGACGACGGCGACGAGCGTCTGGACGACGACGCGACCGTCGACGGCGTAGCCGACGACGACGTGGCCGACGACGACGCCACCGACGCGGACGAACCGGTCTCCCGGGGTGGCACCGCGACCCGTAAGCGGGCGCAGGCCGAGCCGGCCGAGGGCCGGAAGACCCGCAAGGACACCGAGCGGATCGGGCTGTTCGCCCGCATCGCGCGGTTCTTCCGCGAGGTCGTGGCAGAGCTGCGTAAGGTCATCTGGCCGACCCGCAAGGAGCTGCTGACCTACACGGCTGTGGTGGTCACCTTCGTCGCGGTGATGCTGGCGATCGTGGCCGGCCTGGACTACGGCTTCGCCAAGGCGGTGCTGTGGGTCTTCGGCGAGCCCAGCTGACCTGCGGACAGCGATACTGACGGAAGTGAGCGAGCGTGCCTGAGTACGACGAGACCGCCGGAACCCCGGACGAGCAGTCCACGGTGGCGACGGCGGCCAACAACGAGTCGGTCGAGGCCGCCAGCGAGCCGGAGTTCCCGACCACCGAGCCGGCCCCGGACGAGGACTTCGACCCGGTCGCCGAGCTGCGCCAGAAGCTGCGCTACGCGCCCGGCGACTGGTACGTGGTGCACTCGTACGCCGGCTACGAGAACAAGGTCAAGACCAACCTCGAGACCCGGATCACCTCCCTCGACATGGAGGACTTCATCTACCAGGTCGAGGTGCCGACCCGGGAAGAGGTCGAGGTCAAGAACGGCAAGCGGTCGCAGGTGCAGGCGAAGGTCTTTCCGGGCTACATCCTGGTCCGGATGGAGCTGACCGCCGAGTCCTACTCCTGCGTCCGGAACACCCCGGGGGTCACCGGCTTCGTCGGCGCGACCGACCGGGCCGACCGGCCGGCGCCGCTGAGCCTCGACGAGGTGCTCAAGTGGCTGGCTCCGGCGGTCGAGACCGAGCAGAAGAAGGCCAAGCCCGAGGTCAAGGTCCTCGACTTCGAGGTCGGCGACTCGGTCACCGTCACCGACGGCGCGTTCGCGTCGCTGCCGGCGACGATCAGCGAGATCAACGCCGACCAGCAGAAGCTCAAGGTGCTGGTGTCGATCTTCGGCCGGGAGACGCCGGTCGAGCTGAACTTCAACCAGGTCGCCAAGATCTGACGTACGTCGGCACCGGCGGCCCGCCCTCTCGGGGGTGGCCGCCGGTGCGCCGTTTCGCCGCCCGCCGACCTCGGCGCGGAGGGTGGCCGACGGCTGCGCTACCCTAGAACGTCGGCTGTCCGCACCGTGCTGACCGTGCGCGCCCGCGGACCGGCGAGAATCCCAGTTCCAAGCCCCAGGAAGAGACATGCCTCCGAAGAAGAAGCTCGTCAAGACGTTCACGCTTCAGCTCCCGGCGGGCCAGGCCACCCCGGCGCCGCCGGTCGGCCCCGCGCTCGGCCAGCACGGCGTGAACATCATGGAGTTCTGCAAGTCCTACAACGCGCAGACCGAGTCTCAGCGGGGCGACATCGTCCCCGCCGAGATCAGCGTCTACGAGGACCGCACGTTCACCTTCGTGCTGAAGACCCCGCCCGCCGCCCGGCTGCTGATCAAGGCCGCCGGTGTGCAGAAGGGCTCGGGCGTCCCGCACAAGGAGAAGGTCGGCTCGGTCACCCGCGCCCAGCTGCGCGAGATCGCCGAGAAGAAGATGGCGGACCTCAACGCCAACGACATCGACCAGGCCGAGAAGATCATCGCCGGCACCGCCCGGTCGATGGGCCTGACCGTCGCCGACTGACCTCGCTCCACCGCTCCACCCGATCTTTCTGTTCGTGGGAGGGCCGCGCACGCCGCGCGCCCGCCAGAGACCACAGGAGTCACCAGAAATGCAGCGCAGCAAGAGCTACCGCAAGGCCGCCGACGTCATCGACCGGTCGAAGCTCTACACCCCGGTCGAGGCCGTCAAGCTGGCCAAGGAGACCACCAACACCAAGTTCGACGCCACGGTCGAGGTCGCGATGCGCCTCGGCGTCGACCCCCGCAAGGCGGACCAGATGGTCCGCGGCACGGTCAACCTGCCGCACGGCACCGGTAAGACCGCCCGCGTGATCGTCTTCGCCGCCGGCGCGAAGGCCGAGGAGGCCGTCGCCGCGGGTGCGGACGAGGTGGGCACCGACGAGCTGGTCGCCCGTATCCAGGGTGGTTGGCTGGACTTCGACGCGGCGATCGCCACGCCCGACCAGATGGCCAAGATCGGCCGGATCGCGCGGATCCTGGGCCCGCGCGGTCTGATGCCGAACCCGAAGACCGGCACCGTGACCATGGACGTCACCAAGGCCGTCTCGGACATCAAGGGCGGCAAGATCACCTTCCGGGTGGACAAGCACTCCAACCTGCACCTGATCATCGGCAAGGCCTCCTTTTCGGAGAACCAGCTGGTGGACAACTACGCGGCGGTGCTGGACGAGGTGCTGCGGGCCAAGCCGTCCGCGGCCAAGGGCACCTACCTCAAGAAGGTCACCCTCACCACCACCATGGGCCCGGGCGTCCCGGTCGACCCGAAGGTCGTGAAGAACTTCCAGGAGGGCTCGGCCGAGGGCTGAGCACGCGTACTCCCGAACGGGGCCCCGCCACCACGCTGTGGCGGGGCCCCGTTCGTCCGTCCGGTGTGGCACTGTCGGCCGCATGAGGTTCGATGGCGTCTGGCTCCGCTACCACAGGCGCGGCCCGTGGGTGCTGCGGCAGGTCGACGTCGCGATCGGCCCGGGCGAGGCGGCTGTGGTGCTCGGCCGCAACGGCGCCGGCAAGTCCACGATCCTCCAGCTCGCCGCCGGGGTGCTGCGCCCGGGCCGGGGCCGAGTCGCCGACCGGCCGGCGGTCGTCGGCTGGGTGCCGGAGCGCTTCCCCGCCGACCAGCCGTTCACCGTCGGGGCCTACCTGTCCGGGATGGGCCGCGTCGCCGGCCTGTCCGGCGCCGCCGTCGACCGCGCGGTGCGCCACTGGGTGGAGCGGCTCGGCCTGACTCGCTTCCACGACGTGCGCCTGCCGCGGCTGTCCAAGGGCACCGCGCAGAAGGTCGGCCTGGCGCAGGCGCTGCTGCGCCCGCCCGGCCTGCTGGTGCTCGACGAGCCCTGGGAGGGGCTGGACGCCACCGCCCGCGAGTCGGTCCCCGAGATCATCGGCGAGGTGCTGGCCGACGGCGGCACGGTGCTGGTCAGCGACCACCGGGGTGAGACGGTCCGGCTGCCCGGCGCCCGGCACCTGTCGGTCGCCGACGGCTCGGTGACCGAGGCGGCGTCGTCGGGCGGCGCGGCCGTCGCCGTGGTCGAGCTGGCGGTGCCGGCCGCCGGGCTGTCCGCCGCCGTCGCCCGCCTGCGCGCCGACGGCCACCAGATCCTTCGGGTACGCGAACACGCCGTCCCGCCTCCCGCCACGCCCCCGGCGCCGGAGGTGGCCCGGTGATCGCGCTGACGCGGCTGCGGCTGACCGGCTTCGTGCGTACCGGACGGGCGCTGGCGCCGGTGCTGGCGGGTCTGCTCGTCCTCGGCGTCCTCTACGGCGGCGGCCGGGCGGAGCCGGCGGAGGCCTACGGCGTCTCCGCGGTGGTGCTGTTCCCGGTGCTGGCCTGGCAGACCAAGATCCTGCTGGACGTGGAACCCGACGTGCAGCGCCGGATGGCCCGGGTGGTGGCCGGGCCGGCCCGGGAACGGGCCGCCGGGCTGCTCGCGGCGCTGGTGGCGGGGCTCGTCGTGGTGCTCGTCGCGCTGGCGCTGCCGTGGCCGCTCGGTGGGTTGACCACGGCGGTCGAGCCGGGGGAGCGGCCGGTGCTCGTCGGGGTGGCCCTGGGGCTCTGGGCGCACCTGCTCGCGCTGCCGGCTGCGGTGGCGCTCGGCGCGCTCGCCAGCCGGGCGGTGACCCGCAGCGCCGGCTACGGGGTGGCGGTGCTGGTCACCGGCGCGGTCGGGGTCGTGGTGCTCGGGCTCTCCGGCTCGCTCGTGCCGTGGCTGGCCCCGCCGGTCATGGCGACCGCGCGGGCGGTCACCGGGCCGGTGGCGGCCGGCGAGGGGCTGCTGCTCACCGGCTGGGCGGCGCTCTGGGCGGCGGTGGCGTTGACCGGCTACGCCTGGGCACGGCGCACCCGGGCCTGAGCCGGGGTGACCGGGAGCACCCCGGGCGATTTGGTGCTGCGGCGCACGTCGCGTAACCTGGTGCGGTAGTTCCACCCAAAGACCGCTGGTCACCGTGCTCCGGCACGGTCGAAGGTCCCGCGACGACGGGCGACCCGCGCAGGGCGGTAAGCGAAACTCGGTGTCACGCACGGTCCGCCGACTGTGCCCGTGTCCCCGGCCCTCGCCCCGTGCGCCCTGCGCCGGGGCTTTTTCGTTGTCGTGATGCCTCCGCCGCCGTCGCCGAGCCCCGGCTCGCCGTCGGCGTACCAGCTCCGAGCAACGAGAGAGGAGGGACATGGCGGACAAGCCGATCCGGGCCGACAAGGCCACGGCCGTCGCCGAGCTGACCGAGAGCTTCCGCAACGCGGGAGCGACCGTGCTGACCGAGTACCGCGGGCTCACGGTCTCGCAGCTCACCCAGCTGCGGCGCTCGCTCGGCAAGGAGACCAGCTACACGGTCGCGAAGAACACGCTGGCCAAGCGTGCCGCGACCGATGCGGGCATCTCCGGCCTCGACGAGCTGTTCTCCGGTCCTACCGCGCTGACTTTCGTTTCGGGCGACGTCGTCGAGGCGGCGAAGGGGCTTCGTGACTTCGCGAAGGCCAACCCGAAGCTCGTCATCAAGGGCGGTGTCTTCGAGGGCAAGGCCATTTCCGCGGCCGAGGTCACGAAGCTCGCCGACCTGGAGTCCCGCGAGGTGCTGCTGGCCAAGCTGGCCGGCGCCATGAAGGGCAACCTGAGCAAGGCCGCGGCCCTGTTCCAGGCTCCGCTCTCCAAGGCCGCCCGCGCGGCGGCCGCCCTGGCGGACAAGAAGCGCGAGCAGGAGGGCGCCGAGGCGGCCTGAGGCCCTCCCGGCGCACCACGTTCTTAGTTTTCATTGCGAGAAAGGACGCCAGACATGGCGAAGCTCAGCACCGAAGAGCTGCTCGACGCGTTCAAGGAGATGACGCTGATCGAGCTCTCCGAGTTCGTGAAGCAGTTCGAGGACACCTTCGAGGTCACCGCCGCCGCTCCGGTCGCCGTGGCCGGCCCGGCCGGTCCGGGTGCCCCGGCCGCCGAGGCCGAGCCGGAGAAGGACGAGTTCGACGTCATCCTCGACGCCGACGGTGGCAAGAAGATCCAGGTCATCAAGGTCGTGCGTGAGCTGACCGGCCTGGGCCTCAAGGAGGCCAAGGACCTGGTCGAGGCCGCTCCGAAGGCCGTTCTGGAGAAGGCCAACAAGGAGACCGCCGAGAAGGCCAAGGCCAAGCTCGAGGGTGAGGGCGCCAAGGTCACCCTCAAGTGACCTTGCTCCACCTGACGCGCGTCCGGCTCACGTGAGCCGGGGCACACCGCGTCGCGGCGGGCGGTGATCCGGGAGACCGGGTCACCGCCCGCCGTGTTGGTGCCACCCGCGGGCGAACGGCGTGAGCAGGGCGTACAGCGTCCTCTCATCGGCCGGTCAGCGACGTCTGCCGGTAGCCCGTCGGTGGGAAAGACACCCCGAGCGGTAACCGGCCCTTGACGCGGCACCGGCCTGCCAGGCACGCTGAACATCAGCAAGACCTTCCGCGCTTGCAACGGCCGCCTCTCGGGTAAGGGCAACGGCAGCACCGCCGCCGCGGCACCCGAGCGGACCGGCAGGAGCGTCGCGTTCCGAGCGGCCCGGTCGACCCGGTTTTCCGAGGTCCCAGGGCTTGTTCCGCGACGACCTGCGGGTTGGGCTGGACAGCGGTTAGCCTCTCGGCTACACTGCTAGTTTGCGCTGCCTTCCGACTTGACCCCTGCTCGGAAATGTCCGATTGTGGATATTTCTGGTGGGGTCATTGGAGTGCACGCGTACCAGCCGTTCTGCAGCACCGGTCCTCGGAAGGACGCATCTTGGCAGCTTCCCGCCCTGCGAAGACCAGTCGTACGTCGAGCGCATTCGCGCCCCGCCGAGTTTCTTTCGGTCGGATCACCGAACACCTCGAGGTCCCCAACCTCCTCGCCATCCAGAACGAGTCCTTCGACTGGCTCGTCGGCAACGAGGCTTGGCAGGGCCGGTCGGCGGACGACCCGCACGCACGCTCGGGTCTCGCGGAGATCCTCGACGAGATCAGTCCCATTGAGGACTTCTCCGGCACCATGTCGCTCTCCTTCTCGGCTCCGCGCTTCGACGAGGTCAAGGCCTCGATCGAGGAGTGCAAGGAGAAGGACCTGACCTACTGCGCGCCGCTGTTCGTGACCGCGGAGTTCACCAACAACACCACTGGCGAGATCAAGAGCCAGACGGTGTTCATGGGTGACTTCCCGATGATGACGCCGAAGGGCACCTTCATCATCAACGGCACCGAGCGCGTCGTGGTCAGCCAGCTCGTCCGCTCGCCGGGCGTGTACTTCGACAAGCAGCCGGACAAGACCTCCGACCGCGACCTCTCCAGCGTCAAGGTCATCCCGAGCCGGGGTGCCTGGCTGGAGTTCGACATCGACAAGCGCGACACGGTCGGCGTTCGCATCGACCGCAAGCGCCGCCAGGCCGTCACCGTCCTGCTCAAGGCCATCGGGTGGTCCGCCGAGCGCATCCGTGAGAAGTTCGGCTGGTCCGAGCTCATGATGACCACGCTCGAGAAGGACCACATCGCCGGCCAGGACGAGGCCCTGCTCGACATCTACCGGAAGCTCCGCCCTGGCGAGCCGCCGACCCGTGAGAACGCCCAGACCCTGCTCGACAACCTCTTCTTCAACCCGAAGCGGTACGACGTCGCCAAGGTCGGGCGCTACAAGTTCAACAAGAAGCTCGAGCTGGACGTGCCGATCACCACCGGCACGCTCACCGAGGACGACATCGTCGCCACCGTGGAATACCTCTGCCGGCTGCACGCCGGTGAGGAGGGCTACGAGGCCGACGACATCGACCACTTCGGCAACCGTCGCCTGCGTACCGTGGGCGAGCTGATCCAGAACCAGGTCCGGGTGGGTCTCTCCCGGATGGAGCGGGTCGTCCGCGAGCGGATGACCACCCAGGACGTCGAGGCGATCACGCCGCAGACCCTGATCAACATCCGCCCGGTGGTGGCGGCGATCAAGGAGTTCTTCGGTACGTCGCAGCTGTCCCAGTTCATGGACCAGACCAACCCGCTGGCGGGCCTGACCCACCGGCGCCGGCTGAGCGCGCTCGGCCCGGGTGGTCTGTCCCGCGAGCGGGCCGGCTTCGAGGTCCGGGACGTGCACCCGTCCCACTACGGCCGGATGTGCCCGATCGAGACGCCGGAAGGCCCGAACATCGGCCTGATCGGCGCGCTGTCCACGTTCGCCCGGGTCAACCCGTTCGGCTTCATCGAGACGCCGTACCGGAAGGTCATCGACGGCCGGGTCACCGACCAGATCGACTACCTGACCGCGGACGAGGAGGACCGGTTCGTCAAGGCGCAGGCAAACGCCCCGCTGAAGTCGGACGGCACCTTCGCCGAGGATCGCGTCCTGGTCCGCCGTAAGGGCGGCGAGACCGAGGACGTCGCGCCGGGCGCCGTGGACTACATGGACGTGTCGCCGCGGCAGATGACCTCGGTCGCCACCGCGATGATCCCGTTCCTGGAGCACGACGACGCCAACCGCGCGCTCATGGGCGCGAACATGCAGCGTCAGGCGGTGCCGCTGGTCAAGGCCGAGGCCCCGCTGGTCGGTACGGGCATGGAGTACCGCGCCGCGGTGGACGCCGGCGACGTGGTCGTCGCCGAGGTCGGCGGTGTGGTCGAGGACCTGTGCGCGGACTACATCACGGTCCACCAGGACGACGGCCACCGCCGGACGTACCTGCTGCACAAGTTCCGCCGCTCCAACGCCGGCTCCTGCGTCAACCAGAAGCCGGTCGTCTTCGAGGGCGACCGCGTCGAGGCCGGCCAGGTCATCGCCGACGGTCCGTGCACCGACGAGGGCGAGATGGCGCTCGGGCGCAACCTGCTCGTGGCGTTCATGTGCTGGGAGGGCCACAACTACGAGGACGCGATCATCCTGTCGCAGCGCCTCGTGCAGCAGGACGTGCTCACCTCGATCCACATCGAGGAGCACGAGGTCGACGCCCGGGACACCAAGCTCGGCCCGGAGGAGATCACCCGCGACATCCCGAACGTCAGCGAGGAGATGCTCGCCGACCTCGACGAGCGCGGCATCATCCGGATCGGCGCCGAGGTCGTCCCCGGTGACATCCTGGTCGGCAAGGTCACCCCGAAGGGTGAGACCGAGCTGACCCCCGAGGAGCGGCTGCTCCGCGCGATCTTCGGTGAGAAGGCGCGCGAGGTCCGCGACACCTCGCTGAAGGTGCCGCACGGCGAGACCGGAACGGTCATCGGTGTGCGTACCTTCTCCCGCGAGGACGGCGACGAGCTGCCCCCGGGCGTGAACGAGCTGGTCCGGGTCTACGTGGCCCAGAAGCGCAAGATCCAGGACGGTGACAAGCTCGCGGGCCGCCACGGCAACAAGGGCGTCATCTCCAAGATCCTGCCGATCGAGGACATGCCGTTCCTGGAGGACGGCACCCCGGTCGACATCGTGCTGAACCCGCTCGGTGTGCCGTCCCGGATGAACATCGGCCAGGTCCTGGAGACCCACCTCGGGTGGGTGGCCAAGACCGGCTGGAGCGTGGACGGCGACGACGCCGAGTGGAAGCGCCAGCTCCGCTCGATCAACGCGCACGAGTCCGAGCCGGACACCAACGTGGCCACTCCGGTCTTCGACGGTGCCCGCGAGGAGGAGATCTCCGGTCTGCTGGCGTCGACCCTGCCCAACCGGGACGGCAACCAGCTCATCGGCGGCAGCGGCAAGGCGCAGCTGTTCGACGGTCGTTCCGGCGAGCCGCTGCCCGACCCGATCGCGGTCGGCTACGTCTACATCCTGAAGCTCAACCACCTGGTCGACGACAAGATCCACGCCCGGTCGACCGGCCCGTACTCGATGATCACGCAGCAGCCGCTGGGCGGTAAGGCGCAGTTCGGTGGCCAGCGCTTCGGTGAGATGGAGTGCTGGGCCATGCAGGCGTACGGCGCCGCCTACGCCCTGCAGGAGCTGCTGACCATCAAGTCCGACGACGTCCTGGGCCGGGTCAAGGTCTACGAGGCGATCGTCAAGGGCGAGAACATCCCCGAGCCGGGCATCCCGGAGTCGTTCAAGGTGCTGCTCAAGGAGCTGCAGTCGCTGTGCCTCAACGTCGAGGTGCTCTCCAGCGACGGTGTGGCCCTGGAGATGCGCGAGACCGACGACGAGGTGTTCCGGGCGGCGGAGGAGCTGGGCATCGACCTGTCCCGGCGCGAGCCGAGCTCGGTCGAAGAGGTCTGAGGTGGTGATCCGGGGCAGGGTGACCCTGCCCCGGATCCCACTCGTTAGCTAGCAGTACAGACGACGACATAGGGGACATAGTGCTCGACGTCAACTTCTTCGACGAGCTGCGCATCGGCCTCGCCACCGCTGACGACATCCGTCAGTGGTCCCACGGCGAGGTAAAGAAGCCCGAGACCATCAACTACCGCACCCTCAAGCCGGAGAAGGACGGGCTCTTCTGCGAGAAGATCTTCGGTCCGCAGCGGGACTGGGAGTGCTACTGCGGTAAGTACAAGCGGGTCCGATTCAAGGGCATCATCTGCGAGCGCTGTGGCGTCGAGGTGACCCGCTCCAAGGTTCGCCGGGAGCGGATGGGTCACATCGAGCTGGCCGCTCCGGTGACCCACATCTGGTACTTCAAGGGCGTGCCGAGCCGGCTGGGTTACCTGCTGGACCTCGCCCCGAAGGACCTCGAAAAGATCATCTACTTCGCCTCGTACGTCGTGACGAGCGTGGACGCCGAAGCGCGTCACCGCGACCTCTCGACCATCGAGAACGAGATCCTGGCCGAGAAGCGGCAGGCGGAGAACAGCCGCGACTCGGAGATCGAGAAGCGGGCCGCCAAGCTGGAGGCCGACCTGGCCGAGCTGGAGGCCGAGGGCGCGAAGGCGGACGTCCGGCGCAAGGTCAAGGAGGGCGGAGAGCGCGAGATGCGCCAGATCCGCGACCGGGCCCAGCGCGAGATCGACCGCCTCGACGAGGTCCTCGACACCTTCCGCAAGCTGGAGCCGAAGCAGCTGGTCACCGACGAGCTGCTCTACCGCGAGCTGCGCGACCGCTTCGGTGAGTACTTCACCGGCAGCATGGGCGCCGAGGCGATCAAGGCCCTGGTCCAGAACATGGACCTGGAGGCCGAGGCGGAGAACCTGCGCGAGACGATCCGCTCCGGCAAGGGCCAGCGGAAGATCCGGGCGCTCAAGCGGCTCAAGGTCGTCGCGGCGTTCCAGAACACCCGCAACTCGCCGCTCGGCATGGTGCTGGACTGCGTCCCGGTCATCCCGCCGGACCTGCGCCCGATGGTGCAGCTCGACGGTGGCCGCTTCGCGACCTCCGACCTGAACGACCTGTACCGGCGTGTGATCAACCGGAACAACCGCCTCAAGCGGCTGATCGACCTCGGCGCGCCCGAGATCATCGTCAACAACGAGAAGCGGATGCTCCAGGAGGCCGTCGACGCGCTGTTCGACAACGGCCGTCGTGGTCGTCCGGTCACCGGCCCGGGTAACCGGCCGCTGAAGTCGCTGTCCGACATGCTCAAGGGCAAGCAGGGCCGGTTCCGCCAGAACCTGCTGGGCAAGCGCGTCGACTACTCCGGCCGTTCGGTCATCGTGGTCGGCCCGAAGCTCAAGCTGCACCAGTGCGGCCTGCCCAAGCAGATGGCGCTGGAGCTGTTCAAGCCGTTCGTGATGAAGCGGCTGGTCGACCTCAACCACGCCCAGAACATCAAGTCCGCCAAGCGGATGGTCGAGCGGCAGCGGCCGGTCGTGTGGGACGTGCTGGAAGAGGTCATCGGCGAGCACCCGGTGCTGCTGAACCGCGCGCCGACCCTGCACCGTCTGGGCATCCAGGCCTTCGAGCCGCAGCTGGTCGAGGGCAAGGCCATCCAGATCCACCCGCTGGTCTGCACCGCGTTCAACGCCGACTTCGACGGTGACCAGATGGCGGTGCACGTGCCGCTGTCCGCCGAGGCCCAGGCCGAGGCGCGGATCCTGATGCTGTCGTCGAACAACATCCTCAAGCCGGCCGACGGCAAGCCGGTCACCATGCCCACCCAGGACATGGTCATCGGTCTCTACCACCTCACCCACCTCACCCCGGGTGGCAAGGGCGAGGGCCGGGCGTTCAGCTCGGACGCCGAGGCGCGGATGGCGTACGACAACGGCGAGCTGCACCTGCAGGCGCCGGTCCGGATCCGGCTGCGCGACGTGGTCGGCGTGGACAACGGCGCCGGCGCCGAGCCGTGGACCGCCCCCGAGGGGTGGACCGAGGGCGAGCCGGTGACCGTGGAGACCACGCTGGGCCGGGTCCTGTTCAACGAGACGCTGCCCCCGGGCTACCGCTTCGTGAACTACGAGATCCGCAAGGGCCAGCTCTCCGCGATCGTCAACGACCTCGCCGAGCGGTTCCCGAAGGTGGCCCTGGCGGCCACCCTGGACGGGCTCAAGGAGGCCGGTTTCCACTGGGCCACCTGGTCCGGCGTCACCATCGGCATGGAGGACGTCATCGCTCCGCCGCGCAAGCGGGAGATCCTGGAGCGGTACGAGAAGGAAGCCGACCGGATCGACAAGCAGTACCAGCGTGGTCTGATGACCGCCGAGGAGCGCCGCGGCGAGCTCATCGAGATCTGGACCAAGGCGACAAACGAGGTCGCCAAGGAGATGGACACCGCGCTGCCGCAGGAGAACCCGCTGTGGAAGATGATCAACTCGGGTGCCCGCGGTAACCTGCTCCAGCTCCGGCAGATCGCGGCGATCCGTGGTCTGGTGGCCAACCCCAAGGGCGAGATCATCCCGCGACCCATCAAGGCGTCGTACCGGGAGGGTCTGTCCGTGCTGGAGTACTTCATCTCCACGCACGGTGCCCGCAAGGGTCTCGCGGACACCGCCCTGCGTACCGCCGACTCGGGTTACCTGACCCGGCGTCTGGTGGACGTCTCGCAGGACGTCATCATCCGCGAGGAGGACTGCGGCACCGACCGCGCCATCCCGATGCAGGTCGGCGAGCGCATCGACGGCAAGCTGGTCGTGCACGAGCACGCCGAGACCAGCGTGCACGCCCGGACGCTGGCCGACGACATCAAGGGGCCGGACGGCACCGTGGTGGCGCACCGCGGCCAGGACATCAACTCGATCCTGGTGGACGCGATCGTCGCCGCCGGGACCGAGACGGTGCGGGTGCGCAGCGTGCTCACCTGCGAGTCGAAGCTGGGCGTCTGCGGTGCGTGCTACGGCCGCTCGCTGCCGACCGGCAAGACCGTGGACGTCGGCGAGGCGGTCGGCATCATCGCCGCCCAGTCGATCGGTGAGCCGGGTACGCAGCTGACGATGCGTACCTTCCACACCGGTGGTGTCGCGGGTGAGGACATCACCCAGGGTCTGCCCCGTGTCCAGGAGATCTTCGAGGCCCGGGTGCCGAAGGGTAAGGCGCCCATCGCCGACACCCCCGGCCGCATCCGGATCGAGGACGGCGAGCGGTCCCGCAAGATCGTGGTCATCCCGGACGACGGCAGCGACGAGATCGTCTACGACAAGATCTCGAAGCGGGTCCGGCTCCGGGCGCACGACGGCGACCACGTCGAGGTCGGCGAGAAGCTCACCGAGGGCACCATCGACCCGCACGAGCTGCTGCGCATCCTCGGCCCGCGCGCGGTCCAGGTCCACCTGACCCAGGAGGTCCAGGAGGTCTACCGCTCGCAGGGTGTGCTCATCCACGACAAGCACATCGAGATCATCATCCGCCAGATGCTCAAGCGGGTGACCGTGATCGACTCCGGCTCGACCGAGTTCCTGCCGGGCGTGCTTGTCGACCGGGCGCTGTTCGAGTCGGAGAACCGCCGGCTCGTCGGCGAGGGTGGCGAGCCCGCCGCCGGTCGCCCGGTGCTGATGGGTATCACCAAGGCCTCGCTGGCCACGGATTCCTGGCTGTCGGCGGCCTCCTTCCAGGAGACCACCCGGGTGCTGACGGACGCGGCGATCCACGCCCGCAGCGACTCGCTGATCGGCCTCAAGGAGAACGTGATCATCGGTAAGCTCATCCCGGCCGGTACGGGCATCAGCAAGTACCGCAACGTCCGGGTCGAGCCGACCGAGGAGGCGAAGGCCAAGGTCTACTCGATGACCGGCTACCCGGAGACCGACTACGGCTTCGGGCCGGCCAGCGGCCAGGCGGTTCCGCTGGACGACTTCGACTTCGGGTCGTACCGCTAAGCAATAGGAAACGACGAGGCCCCCGGCATCCGCCGGGGGCCTCGTCGCGTCCGCGGTGCCGGGACCGGTGCGCGGGATCCGGGGCATGATGGAGGGCATGACGACAGTGCCCGGGCCGGCGCCTGCCGTGCCGCAGGCGTACCGCCATCCGCACGATCCGGAGCCGGTCCGCTCCACCAAGGCCCGCGCCGTCTTCGCGCTCGGGCTGATCGGTGCGCTCACCGGGTTCTTCATCGGCGGCGCGGTGCCGGCGACCATCGCGCTCATGCTGGCCCGGCAGGCCCGCCGGGAGGCGTACGCCTCGGGTGGTTACCTCACCGGCGCGGACTGGCTGCGGCGCGGCGAGCAGATGGCGCGGACCGGCCTGGTGCTCACCGCCGCCGCGGTGGTCGCCGCGGTGGTGATCGGTGTGGTCCGGCACGCGGACGCCTCGTTCGGCCACGACTTCGCGCCGAACTTCGACTGACCCGGTGGGGGAGCGGGCCCGCGCCCGCCCACCCGGCCGTGATCGGCGACGGTAGCCTGGCCGGTGTCCGCCGCGCGGCGGGCGCGTGTGGACAGGAGGATCCCGTGACGGAACCGGCTGCGCCGGGAGGCGACCCGAACCGCCCCGGGCCGTACCCGCCGGGTCCCGCGTCCGCGCCCGCGCACCAACCGGCGTTCGGGGCGTACCCGGGGAGTCCGCCGGCGCACGGTGGCGGGTGGGCGGCGCCGGGGAGCGCGCCCGGCCACGGCGGCTGGGGTCCGCACGGCGGGCCGGCGCTTCCGCCGCCGCCGGCCGAGGCGCCCCGGCCGCCGAAGCGGGTCGACGCGGTGCCGGGTACGCCGTTCGGCGTGGTCCACCTCGACGTGCCGCCGGTCACCTCGGGCCTGGCCATCGGGTCGCTCGTCGCCGGGATCGCCGCGATCGGGGTGTCGCTGCTGGTGCTGTGTTTCGGCCTGGCCGGCCGAAATGTCGGCGGCGCCTGGGCGGCGGGCGCGTTCACGGTGCTCGGCGGGTTGATCGGCGTCGGTGCGGTGGTGGCCGGCCTGCTCGCCCGGCGGCAGGTCCGGCGGCAGCCGCCGCCACCGGCGGTCCGGTTCACCGGCGCCGGCCTGGCCGTGGCCGGGATCTCCTGCGGCGCGGCGGGCCTGTTGTTCGGCCTGATCGGGCTCGCGCTGGCTCTGGTGGTGCAGATCACCTGAGGTCGTGTCCGCGACGCCTGCGGCCGGTGGCCGGGGTTGAGCGGTATGTCCGGGTGCCCGAAGGCCGGGCGGTCCCGGGGCCGCCCGGCCGCGCGACGGACGAGCCGGTACACTTGTCACTGTAGGTGCCCATCACCGGCGCATCGGCGACCCGGAGGTCGGCGGCGGACCGCACAGCGGTCCTTCTCCGACCCATCCGTTTTGACCGGCGCGGCTGTGGTAGGTACTCTTTCCCCTTGTGCCCGGGCCCGCCCGGGCAATGCGTGCGTGCGCTGGAACCGGTCAGCCGGTGATCGCGCGATCGCACCACCAAGACCGAAGATCCGGTACGACGCCTCAGCGGCCGACACCGGGCCGTGACTCGGGCGACACGCCCGACCGCGGGTGCTGGGGTGCCGTCAGGCGGCCCTGGTTGGAATGTAGGAGAGCCGCCCATCCGGACGGCTGGAGCAGACGGCGCGGTCGCCTCGCAGCGGCCGAAGGGAGCGGAGAAACCCGGTGCCCACCATTCAGCAGTTGGTCCGAAAGGGCCGTCAGGCCAAGACGACCAAGACCAAGACCCCGGCGCTCAAGGGGTCTCCCCAGCGGCGCGGCGTGTGCACCCGCGTGTACACCACCACCCCGAAGAAGCCGAACTCGGCGCTGCGCAAGGTCGCTCGTGTCAAGCTCAGCAGCCAGATCGAGGTGACCGCCTACATCCCGGGCGTCGGCCACAACCTTCAGGAGCACTCGATCGTGCTCGTGCGCGGCGGTCGTGTGAAGGACCTGCCCGGCGTGCGGTACAAGATCGTGCGCGGCTCGCTGGACACCCAGGGTGTCCGCAACCGCAAGCAGGCTCGCAGCCGTTACGGCGCGAAGAAGGAGAAGAGCTGACATGCCGCGTAAGGGACCCGCTCCGCGGAAGCCGCTGGTCGCTGACCCGGTGTACAACTCGCCGCTGGTCACCCAGCTGGTGAACAAGATCCTGCTGCGCGGCAAGCGTCAGCTCGCCGAGCGCATCGTGTACGCCGCCCTGGAGGGCTGCCGCGAGAAGTCCGGCACCGACCCGGTCGTCACGCTCAAGCGCGCGATGGACAACGTCAAGCCGACCCTCGAGGTGCGCAGCCGCCGTGTCGGTGGCGCCACCTACCAGGTTCCGGTCGAGGTCCGGCCGTCCCGCGCGACCACGCTCGGTCTGCGCTGGCTGGTGACCTACTCCCGGGCCCGGCGCGAGAAGACCATGGTCGAGCGGCTGATGAACGAGCTGCTGGACGCGAGCAACGGCCTCGGCGCCGCCGTCAAGCGGCGTGAGGACACGCACAAGATGGCCGAGTCGAACAAGGCCTTCGCGCACTACCGCTGGTAACACCTGAGGTTCCGGCGCCCACCGGCGCCGGAACCGCCACCAGTTGTGTCGAGACGACGATAAGTAGGGATTGAAGTGGCCGCCGCAGACGCGCTCGCCAACGTACGCAACATCGGCATCATGGCCCACATCGATGCCGGTAAGACCACCACCACCGAGCGAATCCTGTTCTACACCGGCATCACGTACAAGATCGGTGAGGTCCACGAGGGCGCCGCCGTCATGGACTGGATGGAGCAGGAGCAGGAGCGCGGTATCACCATCACTTCCGCCGCCACCAAGTGCGAGTGGAAGGGCCACACGATCCAGATCATCGACACGCCCGGCCACGTCGACTTCACGGTCGAGGTCGAGCGGTCGCTGCGTGTTCTGGACGGTGCGGTCGCGGTCTACGACGGCGTGGCCGGCGTGGAGCCCCAGACGGAGAACGTCTGGCGGCAGGCGGACAAGTACAACGTCCCCCGGATGTGCTTCGTCAACAAGCTCGACCGGACCGGTGCCGACTTCTTCCGCTGCGTGCAGATGATGATCGACCGGCTCAACGCCACCCCGCTGGTCCTGCAGATCCCGATCGGCGCCGAGTCCGACTTCATCGGCGTGGTCGACCTGGTCGAGATGCGCGCGCTCACCTGGCGCGGCGAGACCCAGAAGGGTGAGGACTACGCGGTCGAGGAGATCCCGGCCGACCTCGCCGACTCCGCCGCCGAGTGGCGCGAGAAGCTGATGGAGACCCTCGCCGACGTCGACGACTCGGTGATGGAGAAGTACCTCGAGGGCGAGGAGATCTCGGTCGACGAGATCAAGGCCGCCATCCGCCGGGCCACCATCGCCGGCAAGGCCAACCCGGTCCTCACCGGTACCGCCTTCAAGAACAAGGGCATCCAGCCGATGCTGGACGCGGTCGTCGCGTACCTGCCCTCGCCGCTGGACATCCCGGCGATCGAGGGTACGGCCACCGACGGCGAGACCCCGCTGCAGCGGAAGCCCGCGGTCTCCGAGCCGTTCTCCGGCCTGGCCTTCAAGATCCAGACCGACAAGCACCTCGGCAAGCTGACGTACGTCCGGATCTACTCCGGCACGCTCGAGTCCGGTTCTCAGGTGATCAACTCCACCAAGGACCGCAAGGAGCGGATCGGCAAGATCTACCAGATGCACGCCAACAAGCGGGAGGAGCGCAGCTCCGCCCAGGCCGGCGACATCATCGCGGTGCAGGGTCTGAAGCAGACCACCACCGGTGACACCCTGTGCGACCCGGCGAACCCGGTCATCCTGGAGTCGATGACCTTCCCGGAGCCGGTCATCGAGGTGGCCATCGAGCCGAAGACCAAGGCCGACCAGGAGAAGCTCAGCACCGCCATCCAGCGGCTGGCCGAGGAGGACCCGACCTTCCGCGTCAAGCTGGACGACCAGACCGGTCAGACGGTCATCTCCGGCATGGGCGAGCTGCACCTGGACATCCTGGTCGACCGGATGCGCCGCGAGTTCAACGTCGAGGCGAACATCGGCAAGCCGCAGGTGGCGTACCGCGAGACCATCCGCCGCAAGGTGGAGAAGGTCGAGTACACCCACAAGAAGCAGACCGGTGGTTCCGGCCAGTACGCCCGCGTGATCATCAGCGTGGAGCCGCTGCCGCTCGGCAACGACGCCCCGACCTACGAGTTCGCCAACGCGGTGACCGGTGGCCGCATCCCCCGGGAGTTCATCCCCTCGGTGGACGCGGGTGCGCAGGACGCCATGCAGTACGGCATCCTCGCCGGCTTCCCCCTGGTGGGCGTCAAGCTCACCCTGGTGGACGGCCAGTACCACGAGGTCGACTCGTCGGAGATGGCGTTCAAGATCGCCGGCTCGATGGCGATGAAGGAGGCGGCCCGCAAGGCCGACCCCGCTCTCCTCGAGCCGATGATGGCCGTTGAAGTCACCACTCCTGAGGAGAACATGGGTGACGTCATCGGCGACCTCAACTCCCGGCGTGGCATCATCCAGGCGATGGAGGAGCGCAGCGGCGCTCGCGTCGTCCGGGCTCTGGTGCCGCTGTCGGAGATGTTCGGCTACGTCGGCGACCTGCGGTCGAAGACCCAGGGCCGGGCTAGCTACAGCATGCAGTTCGACTCCTACGCCGAGGTTCCGAACTCGGTGGCCAAGGAGATCATCGCCAAGGCGACGGGTGAGTGACACTCACCCTCGGCTGATCCGATGACACGGGGGCGGTCGCGGGAGGGTTCTCCCGCCCGCGGCCACCTCGATCGGATTGCGTGAGACCGGGCCTGTAGGCTTCATCGCCGCAGAACCCACAAAAGCTCTCCGGCCTTCCGGCCGGAAAGGCTGTCGACAGAGTCCTAAGCGCCGAACGGCGCGCCGGGGCGAACGAACCAAGAAAGTCCACAGGAGGACCCAGTGGCGAAGGCGAAGTTCGAGCGGACTAAGCCGCACGTCAACATCGGCACCATTGGTCACATCGACCACGGTAAGACGACGCTGACGGCGGCCATCACCAAGGTCCTGCACGACCAGTACCCGGACCTGAACCCGTACACGCCGTTCGACGAGATCGACAAGGCGCCGGAGGAGAAGGCCCGCGGCATCACGATCTCCATCGCGCACGTCGAGTACCAGACCGAGGCGCGTCACTACGCGCACGTCGACTGCCCCGGTCACGCCGACTACATCAAGAACATGATCACCGGTGCCGCGCAGATGGACGGCGCGATCCTGGTGGTGGCGGCGACCGACGGCCCGATGCCGCAGACCCGCGAGCACGTGCTGCTGGCCCGTCAGGTCGGTGTGCCGTACATCGTCGTGGCGCTCAACAAGAGCGACATGGTCGACGACGAGGAGCTCCTGGAGCTCGTCGAGCTCGAGGTCCGCGAGCTGCTCTCCTCGCAGGAGTACCCGGGTGACGACCTGCCGGTCGTGCGGGTCTCGGCGCTGAAGGCCCTGGAGGGCGACCCGGAGTGGACCGGGAAGCTCCTGGACCTGATGAACGCCGTGGACACCGCGATCCCGCAGCCGGAGCGCGAGACCGAGAAGCCGTTCCTCATGCCCATCGAGGACGTCTTCACGATCACCGGCCGCGGCACCGTGGTCACCGGTCGCGCCGAGCGCGGCATCCTCAAGCCGAACGAGGAGGTGGAGATCGTCGGCATCCGTGAGAAGTCGATGAAGACCACCTGCACCGGCATCGAGATGTTCCGCAAGCTGCTCGACGAGGCCCGCGCGGGTGAGAACGTCGGTCTGCTGCTGCGTGGCATCAAGCGCGAGGACGTCGAGCGCGGCATGGTCGTCATCAAGCCGGGCACCACGACCCCGCACACGGAGTTCGAGGCGACGGTCTACATCCTCTCCAAGGAGGAGGGCGGCCGGCACACCCCGTTCTTCCAGAACTACCGCCCGCAGTTCTACTTCCGGACCACGGACGTCACCGGCGTCGTCACGCTGCCCGAGGGCACCGAGATGGTCATGCCCGGCGACAACACCTCGATGACGGTGAAGCTGATCCAGCCCATCGCCATGGAGGAGAACCTGAAGTTCGCGATCCGCGAGGGTGGTCGTACGGTTGGCGCGGGTCGCGTCACCAAGATCATCAAGTGAGCTGGGTAACCCCGATTAGCGTCGCCGCCGGTAGTGCGGCATACTAGTCAGGTTGCGTAACGACAGTCGGTCGCCTGCGTCCGGTTAACGCTGGACCTCCGGGAGTCAGACTGTCTCGCGTAGGGTGGTTGATCGCCATCGGCGGTCAACCACCCTCGCGCGGCGTCCAGGTCGCGGTCCCCGCGATCGGCGCCATGACCCACCGCGTGGTCAGAGAATCGCTCCGGAGTCCCGGGGCGGAGCCTGGCCCACGGGCGCGACACGCCCGACCGCGGGGGTCGGCGGAAGTGGGCCTGTGCCAGCCGGTGCAGGCGCCCGCAACACAGCGGCATCGAGAGAAGGAACAGAAGCCACCATGGCGGGACAGAAGATCCGCATCCGGCTCAAGGCCTATGACCACGAGGTCGTCGACTCCTCGGCTCGGAAGATCGTCGAGACGGTGACGCGTACCGGGGCGCAGGTCGCTGGCCCGGTGCCGCTGCCCACGGAGATCAACCGTTTCTGCGTCATCCGCTCGCCGCACAAGTACAAGGACTCGCGCGAGCACTTCGAGATGCGTACGCACAAGCGTCTGATCGACATCATCGACCCGACCCCGAAGACGGTCGACTCGCTCATGCGCCTCGACCTGCCGGCTGGCGTCGACATCGAGATCAAGCTGTAGGGACCGGACAAATGGACAGGCAAGTCAAGGGGATCCTGGGCGCCAAGCTCGGCATGACCCAGGTCTGGGACAACAACAAGGTTGTGCCCGTGACCGTGGTTCAGGCCGGCCCGTGCGTCGTGAGCCAGGTTCGTAGCGCCGACAAGGACGGCTACTCCGCGGTCCAGCTGGCGTACGGGGTCATCGACCCGCGCAAGGTCAAGAAGCCGCTCGCCGGGCACTACGCCAAGGCGGACGTCGCGCCGCGCCGGCACATCGTCGAGCTGCGCACCTCCGACGCCGCGGACTACGCGCCGGGCCACGAGGTCACGGTCGAGGAGTTCCCGGCCGGCGTCGTGATCGACGTGACCGGAAAGACCAAGGGCAAGGGCTACGCCGGCCCGATGAAGCGGCACGGCTTCCACGGCCTGCGCGCCAGCCACGGTGTCGAGCGCAAGCACCGCTCGCCCGGCTCGATCGGCGCCTGCGCGACCCCGGGTCGCGTCTTCAAGGGCACCCGGATGGCGGGCCGGATGGGTGGCGTGCGCTACACCGTCCAGAACCTGACCGTCCAGGCGGTCGACACCGAGAACAACCTCCTGCTCGTCCGCGGTGCCATCCCCGGCCCGAAGGGCGCGCTGGTCCTGGTCCGCACCGCGGCCAAGGCGAAGGTGAAGAAGGGCGGTGCGGCCAAGTGACCACCGTTGACGTCATCAACGTCGAAGGCGCCAAGAGCGGCTCCGTCGAGCTGCCGGCCGACATCTTCGACGCGCAGGCCAACATTGCCCTGATGCACCAGGTCGTGGTGGCCCAGCTCGCGGCGGCCCGTCAGGGTACGCACAAGACGAAGACCCGCGGCGAGGTCTCCGGTGGAGGCAAGAAGCCGTACAAGCAGAAGGGCACCGGTCGTGCCCGCCAGGGCTCGACCCGCGCGCCGCAGTTCGCCGGCGGTGGCGTGGTCCACGGCCCGGTGCCGCGCGACTACAGCCAGCGCACCCCGAAGAAGATGAAGGCCGCCGCCCTGCGTGGCGCCCTCTCCGACCGGGCCCGCGCCGGCCAGGTGCACGTCGTCGAGGCGTTCGTCTCCGGCGAGAAGCCGTCCACCAAGGCGGCCCTGGCCACGCTGACCAAGCTCACCGAGGCCCGTCGGGTCCTGGTCGTGCTGAGCAGCACCGACGAGCTGAACTGGGTGTCGCTGCGGAACCTGCGCAACGCGCGGGACAGCCGGGTGCACCTGATCGAGGCCGGCCAGCTCAACACCTACGACGTGCTGGTGGCCGACGACGTGGTCTTCACGAAGGAGGCCCTGGACGAGTTCCTGGGCGTGCCCGCCGAGACCACCGAGGAGGATGGCAAGTGAGCACGATCGCCGATCCGCGTGACGTCATCGTCGCGCCGGTCGTCTCGGAGAAGAGCTACAGCGAGCTGAACCGCAACTGGTACACCTTCCTGGTGCACCCGGACGCCAACAAGACCGAGATCAAGATCGCTATCCAGCAGATCTTCAACGTCCGCGTCCTGACGGTCAACACGCTCAACCGCGAGGGCAAGCGCAAGCGGACCCGTACCGGGTTCGGCAAGCGCAAGGACACCAAGCGCGCGATGGTGAAGCTGGCTGACGGTGACCGTATCGAGGCCTTCGGCGGCCCGGTCAGCTGAGGGGTGTAGACAATGGCTATCCGTAAGTACAAGCCGACGACGCCGGGCCGGCGTGGCTCGAGCGTTGCCGACTTCGCCGAGATCACCCGGTCGACGCCGGAGAAGTCGCTGCTGGCTCCGCTGCCGAAGAAGGGCGGACGCAACGCCCACGGCCGGATCACCACGCGGCACCACGGTGGCGGCCACAAGCGCCAGTACCGTCTGATCGACTTCAAGCGGGTCGACAAGGACGGCGTGCCGGCGAAGGTCGCTCACATCGAGTACGACCCGAACCGCACCGCGCGCATCGCGCTGCTGCACTACGCCGACGGCGAGAAGCGCTACATCATCGCGCCGAAGGACCTGAAGCAGGGCGACCGCGTCGAGTCCGGTCCGGGCGCCGACATCAAGCCGGGCAACAACCTGCCGCTGCGCAACATCCCGGTCGGTACCACCATCCACAACGTGGAGCTGCGCCCGGGCGGCGGCGCCAAGCTGGCCCGCTCGGCCGGCGTCGGCATCCAGCTGCTCGGCCGTGAGGGCGCGTACGCGACCCTGCGTATGCCGTCCGGTGAGATCCGGCGTGTGGACGTGCGCTGCCGCGCCAGCATCGGCGAGATCGGCAACGCCGACCAGTCGAACATCAACTGGGGTAAGGCCGGCCGGATGCGGTGGAAGGGCAAGCGCCCGACCGTCCGTGGTGTCGCCATGAACCCGGTCGACCACCCGCACGGTGGTGGTGAGGGTAAGACCTCCGGTGGTCGCCACCCGGTCAACCCGCAGGGTAAGCCCGAGGGCCGCACCCGTCGTAAGGGCCAGCCGAGCGACCGGCTGATCGTCCGCCGCCGCTACGCCACGCGTAAGCGCGGCTGAGGGAGATAAGACATGCCTCGCAGCCTGAAGAAGGGCCCGTTCGTCGACGACCACCTGCTCAAGAAGGTGGAGACGCAGAACGACAAGGGCTCGAAGAACGTCATCAAGACCTGGTCGCGCCGCTCGACGATCATCCCGGAGATGCTGGGTCACACGATCGCCGTGCACGACGGACGTAAGCACGTCCCGGTCTTCGTGACCGAGGCCATGGTCGGGCACAAGCTCGGCGAGTTCGCGCTGACCCGCACGTTCAAGGGTCACGAGAAGGACGACCGGAAGAGCCGCCGGCGCTGACGCCGCGGGCATACGGATAGAGGAACAAGGGGTTACAGCGATGCCAGGAAAGGGCGACGCTCCGGTGCTTCCGGGCGCGCGGGCGGTTGCGCGGCACGTGCGCATCTCGCCGATGAAGGCGCGCCGGGTGGTCAACCTCGTCCGCGGCCTGCCCGCGAAGGAGGCGCTCACGGTGCTGCAGTTCGCGCCGCAGGCTGCGAGCGAGCAGGTGTACAAGGTGCTCGCGAGCGCGATCGCCAACGCGGAGAACAACGAGCGGCTGGACCCCGACGCGCTGCTCGTCAGCGAGGCGTTCGTCGACGAGGGCCCGACCATGAAGCGGTTCCGGCCGCGGGCGCAGGGCCGGGCGTACCGGATCCGCAAGCGCACGTGCCACATCACCGTGGCGGTCGAGGCGGTCGCGGCGGCCACGCCGAAGAAGTCGGCTAAGAAGGCCGCTCCGGCCAAGCCGGCGGCTGAGGAGCAGAGCACGACGGAGGGTGCCGAGTAATGGGTCAGAAGGTTCACCCGACCGGGTTCCGGCTCGGCATCTCGACCGACTGGAAGTCCCGCTGGTTCGCGGACAAGCTCTACAAGGACTACATCGGCGAGGACGTCAAGATCCGCCGGATGATGTCCAAGGGCCTTGAGCGCGCCGGCATCTCCAAGGTCGACATCGAGCGCACCCGCGACCGGGTCCGCGTCGACATCCACACCGCCCGGCCGGGCATCGTCATCGGCCGTAAGGGTGCGGAGGCCGACCGGATCCGCGGCGAGCTGGAGAAGCTCACCGGCAAGCAGGTCCAGCTGAACATCATCGAGGTCAAGAACCCCGAGTCGGACGCGCAGCTGGTCGCCCAGGGCGTCGCCGAGCAGCTCTCCAGCCGGGTCAGCTTCCGTCGGGCCATGCGCAAGGCGATGCAGTCCGCGATGAAGAACCCGGCCTGCAAGGGCATCCGGGTTCAGGTCTCGGGCCGTCTCGGCGGCGCCGAGATGAGCCGGACCGAGTTCTACCGCGAGGGCCGGGTTCCGCTGCACACGCTGCGGGCCAACATCGAGTACGGCTTCTTCGAGGCCCGTACCACCTTCGGCCGGATCGGCGTGAAGGTCTGGATCTACAAGGGCGACGCCGTCCCGGGCCGCGAGGCCCCGGCCGAGGCCGCCCCGTCGCGCGGCCCGCGCCGTGACCGTGGCGACCGGCCGGACCGGCCGCGCCGTGGCCGCTCGGGCTCGTCCGGTACGACCGCCGGTGGCACCGAGGCCGGCCGGGCTGCCGCGACCACCATCGCGCAGCAGGCGGAGACGCCGGCCGGTGACCCGGTCGACGCCGGCGCCGTGGCGGCAGCCGCGACCCAGCCGGCAGAACAGCAGCAGGAGGGCTGACAGATGCTGATGCCGCGCAAGCCCCCGAAGGGCTTCCGCAAGCCGCACCACCCGGACCGCAGTGGCGCGTCCAAGGGTGGTAACCGGGTGGTGTTCGGCGAGTTCGGGATCCAGGCTCTCGAGCCGGCGTACGTGACCAACCGCCAGATCGAGTCGGCGCGTATCGCGATGACCCGCCACATCAAGCGTGGTGGCAAGGTCTGGATCACGATCTTCCCGGACCAGGCCCTCACCAAGAAGCCGGCCGAGACCCGGATGGGTTCCGGTAAGGGTTCGCCCGAGTGGTGGGTCGCCAACGTCAAGCCGGGGCGGGTCCTCTTCGAGATGTCCTTCCCCAACGAGCAGATCGCGCGAGAGGCGATGCGTCGCGCGATCCACAAGCTCCCGATGAAGTGCCGCATTGTTACGCGCGAAGTGGGTGAATCCTGATGGCAGCGGGCGTCAAGTCCTCCGAGCTGCGTGAGCTCTCCGAAGAGGAGCTGGTCACGAAGCTGCGCGAGGCGAAGGCGGAGCTGTTCAACCTCCGCGTGCAGGCCGCAACCGGGCAGCTGGACAACAACCGGCGGCTGCAGGTCATCCGTCGGGAGATCGCCCGGATCTACACGATCATGCGTGAGCGTGAGCTGGGTCTCTCGGCCGCGCCGACTGAGGTGACTGCATCATGAGTGAGAACACCACCGCCCCCGCGCGGGCCCGCCGCAAGGTTCGTGAGGGCCTCGTGGTCAGCGACAAGATGGACAAGACCGTCGTGGTCGAGGTCGAGGACCGGGTCAAGCACGCGCTGTACGGCAAGATCATGCGTCGTACGCGCAAGCTGAAGGTCCACGACGAGCAGAACGCGGCCGGCATCGGCGACCGCGTCCTGATCATGGAGACCCGGCCGCTGTCCGCCACCAAGCGCTGGCGGATCGTGGAGATCCTCGAGAAGGCCAAGTAGCGAAGGCTCGAGCTCGGCCGGTCTCGGTCGGGCGCAGGTTCCGCCAGGCTCCGGCCGCCCCGAGCGGCCGGAGAACCGGCAGACATAGGAGATAGACGTGATTCAGCAGGAGTCGCGACTGCGCGTCGCCGACAACACGGGTGCCCGGGAGATCCTGTGCATCCGGGTGCTCGGCGGCTCCGG
>NZ_JBEZDP010000029.1:0-71631 GCF_040648395.1 Micromonospora sp. NPDC049151
CGTACCGGGGTGTCGCTGGACGCGGCGATCGGCAACGCCAGGTGGCTGGGCGAAGGGGTGTGGCGACGGGCCCAGGCGCCACGCCGGCCGAGCCGGACGGCACGGTGACCGGCGGGGGCGTCGCCTGACGTTCGGCCATGGAGAAGGCGGACCAACTGGACGGCGGCACTGTGGCGCCGGGCAGGCGCCGGTCCAGCGGCGGTGGGGTGTCCGCCGGGGTGCCCGCGCGATAGGTGGTGGGGCCGGCCTGCGGAAGCGGCTGCTCGGCACCGGCGGGCGGCGCTACGGCCGCGCCGGCGACCGATACCCGCGCCCGCGCGACGGCCACCGGCCCCGCGAGGGCCGACCCGTCGTCGTCGCCGGTCGGGTCGGCGGGGTCGGACGTCGGTCCCGGGTGGACCTTCGCCGCCGGAACGTCCTGCTCGCCCATCTCGCCCTCCGCACCCACGCTCGCCTCCGGCCGTGGCGCCGACCGGAAGTGCCTGGATCTCACCGTGCCATATTCCGGCCCGGGAACACAGCCGGAGCGGCGGTCGGGTCAGTCGGCGCTGCTGCTCGGGCTGGCCGAGCCGCTGCCGGACGTGCTGCTCGACGGGGCGACGCTGCTGCTGCTCGGTGCGGCACTGCTGGTGTCCGGCTCGGCGCTCGCGCTCTGGCTGGGCTCCGGCTCCGCCGACTGGCTGGGCGGCGGCGTGGTGGGCGCCGGGCTGGACGTCGTCGGCTTCGGCGTGGGCGTGGTCGGCTTCGGGGTGGGCGTGGTCGGCTTCGGGGTGGTGGGCGTCGGCTTGGGCGTGGTCGACGGCTTCGGCGTGCTGGGCGTCGGCTTGGGCGTGGTCGACGGCTTCGGGGTGGCCGGCGTCGTCGGCACGGCCGGCGGCGGTACGGGGGTGGCCGGGGCGGGTACCGCTCCGATCACCCGGGTCGCGGCGTAGAGCCGGGACCAGCGGACCACCGAGATCTTGACCACGTCACCCGTTCGTGGCGCCTCGACCATCTTGCCGTTGCCGATGTACATGGCGACGTGGTGGACGCTCGTCCAGCTGCTGCTCGACGCGAAGAACAGCAGGTCGCCGGGGAGCAGGGCGTTCGGCGAGACGGCACGGGAACGGGTGGCGAAGTACTGGTCCTTGGCGACGCGGGGCAGACCTCGGTAGCCCGCGGACTGGTAGGAGGCGAGCATCAGGCCGGAGCAGTCGAACCGGTCCGGGCCCTCGGCGGCCCACAGGTAGGGGTCACCGAGCTGGGCGAGGGCGTAGCGCACGGCGGCCAGCGCCTTCGGGTCCGCCACCAGGCCGTCGATGCTCTGGTCGACCACGTACGAGGTGCCGAGCCGCTGCTCGGCGGCGTCCGCCAGGCGCTCGATCTCCAGCAGCTTCGCCGCGTTCTCCTTGCGCAGCGCGACGAGCGCGGTCTCCTGCTTGCGCAGGTCGGCCCCGGCGCGGGTGAACGCCGCCGCCTTCTCGGTGGCCCGGCGCCGCGCCGAGTCGTGTGCCTCCCGCGCGACCCGCTCGGCGCTCGTGGCGCGGAGGAGTTCGCCGGTCACCGACGTGGTGGCGCCCTCGGCCTTGTCGCCCCGGGTGATGCGCTGAAGGTTGGCGAAGTCACGCAGGCTGGCGCCGAACTCGCCGGGCGGCAGAGCCGCGTCCGCCTTGACCGCGTCGGCGGCGGCGCTCTTGGCGTTCTCCTGGGCGCGGGTGAGCGCGTCCCGGGCCTCCTTGAGCCGGGCGGCGGCCTGGGTCAGCTCGGTCTGTGCGGCGTCCCGCTCGGTCTTGATCCGGAGCAGTTCCTCGCCGAGCAGCGTGACCCGGGCGTCGAGCTGGTTGATCTGCGCGATCAGCGGGCCGTCGCCCGGGTTGGCGACGCCTGTGGTGCCGGGCAGGCCCGCCGCGCCGCCGGGAGTGGTGACGCCGGGCAGGCCTGGGACGGTGCCCGGCAGACCCGGGACGGTGCCTGGCACGCCGGGAACGGTGCCTGGTACGCCGCGAACGGCGCCGGACGAGCCGGGCAGTTGCAGGGGGCCGGTGACCTGGGGCCGGGAGCCGGTGTCGGGCACGGCGTCGGGCAGCGGATCGGCCCACGCCGGTGTGGCGAGCGCCGCGGCCGCCACCGCACCCAGGAGGGCGGACCAGAGCGCCGGGCGCAGGATCGGTGAGATCACCGGCTGCCGTGCTCGTCGCCGTCGGGCCTTGGTGCTGTGAGCCATTCCGCTCCCCGTCCGGTCTGGGGTCCGTCACGCGTGGTTGGGGCGTGTCGGGACAGGACGGCCCTGGTGTGTGTTCCGCCCCACCCTGTCTTACCTCACGGTTGCGACGATGTCGATGTGCGGAGCGTGACGGCCGGTGAACCGGCGCACCACGTCGGCGGGCGGTCGGACCCGCGACGTAGGCTCGATCGGGAACCCAGGTGGAAGGACGTGGCCAACGGATGGACGCCGGACTCAAGCGCGAACTCGAGGCGAAGGTGTACGCGGGGGAGCGGCTGACCCGCGAGGACGGCATCGCCCTCTACGCCAGCGACGACCTGACCTGGCTGGGCCGGCTGGCCCACCACAGGCGTACCGAGCTCAACGGCGACCGGGTGATGTTCAACGTCAACCGGCACCTGAACCTGACGAACGTCTGCTCGGCGTCGTGCGCGTACTGCTCGTTCCAGCGCAAGCCGGGCGAGAAGGACGCCTACACGATGCGTATCGACGAGGCGGTCCGCAAGGCCAAGGAGATGGAGGACGAGCAGCTCACCGAGCTGCACATCGTCAACGGCCTGCACCCGACGCTGCCCTGGCGCTACTACCCGAAGGTGCTGCGCGAGCTGAAGGCCGCGCTGCCGAACGTCAAGCTCAAGGCGTTCACCGCGACCGAGGTGCAGTGGTTCGAGAAGATCAGCGGGCTCACCGCCGACGCGATCCTCGACGAGCTGATGGACGCCGGCCTGGAGTCGCTCACCGGCGGCGGCGCGGAGATCTTCGACTGGGAGATCCGCCAGCACATCGTCGACCACAACTGCCACTGGGAGGACTGGTCGCGCATCCACCGGCTGGCCCACTCGAAGGGCATGAAGACGCCGTCGACCATGCTCTACGGCCACATCGAGGAGCCCCGGCACCGGGTCGACCACGTGCTGCGGCTGCGTGAGCTGCAGGACGAGACCGGCGGCTTCCAGGTCTTCATCCCGCTGCGCTACCAGCACGACTTCGTCGACTCGGCGGACGGGAAGATCCGTAACCGGATCCAGGCCCGGACCACGATGGCCTCGCCGGCCGAGTCGCTCAAGACGTTCGCGGTGTCCCGGCTGCTGTTCGACAACGTGCCGCACGTCAAGTGCTTCTGGGTCATGCACGGCCTGTCGGTGGCGCAGCTCTCGCTGAACTTCGGCGTCGACGACCTGGACGGCTCGGTCGTCGAATACAAGATCACGCACGACGCCGACTCGTACGGCACCCCCAACACCATGCACCGCGACGACCTGCTGCACATGATCTGGGACGCGGGCTTCCGTCCGGTCGAGCGAAACACCCGCTACGAGATCGTCCGCGAGTACGACGCGCCCCCGTCCGCGGCGGAGCGCCGGTCCGAGCCGCAGCAGGTCTGGGCCTGACCTGGCGATGAGCGGCGAGGAACAGCAGCGCGCCTTCCCCCGGCGTGACGCCGAGGGGCGCATCCTGACCCTTGGTGACCTGCTCGGTGTGACCCTGGCGGGGCTGGTCATCGGGGTGCTGGCGCTGCTGGTCTTCGAGTTCGCGTTCGCCACGGTGGGCGACAGCGGATTCGGGGGCACGAACGGCTGGCTGGCGGTGATCCTGCCGCTCTGGCTGTTCTGGGACGAGTTCCGGGCCTGGGAGTTCGGCGCCGCCCGGGTGGTGGCCGCGCTGGTCGGCATCGCGCTCGGCGTAGTCGCCGGTCTGCTCGCCGCCGGGCTGGCCTCGGGGCTGCCCGCGTTGTTCACCGGAGCGTTGGCCGCGGCGGTGTTCACCGTGGTCTACGCCACCGTCTGGTTTCATGGCGTGCACTGGCTGGCCCGGCGTACGGGCTGAGGCACGAAGAGAGTGGGAATGCGGGAATGAGCGCGGCGCTCAAGTACACGCTGGGCCGGATCGGGCTGTTCGTCGTCGTACTGGCGGCCCTCTGGTTCGTCGACATGAACATGTTCCTGCGGCTGATGCTGGCGCTGATCTTCTCCGCCACGCTGTCGTTCTTCCTGCTCAAGGGCGTGCGGGACGAGATGGCCGGGGAGATGGCGGAGGCGGCGGAGCGGCGTCGCGTGGAGAAGGAGCGGCTGCGCTCCGCGCTGGCCGGTGAGGACCAGGCCGAGCCGGACGGCGAGCGCCGCGACAGCTGAGCGGACGGGCGAAGGGCCCGGCGGACGATGTCACGCCGGGCCCTTCGCCGTTCACCAGCCGGTCGAGCCGGTCGAGCCGGTCGAGCCGGTCGAGCGGTTCACCAGTTGGTCGAGCCCGAGACGACCGGCCACGGCCGGTCGGCCGGCTTGATCAGGTACGCGATGCCGCCGGAGCCGGAGGCCACTGTGCCGTTGGCCCGGTAGCGCTTGGTGCGCAGCCAGATCTGCTCGAACTGCTCCCGCTTGTAGACGTTGCGGACCGCGTCGTTCGACGAGGACGCCGGGTCGTTGACGATCACGTCGCCCTCGGCGGTGAAACCGACGATCACGAACAGGTGCCCGGAGGTGCCGTAGTTGGCCCCGTCCAGCTCGCTGGCGAGGAACGACTGCGAGGTCACCACCGGGATGCCCGCCTTGATGAAGCGTTCCGCCTCGTCCAGCGAGTGCAGCCGGGTGACCCGCGCCTCCAGGCCGGGGAAGCTCGCCGCGTACGCGGTGTTGAACGGCCAGTTGCCGGCGCCGGAGTACTCGTAGTCGTAGGTCATCCGGGCGGCGTGGTCGACTGTCGGGTCGGCGTAGGAGGGGTCGACCCAGGAGGTGTCCTCGGCCGAGGGCTTGCGGCCCCAGTACTCGACCACCATCTCGGTCGAGGTGGGGGAGCACCACGCCTCACCGCCGCCGTCGTACTCCGGGTACTCGCCGATGTGGATGTTCTGCGAGTAGCGCGGCACGGCCAGCTCGGTGCCCCAGGCGATGCCGCCCCGGCTCGGGGTGACGGTGAACCGGTCCGGCACGTTCGACGCCATCGCGCCGAGCATCCGGACCTGCGGCGCGGCGGCCTGGCCGGGCGCGCGGTAGAGGGTCAGCCGCAACTGGTACGAGCGCAGCAGCACCCCGGCGTCGGCGTCGTCGATCGAGAACGTGTCGGTCCAGATGCTCGACCACGGGTCGCCCTGCCCGTCCAGCGTGGAGCGCTTGATGTCCTGGTCGCCGGAGGCCCAGCGGCCCATGACGTACCACGGGGTCTGTGCCCCGGTGTTGTACGTGCCGTGCAGCTCGACCTGGATCCAGGTGCCGGCCGGGGTGGCGGCGTTCCACGACGCGACCATCTCGCTGGCGTCGAAGCCGATCCGCCGCTCGGGCGAGGTCCAGGTGGCGTACTCCCAGGTGCGGGTGGCGCCGGTGTGCTCGTCGGTGAACTCGGTGGTCCCCGCCGGGCGGTCGATGGTCAGCGCCGGGTGGCGGCCCGGTACGGCGCGGGTGCCCTGGTGGGTGCCGCTACGCCAGTCGGGGAAGCGGGAGAACTCCTGAAAAGTGATCTGTTCGTCGTGCGTGACGCCCGGCCGCGGGGCTTGTGCCTGGACCGGTGCGCTGGTGCCGAGGAGGGTGAGCGCGGTGAGCCCGGCGAGGGCGGCCGCGCGCATGGGTCTTCCGAACATGGCAGCTCCACAGGGAGACGGCATCGTTGCCGTTCACTGTCGCGCTTGGCGGGAAGTTTCGCCAGATGTTCAGGCATAGAAAATCATTGCCGAAGTGAGGATCAGGTCGGGATGGGTAAAGATAGAGACGAATATTGATATGACCATGTGTCTCCTGGTGGAGTGTGCGGACAACGGGATCTCCCGTACCCCCAGGAGGTTGTCAATGGCCTTCCGCGCCTCTCCGCTCCGCCGCCGGCTGGCGCTCGCCGCCGCCGTCGGCCTGACCATCGTCGCCGCGGCCGCAGCCCCCGCTGTCGCCCGCCCCGCGCCGGAAGGCTCCGGTGAGCCGACCAGCGTCGCCTACCGGGTGCTCGGCCCACGCACCGCTGCCGACCGCACCGCCGTCGCCTCCACCGGGGCCGCGATCGACTACTCCGAGCACGGCGTGCTGCACGTCACGGCGACCAAGGCCGAGGCCAACGCGATCACCCGGCTCGGATTCCGGCTCGAGAAGGACGTCGCGCCGGCACCCGCCGACGGGGGCATGACCGCCAACGCGTTCCCGCCCGCCGACTCGAACTACCACGACTACGCCGAGCTGACCGCCGTGGTGAACAAGGTGGTCGCCGACCACCCGACGATCGCCCGGAAGCTGAGCATCGGCACGTCGTACCAGGGCCGGGACCTGATGGCGGTGAAGATCTCCGACAACGTCGCCACCGACGAGGCCGAGCCGGAGATCCTGTTCAACGCCCAGCAGCACGCCCGCGAGCACCTGACCGTCGAGATGGCGATCTACCTGCTCAACCTCTTCACCGACAACTACGGCAGCGACTCCCGGATCACCAGCATCGTCAACTCCCGGGAGATCTGGATCGTCCCCACCGTCAACCCGGACGGCAGCGAGTACGACATCGCCACCGGCTCCTACCGGTCCTGGCGCAAGAACCGGCAGCCCAACAGCGGGTCGACTGCCGTCGGCACGGACCTGAACCGCAACTGGGGCTACCAGTGGGGCTGCTGCGGCGGCTCGTCCAGCACGAAGTCGTCGGACACCTACCGGGGCCCCTCCGCCTTCTCCGCACCGGAGACCGCGGCGCTGCGCAACTTCGTCAACAGCCGGGTCGTCGGCGGGGTGCAGCAGATCAAGGCCAACATCGACTTCCACACCTACTCGCAGCTGGTGCTCTGGCCGTACGGCTACACGTACAACAACACCGCCACCGGCATGAACACCGACCAGTACAACACCTTCGCCACCATCGGGCGGCAGATGGCGGCGACGAACAACTACACCCCGGAACAGTCGAGCGACCTCTACATCGCCGACGGCACCAGCATCGACTGGATGTGGGGTGCCCACAAGATCTGGGCGTACACCTTCGAGATGTACCCCGGCTCGGCCTCCGGCGGCGGCTTCTACCCGCCGGACGAGGTGATCCCGGCGCAGACCTCACGCAACCGGGAAGCCGTGCTGCTGCTGTCCGAGTACGCGGACTGCCCGTACCGGGCGATCGGCAAGCAGAGCCAGTACTGCTGACCTCACCACCGGGCGGGAACCCCGGTTCCACCCCCGCCGGGGTTCCCGCTCACCCCCTCCCGTCCCGACGATCTCCGCTGGTCGTGCGCTACGGTGGCACCGACCGTGCCACAGCGAAGCCGGTGTGAAACCGGCGCTGTCCCGCAACTGTGATGCCCCGTACGCGCGGCGCCGGCCTTCCGCCGGCGCCGACGGACGTGGGACGAGCCAGGTCGCCTGCGGCCCGGTCGCGACACGCGCTCTCGAGGAAGGGCGCCTCGCGGGCGGGCCTTTCCTCCTGTCGGCGAAGCACCACACTCCTCGACCGACAGGAGGTTCCATGTCCCGACGTACCCCCCGGCTCTTCGCCGCCGCGCTCGCGGCCGGCGTGCTGCTCCTCGGCGGCTGTGCCGAGAAGACCTCTAACGACACCCCCGCCGCCGGCGGCTCCGGCGGCGCGTTCCCGGCCACCGTCGGCAAGCTGACGCTGGACAAGCGGCCCGAGAAGATCGTCTCCCTCGCGCCGACCTCCACCGAGATGCTGTTCGCCATCGGCGCCGGCAAGCAGGTCACCGCCGTCGACGACCAGTCGAACTACCCGCCCGAGGCGCCCCGCACCGACCTGTCCGGCTACCAGCCGAACGCCGAGGCGGTCGCCTCCCGCAACCCCGACCTGGTGGTCATCTCCGACAACCTCAACAAGATCGCCGACCAGCTCGTCGCGCTGAGGATCCCGGTCCTCCAGGTTCCCGCCGCGACCACGCTCGACGACACGTACCGCCAGCTCACCGACCTGGGCACGCTCACCGGTCACCGCGCCGAGGCGGACGCCGTGGTGCGGAAGATGAAGGACGACATCACCGCGCTGACCAAGGACCTGCCGAAGCGTACGGAGAAGCTGACCTACTACCACGAGCTGGGCCCGGAGCTGTACAGCGCGACCAGCAAGACCTTCATCGGCACCATCTACGCGCTCGCCGGGCTGGAGAACATCGCCGACGCGTCCGACGCCGACGGGAAGAACGGCGGTTACCCGCAGCTCTCCCAGGAGGTCATCGTCAAGGCGAACCCCGACTTCGTCTTCCTCTCCGACACGAAGTGCTGCAAGCAGAGCGCCGACACGGTGAAGGCGCGCAGCGGCTGGTCCGGCATCACCGCCGTGAAGAACAACCAGATCGTCGAGCTGGACGACGACATCGCCTCGCGCTGGGGCCCGCGCGTGGTCGACCTGCTCAAGGTGATCGTGGACGCCACCGCCAAGGTCCCGGCCTGACCGTGGCCCTACGACAGGCGGACTCCGCCCCGAGCCCGGCCGGGACGCCCGACGCGCCCCGGCCGGGTGCCCGGCTGCTGCCCCGCCCCGGGCGGCGTGCGGCGCGCGGCACTGCCGCTGCCCCGATCCGCCCCGCCGGGCTGCGCAAACGCTGGCTGTTCGCCGGTGTCGTGGCGGTGCTCGTCGCGCTCGTGGCGGGCGTCTCCCTCGGCCCGGTCAGCCTGCCGCCCGGCAGCGTCGCGGCCGAACTGCTCAACCTGCTGCCCGGTGTGCACCTGGACAGCGGGCTCACCGAGCGGGAAGTCGCGATCATCACCGAGTTGCGGCTGCCCCGGGTCGTGCTCGGCCTGCTCGTCGGCGCGCTCCTGGCCCTGGCCGGCGGCTGCTACCAGGGAGTCTTCCGTAACCCGCTGGCCGACCCGTACCTGCTCGGCGTGGCGGCCGGCGCCGGCTTCGCGGTCACCGCGGCCATCGTCCTCGGCGCCGGCGCGGGCGGTGCGCTGACCGGGCTGCCGATCACCATCCCGCTCGCCGCGTTCGTCGGGTCGCTCGGCGCGGTGATGCTGACGTACCTGCTCGGCGCGGCCGGGGGACGGGACCGGTCACCCGCCACGCTGATCCTGGCCGGCGTGGCGGTGTCCGCGTTCTTCGCCGCCGGGCAGACGTACCTGCTGCAACAGCACTCCGACAACATCCAGCAGGTCTACTCCTGGCTGCTCGGGCGGCTGGCCACCGCCGGCTGGCACGACGTGTGGCTGGTCCTGCCGTACTTCGTGCTCACCTCCGTGGTGGTGCTGCTGCACCGCCGCGAGCTGGACGTGCTCTCCGTCGGCGACGACGAGGCCGCCGGTCTCGGCCTGCACCCGCAGCGCTCCCGCTACCTGCTGATCGCCGCCGCGTCGCTCGGCACCGCCGCCGCCGTTTCCGCGTCCGGCCTGATCGGCTTCGTCGGCATCATCGTGCCGCACACCATGCGGCTGCTCGCCGGTTCCAGCCACCGGGTGATCCTGCCGCTGTCGATGCTGTTCGGCGGCGCGTTCCTGGCCCTGACCGACGTGGTCGCCCGGACCGCCGCCGCGCCCGCCGAGATCCCGATCGGCGTGGTCACCGCGCTTCTCGGCGGCCCGTTCTTCGTGCTGGTCCTGCGGACCGCCCGCCGGGTGGCGATGTGAACGCCCCCGCCGTACGCGTCCACGACCTGCGCGTCGACCTGGGCGGCAGCCCGGTCCTGGCCGGCGTCGACCTCACCGTCACGGCGGGCGAGTGGGTCACCGTGATCGGACCCAACGGCGCCGGCAAGTCGACCCTGTTGCGCGTCGTCGGCGGCCTGCTCACCGGCCCGGGCGAGGTGGCACTCTTCGGTACGCCGATCGGCGCGCTCCGCCGCCGCGACCGCGCCCGTGTCGTGGCCACCGTGACGCAGTCGCCTGTCGTGCCGATCGGCATGTCGGTGTTCGACTACGCGCTGCTCGGGCGTACCCCGTACATCCCGCCGCTGGGCCGCGAGTCCGCCGCCGACCTGGCCGCCGTGCACGAGGTGCTGGACCGGCTCGACCTGGGCCCGTTCGCCCACCGTGAGCTGGCGACGCTCTCCGGTGGCGAGCGGCAGCGCGTCTTCCTGGCCCGGGCGCTGGCCCAGGGGGCCACCCTGCTGCTGCTCGACGAGCCGACCAGCGCGCTGGACATCGGGCACCAGCAGGAGGTGCTGGAACTGGTCGACCAGCTCCGCCGCGAGCACGGCCTGACGGTGCTCGCCACCATGCACGACCTCTCCATCGCCGGCGAGTACGCCGACCGCCTGGTGCTGCTCGCCGACGGCCGGGTGGCCGCCGCCGGGCCGCCGGAGGAGGTGCTCACCGAGGAGCTGCTGGCCCGCCACTACCGTGCCCACATCCGAGTGATCCCCGGCGACCACGGCCCCCTCGTGGTCCCCGTCCGCCCAACCTGACCCCCTCCCTCGGCGGTCGCCGTCTCGCATCCTGGATCGGTGTCCCGTTTCCCGGGATGGCAGATAGATCTTGGTACGGAATGGCCCCCGGGAGGGCCGATTCGTACCAAGATCTCGACGGTCCTCGCCTCACCCCGGCGATCTTGCACTTTTAGTCCCGGCAAAAGGGGTGTATGCCCCGTCGGGAGGGCCGCAACTGCAAGACGACGGCGGGTGGGGGTGGGGGGTGTGGGTCAGCGGAGGGTGGAGATGGAGAAGAGGGCGCCGGACGGGTCGCGTAGGGCGGCGCCGCGTCCGGCCGGGTTGTCGCGGGGCGGGACCAGGATGGTGCCGCCCAGTTCAGCGGCCCGGGCGGCGGTCGCGTCGGTGTCCTCCACGGCGAAGTACACAGCCCAGTACGCGGGCAGGTCCGCCGGCAGCGGCTCGGCCCGGGGCAGCATCCCGGCGACGATCCGGGCGCCGCAGCGCCAGCCGGTGTACGCGTCCGGCCCGGCCGGTCGTTCCTCCGGATGCCAGCCGAAGACCAGCGCGTAGAACTCCTTCGCGCCCTCCGGATCGGGGGTGACCAGCTCGTTCCAGCACATCGCACCCGGCGCGTTGTACAGCTCGGCTCCGCGCATCGCCATCGGCTGCCAGACGCTGAACACCGCGCCGGCCGGGTCGGCGAGCACTGCCATCCGGCCCTGCTGGGCGACGTCGAACGGCGAGACGACCACCTGCCCGCCGGCCGCCTCCGCCCGGGTCGCGACCAGGTCGGCGTCGTCGGTCGCCACGTACATCGACCAGACCGGCACCTGGTCCGGCGTGGCGGGCGGCCCGGCCCCGGCGACCGCCTTGCCGTCCTTGCGGAAGACGGTGTAGCCGTCGGCTTCCGGCTCGGGGGAGACCTGCCCGGTCCAGCCGAACAGCTCGGGGTAGAACCGTCGGGCGTCGTCCAGACCGGGCGTGGCCAAGTCCGTCCAGCAGGGCGTGCCGGGCTCGACGCCGTTCACGGTGACCCCTCTCGCCGGGGGCGGCTCCGCTCGCCCGCCCTGTCGGCATCGTGGCACCGCCGGGTCGGCCACCGGGCCGGAACCGGACAAAAGGTCAGCTGAAGCGGCGTCCCTCGTCCCGCCGGTACGCCCAGCCGGCGAGCGCGGCGAGCACCAGCACCCAGACCACGAGCATCACCAGCGCCCGGGTGTCCGGCCGGAAGTCGGTGACCGCCGCCCAGATCAGTTCCACGGCGCCCCGGGTGGGCAGGTAGGGGGCGATCGCCTTGATGAAGCCGGGCGCGTCGTCCGGCCCGGAGAGGAGCCCACCGCCGAACGCGAGCGGGAAGAAGATCACCTGTGCCACCACGATCGCGGCCTTGCTCGGCAGCGAGTAGCCGATCGTCAGGCCGAGCAGCGTGAACGGCACCGAGACCACGGCCACGGCGCCAAGGCCGAGGAGGAACCGCACCGCGCTGACCCGCGCCTCGGTGGCGACCGCCGCGATCACCACCACCGGGATCATCGACACGTAGGTCAGGACCACCCCGGCCAGGATCCGCCCGGCCAGCCGCGGAGCCGGTCCCGTCGGCAGCGTCCGGGTGTACGGGTTCCAGGGCTGGTCGCGGTCCTCGGAGACGCCTACGCCGTACTGGAAGATGTTGGCGGTCATCACCGCGAACGTCACCATGGCGGCGGTGGCGTAGGTGGCGCCGGCCGGGTCGTCGCCGGCGAACGGCACCACGAAGAAGAGCATCGAGGCGGCGGGGAAGAACGCGCTGCCCACCACCGCCACCGGCACCCGGATGATCTCTAACAGGTGGTAGCGGGCGTGGACCAGGGCGAGCGGCACGGCGGTCTCCTAGGCGGCTGTGGGCGCGGGCCGGTCGTCGGCCGTGATGGCGAGGAACGCCTCCTCCAGCGAGGTGGGCCGGACCTCCAGATCGTGGAACGGCACCCCGGAGGTGACCAGGTCGCGGACGAGCTGGTCGGCGTCGGTGGTGAGCAGGTGCACCCGCCCGTCGGCGCGTTCGGTGGTGACCACGCCCGGCAGCGCCGGCAGGTCGTCGGCGACCAGGCTGACCCGGCGTACGCCGACGATCCCGCGGATGGCCGCCACCGAGTCGTCGGCCAGCACCCGCCCGTGGCCGATCACCACCACCCGCTGCGCGAGCGCCTCCACCTCCTCCAGGTAGTGGCTGCTCAGCAGCACGGTGCCGCCGTCGGCGTGGAAGCCGCGGATCGCGTCCCAGAGCGCGTGCCGCGCCTCCACGTCGAGGCCGGTGGTCGGCTCGTCGAGCACCACCAGCCGGGGACGGCCGACGAACGCCAGCGCCACCGCGAGCCGGCGACGCTGCCCGCCGGAGAGACCGCCGGTCTGCCGGCGTGCCTGGTCGGCGAGGCCGAACCGGTCGAGCAGCTCGCCCCGCGGCACCGGGTCGGGGAAGTGCGCCGAGACGAAGTCGACCACCTCGCCGACCCGCAGTGTGCCCGGCAGGCCGGTCTCCTGCGGCGTGACGCCGAGCTGCCGCCGGCTCGCCGGGTCGCGTGGATCGCCGCCGCACAGCTCGACCCGGCCGGCGGTGGGGCGGCGCAGCCCGACCAGCAGGTTGATCAGTGTGCTCTTGCCGGCGCCGTTCGGCCCGAGCAGGCCGACCAGCTCCCCGGCCCGGACGGTCAGGTCGACCCGGTCCAGCGCCAGCACCTCGCCGTAGCGGCGGCTGACCTGTTCGGCGCGGGCCAGGATCATCGGTGGTCTCCTCGGGCGGAGGGGCTGTGCATCCCCTGTCTACCGTGCCCGCGCCAGTCGCGGTGTCCCCGTACCCGGCTGCGCGCATCCCCTAGTCTGGTGACGCCGTCGACGACGGTGGAAGTTCCGACCGGACACTGGGGAGGGTCCGTGACCAGTCCGAGCAGGAATCTCGACGTCCAGCCGGAGGCGCTGAGGACGTTCGCGCTCGCCTCCCGGGACCGCTCCTCCCGGTTCCGCGAGTTGGAGCGGATGTTCCGCGACGGCCACGTGGCCCGGCACTCCTTCGGCGTGATGCCCGCGTCGTTCAGCCTCGCCGCCGCGTACGAGCAGCAGTTCGAGGCGTGCCTGCAAGGGCTGGCCGACGGTGCCGAGACCATGCTGACCATCGCCTCGGGCCTGATGGAGACGGCCGCCGCCTACGACGACACGGACGCGGCGAACGACACCATGTTCACCGCCGGCGGCTGAGGGGTGGGGCGATGAGCACCGAGGCGCTCCAGCGCAACAAGACCTACTTCGAGCAGATCGTGTCGGGCACGCCCGACCCGTTCAAGCCGCTGTCGAACGCGGTGCTCTGGCCGTTCGAGCAGCTCCTGGAACTGGTCGCCGGTGAGCCGGACGACCTGATGCGGGCGGCCCAGCTCGCGATGACCACCGGCGAGGCGGTCCGGCAGATCGCCGGTGACCAGGTGGCGGACCGGGCCCGGCTGCGCGGCGCCTGGAACGGCGACGCGGCGGAGAAGTTCCACGCCTCGATGCAGTCCATCGAGGCGGCGATGGACGACCTCGCAGCGGGGCTGGACGGCACCAAGGAGGTGCTGGTCGACTCCGCGAACGCGGCGGTGGACGCGTTCAACCTGCTGGTCGAACTGATCCTGGAGTTCCTGCTCTGGTTCCTGACCGAGGTCATCATCGCGGCGGTGGCGGCGGTGCTGAGCGCCGGGGTGAGCCTGGCCGCCACAGTGGTACGCGTGCTGGCGAGACTCGCCACCACGGTCGGCCGCATGGTGAAGATCGTGGCGCGGTTCGCGGAGATCCTCACGAAGCTCGCCACCAAGCTCCAGAAGGTCGCCAACCTGATCGAGCACTACGCCAAGGTGGTGATGGAGCTGCGCCGGGCCAAGAAGGCGTACAGCGCGTTCAACAAGTCCGGCTACACGAAGGCGGCGCTCGCCTTCAAGGTCGAACGCGCCGCCGTCCTCTTCCCGGGCAAGTTCGTCATCAACCAGGCGTCCCCGGTGAACATCCCCGGCATGGGCGGTGCCCTGCTCGACACCGGCATGGGCCTGCACGACGTCTCCGACGGGCGCAAGGACCGCAACTACCTGGTGGACGGCACGTACCGCGACGATCTCGGCCCGTACACCAAGGGCGTGCAGAACGTGTTCGACTCGATCGTGAACTGAGAGGCAGCCATGACGTTCCCGGCCCTGGACCGGATCGAGGCGCTCGCCCGCAACCTGGACGGGTGGCAGCGTGAACTCGGCGCGCGGATGGCCGAGCTGGAGCAGAGCAGCGCCGAGGGTGTGAGCGACTCCGGCCTGGTCACCGTCGTGGCCGCCGCCGACGGCAAGATCCTCTCCACCGACATCAACGCACGGGCCATGCGCCTCGACTCGTACACGCTGGCCGAGGAGATCACCTCGGCGGCGAACCGGGCGCAGGAGGCCGCCGCCGCCCGGGTCCGCGAGATCGTCGGCGAGGTGATGGGCAACGCGCCGGGCGCGGAGCGCCCCGCCGCCGACGGCTACGGCCACGACCGATACTGAGCCGATGGACGAGACCAGATACCGCGACCGGATCGGCCTGCTCGTCGAGCCGGGCGAGCGCGTCCTGGCCCACGCCAAGGCCGACGTCGGCCAGGGGCTCGCCCCGGCTCCGCCGCCCGAGCCGGAGCCCACCGCCGAGCCGAGCCGGCGGACTGCCGGCTCGGTGCTGCTCAACGTGCTGCTGCCCCTTGCCACCTGGGATCGCGGCGACCGCCTGGTCGACGCGATTGGCTGGGGGATCGCCGGGCGCGGCGCACCCGGCTCGGCCGCCTCCCGGCTGCACCGCGCGCTCCGCCCGGTCCGGCCCGACCTCCAGGTCCGGGAGACGCTGCTCGCGGTCACCGACCGGCGGCTGGTGGTCTGCCGCACCGGCGGCGTCAAGCTGCTCGCCGGGCGCGAGGCCGAGGAACGCGCGCTGGCCGAGACCGCGGTGGCCTGGTCGGCCGCGCGTGCGGAAATCGCCTCCGCGCGGGTGGGCTGGCACCGGCTCAACCCGAAGCGGCTGCGGATCGACTTCACCGACGGTTCCTGGCTGTCGTTCACAGTGCCGATCGCCGAGTCGGGCCGCCCGCTGCGCGAGGTAGCCGCCGCGCTGGCCGTCTGACCGCGTCAGGCGGTCAGCGGCGCGGGCAGCGGCTCGCGGTGCAGCACGGCCAGCCGGGAGACCGCCCGGGTCAGCACCACGTAGAGGCGATGCAGCCCACGCGGCTCGGCGGCCACGATCGCGGCCGGCTCGACGACCACCACGTGGTCGTACTCCAGGCCCTTGACCAGCGTCGCCGGAACCACGGTGACGCGCGCCGCGGCCTCGACGTCGTCGGCGGTAGCGGTCTCGACACCTGCGTCGGCGAGCGCCGCGCGCAGCCGGTCGACAGCGTCGTCGGCGGCGATCACACCGACCGAGCCGTCGTGCGCGAGCGCCGCCCGCACCTCGGCCACCGTCGCGGCCGTCAGGTCCTCGGCGGTACGCACATCGAGCGCGCCGTCGTGGCGAAGCGACCGGGCCGGGGGTACGTCGACGGCGAGCGCCGGCAGCAGCCGGTTCGCGAACGCGACCACGGCGGCCGGCACCCGGAAGCCCACACTCAGCGGCACCACGGCGGCGTCCGGCTTGCCCAGGTGGGCCAGGGACTCCCGCCAGTCGGTAGCCGCCCACGGCGCGGTGCCCTGGGCGAGGTCCCCGAGGAGCGTGATCGAGCCGTGCTCGCTGCGCCGGGCGATGGCGCGGCACTGCATCGGGGAGAGGTCCTGCGCCTCGTCGACCACCACGTGCCCGAAGCCGGCGGGCCGTTCGAGCAGCCCGGCGACTTCGTCGACGAGCACCGCGTCGGCGGCGGTCCACCGGGTCGCCTTCGCGGTGCGCGCGGTCTTGCCGGCGCGGAACAGCTCCTGCTCCTCGGGCGTGAGCAGGCCGTCCGCGGCGGCGGCGAGCGCGTCGGCGTCGGTGCGCAGCCGGTGCAGCAGGCCGTCCGGGGTGAGCGCCGGCCAGACCGCGTCGAGCAGGTCGGTGACCGGCTTGATCCGGCTCATCCGGCGCAGCCAGGCGTCGCTCGGCGACTCCGCCCGGCGCGCCTCGGCCTGCCGTTGCAGCAGCCCCACCACCCGCGCCCGGACCCGTTCCCGGCCGGTGGCGTACGGCAGCCCTTCCGCCTGGGTCTCGGCGACGATCCGGTACAGCGGGTCGAGCCCGATCCGCCACCGGTACGAGCCGTCCGACACCATGATCGGCTCGGTCGGCGTACCGATGTGGGCCTCGACGGCCCGGCGCAGCACCTCGGCCATCCGGACGTCGTGCTTGAGCGCGGCGGCGGCCGGGTCGTCCACCGCGCGGACCGGCACCCGAGCGACCAGGTCCTCCACAGTGGCCTGCTCGACCTCGACCTCCCCGAGGGCGGGGAGCACCGCCGCGATGTACGACAGGAACGCCCGGTTCGGCCCGACGATCAGCACACCCGAGCGGCGCAGCCGTTCCCGGTGCAGATAGAGCAGGTACGCGGCGCGGTGCAGCCCGACCGCCGTCTTTCCGGTGCCCGGGGCACCCTGTACGCAGATCGAGTCGGCCAGGTCGGCCCGGACCAGTTCGTCCTGCTCCGGCTGGATGGTGGCGACGATGTCGCGCATCGGGCCGACGCGCGGGCGCTCGATCTCGGCGGTGAGGATGCGGCTGGCGGTGCCGAGTTCCTCGCCCCGGGCCAGGTGCTCGTCCTCGAAGCTGGTCAGCGTCCCGGCGCTGAACCCGAACCGGCGGCGTACGGCGACGCCCTGCGGATCGCGTGCGCTTGCCCGGTAGAACGACCGGGAGACCGGTGCCCGCCAGTCCAGCACCAGCGGCTCGCCCAGCTCGTCGGTGACGTGCCGCCGCCCGACGTGGTAGTCCCGCCCGGCGTGGTCCGGGTCGTCGCCGCCGAAGTCCAGGCGGCCGAAGAACAGCGGGGTGCTCGGGTCGTCGGCCAGCTCCTTGACCCGCCGGGCCATGTGCCGGCCGAGCTGCTCGGCGGTGTACGAGTCACCGGCCACCTTGTCGCCGGTGGCGAAGAGCGCCTCGGCGCGTTCCCGCATCCGGGTCAGCGCGGCGCGGGAGGCGTCGAGGTGGGCACGCTCGGCGGCCAGTTCGGCGTCGAGGCTCGGTGTGGCGTCAAGGTCGGTTGCGGGCACGATGAACTCCGATGGCTCAACTGAGGCTCGCTCGCGTGTCCGGGGCGGTTGGCCTGCTCCCGGCGCGGGGACGTCCGCTGCGGTGCATGCTCACCGCGGCCGTCGGGCGGCCCTCGACTCTACCGGCCCCGAACGCCGACGCCACCGAATTTCCGAAGCAGGCACCGATCTTGGTACGGAACCGCCCTCATGAGGGCGCCCCCGTACCAAGATCTGGCTGGTGGCGGCGTCGGCGGACCCGGGATCATTGAGGCATGACGGAGGCGCTTCCCGGCAGGAGTCGGGTGACGATCAGTGACCCGCAGGTGATGCGGGCACTGGCTCACCCGGCCCGCATGGCGATCATGGAACACCTCGGGACGCTGGAGGGCGGTGCGACGGCCACCGAGTGCGCCGAGATCGCCGGGCTGTCGCCGAGTGCGACCAGTTACCACCTGCGCGAGCTGGCGAAGTTCGGGCTGGTCCAGCAGGCTCCCGGCCGGGGTGACGCCCGGGAGCGGGTCTGGCAGGCGGTGAATCCGTCGTACCGCGTCGAGGTGGGGCCGGGCGCCGACCCGGAGGCGCGTGCCGCCGAGGCGGCGCTGGTGGAGGCGCACATGGTCCGCGACGCCCAGCGGGTCCGGGACTGGTTGCGCCGCGCGCCGGACGAGCCGCCGGAGTGGTACGCGGCGACCTGGTTCAGCGACAGCATGCTGCTCCTGACCGCCGAGGAGTTGACCGAGTTGAATCACGCGATCCAGGCGCTGCTGGAGCCGTACCGGCGGCGGACCCGGGCCGATCCACCGGCCGGAGCGCGGCCGGTGGCGACGCAGTACCGGGCGATGCCGCTCGATTGAGGGGTTGCGCGCGTCAGTTGTGAAGGATTACTTTCGAAGTATGTCCTTCACAACTGACGAGTCGCGCTGGCCGGACGTCTGGCTCGCGGCGACCGCGCGCGGCGTCTCCAGTTGTGGGAACTTCCTGGTCACCAGCGCCCTCACGCTCGCGCTCCAGTCCGCCGGGGCCGGTGGGCTCGCGGTCTCCGGGCTGTTGCTCGCCGCGACACTGCCGCTCGTGGCGCTCGCCCCGCTGACCGGCCGCCTCGCCGACCGGGTGGACAGCCGGGTGCTGCTGATCGCCGCCGGGGCCGGCCAGGGTGCGACATGCGTGGCGCTCGCGTACGCCACGGATCCGGTGCTGGTGATCGCACTCGTGGCGCTGCTGGCCACCGGTCTCGCGGTCACCCAACCGGTGATCTCCGCGCTGGTGCCGGTCATGGTGCTGCCCGAGGACCTGCCCCGGGCGGGCGCGCTGAACCAGACCGCCGGCACGCTGGGCGCACTCGCCGGGCCGGCGCTGGCCGGGCTGCTCGTCGGCCAGTTCGGCACCCGGGTGCCACTGCTTCTCGGCGCCCTCAGCTATCTCTCGCTGGTGGCGGCCGGGCTGTTCGTCCGTACCCACAGGGGAGGCCGCAGGGCGGCGGCCGGAACCGCCGCCGTGGCCGCACCCCGGTGGCGGCTGCGGCGCGACCCGCTGCTGACGGTGATGGTCGGCAGCCTGGCCGCCGTGGTCGGCGCGGTCGGGGCGGTGAACGTCATCGAGGTCTTCTTCATCCGGGAGACGCTCGGCAGCAGCGCCACCGTGTACGGCCTGGTCACCGGCTCGTGGACGCTCGGCATCGTGCTCGGCGCGTGGCTGTTCGCCCGCGTCGCCCGCCGGCTCGCCGACGACGGCGCGCTGCTCGGGGCCGGGCTGGTGCTGCTCGGCGGATGCGGCGTGGCGGTGCTGGTCTCGGCGGCGGTGCCCTCGGCGTGGCTGCTCGTGCCCATCTGGCTGCTGGGCGGCGTGGCAAACGGCGGCGACAACGTCTTCAACAACCTGTTGCTGGCACGGCGGGTGCCGGAGGCGGCCCGGGGCCGGGCCTTCGCCGCCTTCGGTGCGGCCGCCCAGGGCGCCGCGATGGGTGGCTACCTGGTCGGTGGCCTGCTGCTGGAGGTGGCCGGCCCGCGCACGCTCGTCGCCGGGTGTGGCGTGGCCGGCCTGCTGGTGGTGGTGGCGCTGGCCTGGCCGGTCCGCCGCGCGGTACGCGCCGAGCGCGCCGCCGCCCGCGCCGCACCCGCCGCCCGCGCCGCACCCGCCGCCCGCGCCGCACCCGCCGCCCGCGCCGCACCCGCCGCGGCGGAGCCCGCGTGACCGCCGCTGTTAACAAGGGGCCCTTCCTCTACCGCAGGCGTTAACAGGGGGCCCTTCCTTTCATTACGGGTGCGGAGTTCACCACTCCATCGGCTCCCCCGGCGGCGCGACGCAAGCCACGGCGATACGGTCGGGGCATGGCCGACCGCATCGCCCGCCCCCGGGTGGGGCACATCCAGTTCCTCAACTGCCTCCCGATCTACTGGGGGCTGATGCGATCCGGCGCGCTCATCGACGTCGACCTGCACAAGGACTCGCCGGACCGGCTGAGCGCCGCCCTGGTCGCCGGTGACCTGGACATCGGCCCGATCACGCTGGTGGAGTTCCTCAAGCACGCCGACGACCTGCTGCTCCTGCCCGACCTGGCGGTCGGCAGCGACGGGCCGGTGCTCTCGGTGAACGTCGTGTCCACCCGCCCGTTGGATGAGCTGGACGGCGCCCGGGTGGCGCTCGGCTCCACCTCGCGTACCGGGGTGCTGTTGGCCCAGCTGCTGCTCGCCGAGCGGCACGGGGTACGCCCGGAGTACTTCCGCTGCCCGCCGGACCTGACCCAGATGCTGCTGGAGGCCGACGCCGGAGTGCTCATCGGCGACGTGGCGCTGCGCGCGCTCTACGAGGCGCCGGCCAAGGGTCTCGAGGTGACCGACCTGGGGCAGGCGTGGCACGACTGGACCGGCCTGCCGATGGTGTTCGCCGTCTGGGCGGTACGCCGCGAGTTCGCCGCCGCCCACCCGGGACTGGTCAAGGAAGTGCACGAGGCGTTCCTGCGCTCCCGTGACCTGTGCCTGGCCGAACTGGACCAGGTGGCGGAGGCGGCGGCCCGCTGGGAGACGTTCGACGCGGCGACGCTCGCCACGTACTTCCGCGCGCTCGACTTCTCGCTCGGCGAGCGGCAGGTGGCCGGGCTGCGCGAGTTCGCCCGCCGGGCGGCCGCGTACGGGGAGGTGCCGGCGCTGCCGGCCGGCGGCCCGGAGTTCTTCCAGGGCTGAGCTTGCTCAGGTGGCCGGGCGCAGCAGCGCCTTGGTGATCCGTTCGCAGGCGTCCATGCCGTAGTCCCAGCCGCCCTCGACGCCGAACGGGGTGCGGAGCATCACGCCCATCGTCCAGGTGTCGCCGATGGCCAGGCAGTTGACGTGGTACTCCTCTTCGTCCTGCCGGTCGATCCACCCGTTCTTGATGGCGATCTTCTTCTGCTCGGCCGCCGGGAACGCCTTGCGGATGCCGAAGTCACCGGGGGCGCGTACCTGGCGCATCTCGTTCAGCAGCCACTTGGTCCACTTCGGCCCGGCGGCCCGGCCGTCGTCGATGCAGAGGCCGAGGCGCGCGGCGTCCCGGGGCGACAGCAGCGTCTGGCTCCAGCCGCCGTCGGAGGCGACCTCGCTGTCGGTCAGCTTGCAGATCGAGATGAGCCGCTCGATCGAGTCGGTGCCGCCGACGCTCCGGTAGAACTCCTGGGCCCGGGTGTTGTCGCTGTCCCGGATGATCTTCGTGGCGTCGGCCAGCTTCGCGTCGCTCGGCGTCTTGCCGTCCTCCGCGCTCAGGCGCAGGTAGTCGGCCACCACCCAGGACTTGATCAGGGACGCGGTGGTGCTCGTCTGGCCCATGTTCGCCGAGCCGATGATCTTTCCGGTGCGCTTGTCCAGCACGGACCAGCCGTACCAGCCCTTGATCTTGAGGCTGTCCAGGTTCTTCGCCTCGAACGGCAGCGGTTCCAGGGATCGCGAGGGGGCCACCCGCGGTTTCGCGCCGCGGTCCACGGTCCGCTGGGCGGACCGCTCGCCGGCCGGCTCCGGACGCGAGTTCGCGGTCGCCTCCAGCGGTGAGCCGGGGATCACCCGCAGGGAGAGGCCGAGCAGGCCGACGAGGGCTACCGCCAGGGCGCTGAACGCGAGCGGGCGCCGATAGCTGCCGGGCCGACGCCGGGCACCGGCCATCAGAGCTTCCCGACCGGCTGCTGCGGCACCTTGAGCGCCGCGCCGGGCTGCGGCGTCACGAGCTGGGTGGCGACGGCGGCGCACATCTTCGCACCGTACGGCAGGCCGGCGCTTCCCGGGTACCGCATCATCACGGCGAGACTCCACTTGTCGGTGAACGAAAGGCAGCTGACGTGCCAGTTGCCGTCGTAGGCGAGCTGCGTCCAGCCGTTCTTCATGTGCACCGGACCCTGCGCCTTGATCGTCGCGGGCAGGCCGTCGATGATGCCCCACCGGCCGCCGCCGGATCGCGTGGCCTGCTTGGTGACGCTACCGGCCACCTTTGTCATCTCGCTGAGCAGCCACTCGGTCCACTTGGGGCCGGCGGCGCGGCCGTCGGCGATGCAGTCACCGAGGCGGGCCGCGTCCCGGGGGGACATCTCGGTGAAGCTCCACCAGCCCTTGTAGTCGGGCACGGTGCCGGGCCGGGTGTCGGTCAGACCGCAGATCCGGATAGCGCGGGCGATGACCGGGTCGGGCCGGCCGCCCGGCTGCGGCTTGTAGGAGCCGCCCGCCGCCCGGTAGACGGCGTTCGCGCCGTCGTCGTCGCTGTCCCGGATCGCCAGGATCGCCGCCTTCTTGAGCCCGGCGCTCGGCTGCTTGTCGCCCAGCTGGCGAAGGTAGTCCGCGACGATCCAGGCCTTGAGCATCGACTCGGTGGAGCTGGTCTGGTTCATGTTCTGCGCGCCGGTGACCCTGCCGGTCTCGCGATCCATCAGGGCCCAGGAGAAGAATTCGCCCTTGAAGTTCACCGACACCGGCGCGTCGCGCAGCGTCGGCGCAGCCGGCGCCGTCGGGGCGGGCACCGGGACCTGCTCGCCGCCGCCGATGCCGCCCGCGCCGGCGGAGAACTTCGCGTACGCGGCCGGCACAAGCATGACGCCACCGATGAGGATCGCCACGATGGCGACCGCCATGGTCACGCGAGGTCGCATGAGTGGTGAGCTCCAGATGTCTGGCCGGGGGGACCGGCGCTTCGCATGGGTCCGGCCCGGTCGCCGACAGGCCGGGGGACGATGGCCTGAACGGTGACGATCATGAAGCCGAACGGTTTGCCGGGGGGAAGTCTACTTCCGGACAGTCCTGATGACAGGTCTCGACACCCATGACTTTGCCGGGTCGGCGGGATATTGAGCCACTTTGCCCCTCTTGGGAGGTTTAACCGGAGCTGAGTGATCGACATCACAGCGACCTGGGCCGATGAGGGGGCGCATGTGCCCGGTTACGCGAGACGATCGCCGAAACCTGTTACACCCCCTGGTGTGGTTCGTGCCGAGCTGTAACACTGGCTGCATGTATGGCAACGACTTCGCCCCGCCGGAGGACGCTCCGGGCGGCGGCCTGCTCGGCGAGGTGGAGGCCGCGGAGGCGGCGCTGCGCGAGGCGGCGGCGCGGTCCCGGCGCGGCGGCGCGGTGGCCGACGAGGACGTCGAGGCGTACTTCGCCGACGTGATCAGCGCGGATCAGAAGATCGAGCCCCGCGACTGGATGCCCGAGGCGTACCGCAGGACGCTGATCCGGCAGATCGCCCAGCACGCCCACTCCGAGATCATCGGCATGCAGCCGGAGGGCAACTGGATCAGCCGCGCGCCGTCGCTCAAGCGCAAGGCGATCCTGCTCGCGAAGGTGCAGGACGAGGCCGGGCACGGCCTCTACCTCTACGCCGCCGCCGAGACGCTCGGGATCAGCCGCGACGAGCTGGTGGAGCTGCTGCTCGACGGGCGGCAGAAGTACAGCTCGATCTTCAACTACCCGACGCTGACCTGGGCCGACGTGGGCGCGATCGGCTGGCTGGTGGACGGCGCGGCGATCGTCAACCAGGTGCCGCTGTGCCGCTGCTCCTACGGCCCGTACGCCCGCGCGATGATCCGGGTCTGCAAGGAGGAGTCGTTCCACCAGCGGCAGGGCTACGAGATCCTGCACACGCTGGCGCACGGCACCCCGGCGCAGAAGGCGATGGCCCAGGACGCGGTCGACCGCTGGTGGTACCCGTCACTGGCCATGTTCGGCCCGCCCGACGGCGACTCGACGCACAGCGCCCAGTCCATGGCCTGGAAGATCAAGCGCTTCTCCAACGACGAGCTGCGTCAGCGCTTCGTCGACATGTGCGTCGGTCAGGCGGAGGTGCTCGGCCTCACCCTCCCCGACCCGGACCTGCGCTGGAACGACGAGCGGCAGGCGTACGACTACACCCAGCCCGACTACGACGAGCTGATGCGGGTGATCAAGGGCGACGGGCCGTGCAACAGGGAGCGGATGGCGCACCGGCGCAAGGCGCACGCCGACGGCGCGTGGGTACGGGAGGCCGCCGCGGCGTACGCCGCGAAGCGGGTGGAGCGAAAGGAACCGGTCGCGGCATGAGCGAACGCACCGAGCGAAGCGAGGGCCGTGAGGGCATGCCCGTTCGGCTCGGCATGAGCGAACGCACCGAGCGAAGCGAGGGCCGTGAGGGCATGCCCGGTCAGTCCGGCATGAGCAGCCAGTCATCTCCCCTGTGGGAGGTGTTCGTGCGGGCCCGCCGTGGCCTGTCGCACACCCACGTCGGCAGCCTGCACGCCCCCGACGCCGAGCTGGCCCTGCGCAACGCGCGGGATCTCTACACCCGCCGCCAGGAGGGCGTCTCCATCTGGGTGGTGCCGGCGAGCGCGATCACCGCGTCCAGCCCCGACGAGAAGGACGCCTTCTTCGACCCGGCCGCCGACAAGGTCTACCGCCACCCGACGTTCTACGAGGTCCCCGAAGGGGCTGCCCACCTATGAGTTTCGACTTCACGCTCGCCATCGGCGACGACGCGCTCATCGCCGCGCAGCGCCTCGGTGAGTGGACCTCCCGCGCTCCCGAGATGGAGGAGGACATCGCGCTGGCGAACATCGCCCTCGACCAGCTCGGCGCGGCGCGGCTGCTGCTCACGTACGCGGGCGAGCTGGAGGGCGCCGGCCGGGACGAGGACGCCCTGGCCTACCTGCGCGACGACCGCGAGTTCCGCAACTGCCTGCTGGTCGAGCTGCCGAACGGCGACTTCGGCGTGACCATGGCGAAACTGTTCTTCCTGGCCGCGTACCAGGTGCCGCTCTACACGGCGCTGGCCGGCTGCGCGGACGAGCGGCTGGCGGCGGTCGGGGCGAAGGCGCGCAAGGAGTCGGCGTACCACCTGGACCACGCCGCGCTGTGGGTGAAGCGGCTCGGCGACGGCACCGAGGAGTCGCACCGGCGCATGCAGGACGCGGTCGACCAGGTGTGGCCGTACGTCCACGAGCTGTTCGACCCGTCCCCGGCGGCGCCGGTCGACCCGGCCGGCCTCCGGGCCGACTTCGACGCCACGGTGACGGCGGTGCTGGACGAGGCCACGCTCACCCGCCCGGAGACGGGCTGGACGCCGGGTGGCGGCCGGGACGGCCTGCACACCGAACACCTCTCCTACCTGCTCGCCGAGATGCAGGTGCTGCACCGCGCCCACCCCGGAGCCGACTGGTGAGCGCGAGGCGAGCGGCGGAGCGGAGCCCGGAGTGGCACTGGTGAGTGAGGCGAGGGCGGCCGCGGCGGCGGTGGTGGACCCGGAGATCCGGGTCATCACCATCGACGAGCTGGGCATCCTGCGCGCGGTCGACGAGGAGCCGGACACCGGCCGGGTCGTCGTCACCATCACCCCCACCTACACCGGCTGCCCGGCCATGGACGTGATCCGGGCGGACATCCGCCGGGCGCTGGCCGCCGCCGGGCACCCGGACGCCGAGGTCCGTACCGTCTACCACCCGGCGTGGAGCACCGACTGGATCTCCGACACCGGCCGGGCCAAGCTGGCCGCCGCCGGCATCGCCCCGCCCGCGCCGCGCGGTGAGGGCACGGTGGTGCCGTTGACGCTGGCCGTACGCTGCCCGCGCTGCGGGTCGCCGGAGACCAGCCAGATCAGCCGCTTCGGCTCCACCGCGTGCAAGGCGCTGTGGCGTTGCCGTTCCTGTTCCGAACCCTTCGACCACCTGAAGGCGCTGTGACTGTCACCATCACCCGGCCGGTGCGCCGCCGGCCGGTCTTCCACCCGTTGCCCGTGGCCGCCGTGGACCGGCTCACCGACGACTCGGTGTCGATCACGTTCGCCGTGCCCGAGGAGCTGCGCGAGACGTTCGCGTTCTCCGCCGGGCAGCACCTCACCGTCCGCCGCCCGGCCGAGGGCGACGGCGGGGAGGTGCGGCGGTCGTACTCGATCTGCTCCACCCCGGACGAGCTGGCCCGGCACGGCCGGGTGCGGATCGGGGTGCGTGAGGTCCCGGGCGGGGCGTTCTCCGCCTTCGCCTGCGGCGCGCTGCGGGGCGGCGACACCGTCGAGGTGCTGCCGCCGCTGGGGCACTTCACCTCCGCGTTCACCCCGGACCGGGCCCGCCGGTACGGCGCGGTGGTCGCCGGTTCCGGCATCACCCCGGTGCTCGGGCTGGCCGCGACCGCGCTGGCGACCGAGCCGCGCAGCACGTTCACGCTGGTGTACGGCAACCGCACGGCGAACTCGGTGATGTTCGCCGAGGAGCTGGCCGACCTGAAGGACCGCTATCCGACCCGGCTGCACCTGGTGCACGTGCTGTCCCGGGAGATGGGCGAGTCGGCGTTGCTGTCGGGGCGGATCGACGCCGACCGGCTGACCCGGCTGCTCGACACTCTCGTCCCCGGCGACGAGATCGAGGAGTGGTTCCTCTGCGGCCCGTACGGCATGGTGGTGGACGCCAAGGCGGTGCTGGCGGGCCGCGGCGTGCCGGACGCGGCGGTGCGCACCGAGCTGTTCCACGTCGACGCGCCGCCGGAGCCGGTCCGCCGCGAGGCCGACCGGCCCGGGTCCGGCACCGACGTGACGATCGTGCTGGACGGCCGCTCGTCGAGTTTCACGATGGGCCGGGACGAGCGGGTGCTCGACGCGGCGCTGCGGGTGCGCGGCGAGTTGCCGTACGCCTGCAAGGGCGGCGTCTGCTCGACCTGCCGGGCGAAGGTGACGGCGGGTGAGGTGACGATGGCGCGCAACTACGCGCTGGAGCCGGACGAGGTGGCCGCCGGTTACGTGCTGACCTGCCAGTCCAGCCCGGTCACCGACGAGTTGACCGTCGACTACGACGCGTAGCGGCGTCGCCGGTCAGAACACCACGGGCGGTGCCGTGGCGGCGCGGCCACGGGCCCGGCTGACGTGGCCGCGCCACCCGCCGACCAGCGTGAGCAGGGTCCATCCCGCCGCACCGAGCACGAGCATGGCCCGCTTTCCGTCCGGGTCCACGTCCCGCTCGTCGGCCAGCTCCACCTCGCCCCGAGGGTCGACGACCACCGTCAGCCGCTGGCCGACCCGGTAGCCGGGGGAGCTGCCCCGGTAGACCAACGGCTCGTCGAGCCGGCCGGTGTCGCCCTGGAGGACGAACTCGTGCCGCTTGCCGACGGTCTCCACGTCGGTGATGGTCACCTGCTGGGCGACGCCGCGTTCCCGGAGGACCGACTCCGGCGCGAGCTGCACGGTGCCCACCAGCACGAACAGCGCCGGCAGCACCGACAGGAGGGTCAGCCACCAGCCCCGGTGCAGCAGGCGCAGGCCGACCGCGAAGGCGAGGCAGCCGGCCAGGGCGACGGAGATCGGCACGGCGATCGGCAGTCCCACGGTGAGGTGGCCGACCACCGCGCTGACCGCGATCACGGCGAGGCCGAAGCCGACGAGCACGGCGGTCATGGTGAGGGACCAGAGGGCGGATCGGGCACCGGCCACGCGTACGGGAGCGGGTGAGGGCGATACGACTGACACGCCGAGAGCGTAGACGCGGCCTGCCACGTCCATTTCTTGTCCGAACGGTTCGGACAGCGGTAACCTTCAACTGCCAGGGGCACTAGCCCCGTGGAAGTGGACCCGGCAGCCTTCCGGACGGTGGGTGAGCCGGGTCTCGCGCTGTCTGCGCCTCGTCAGACCTGTCGCGACTCACTGATCATGCGGCGGATGGAGTCCTTCCAGCGCCCGCCTTTGGCCCAGCACCAGGCCAACGCGTCGGGAACGGCCAGCAGACACTCCTCGTGGGCGCGTAGCTGGTCGTACCGCAGCCTTCCGTCCACCCCACACTTCCTGACCTGCTCGAAGAGCAGGCGCTGATCGGCCTGGAAGGTCGAGTCGTCGCGTTCCAGGACGAGGCGGGCAGCCCCGATCTTCGCCGTGTGCTCCACCAGAGAGACGAGGCAGGCTTCGCGAGCGACCCGGGCGTTGCGATGGTCCTTCGCGTCGAAGATGACAGCGTGCGCGGAGAGCGCGAGAAACCCGTCGACGATCTGACGGCGCCGGTCGTCTCTCTCCTTGTGGAAGTGGATGCGGCGTTGGCCGGGCAGGATGAGATCCCGAATCGACCGGCGTGCAGCGTTCAGGTCGGCCGGGTGCATGACCACGGCGGCGACGAGTAGCCCTCGCTCCTTGGTCTCGTCGACGAAGACGTGCGCGGTCATGGGACGAGGCTCTCCTGTCGCTGCTCGGACCCGGTCAGGCGTTGACGATTTCCCTGATGCGGTCGAGCTTCTGCCGGGCGGTCAGGCCGGCGGGGTTCTTGGTGCCGATGACGTCCAGCTCCGCTCGGACGTCACAGTCGTCCGGCTGAAGGATTGCATCGATCACACGTGCTCGGGGGCCGCCGTCCCGGACGTAGATCCAGACCGTCTGCGACTGCCGTGGCTCGGTGTTGAGCGCCGCGTCGAGCCGGTGGGAAGGGAAGAAACCGAGGCCGGTCGCCCTGAGCGTGTCGGCGATCTCGGCCAGGACCCAGCGGCCGAGCTTGCGGTAGCCCAACTCGTCTCGCAACTCGCCGAGGGTTGCTTCCGTTAGTCCTCCGTCCGCTCGGCAACGGGCCGCGATGCCTGGAGCGGTGTCCGTCTCGCTCACGTCCCACCCCAATGCGTCGATGGATGTCGAACAAGATGATGCGAGATGCTCAACATCTTGTCAACGAACCAACGATGTTTTATTTCGATCTTGAGGATATTTTTGGGGAAGCGCGTTCGGCTCACACCGGAGGGCCCAGTACGGCGGCATCCACCGGTCGCGACGTACGCTCGGGGATGTGACGGCGAACCGGGAGATCGACGACATCCTGCAACGCGGCGCGGACGGCGGGCGCATCACGCCCGAGGAGGCGCTGCTGCTCTACACCGACGCGCCCTTCCACGCGCTGGGCGAGGCGGCCGACGCGGTACGGCGGCGCCGCTACCCGGACAACATCGTCACCTACCTCATCGATCGCAACATCAACTACACGAACGTCTGCGTGACGGCGTGCAAGTTCTGCGCGTTCTACCGGGCCCCCAAGCACAAGGAGGGCTGGACCCACCCGACCGAGGAGATCCTGCGCCGCTGCGGTGAGGCGGTCGAGCTGGGTGCCACCCAGGTCATGCTCCAGGGCGGGCACCACCCGGACTACGGCGTCGAGTACTACGAGGAGCTGTTCTCCTCGGTCAAGAAGGCGTACCCGCAGCTCGCCATCCACTCGATCGGCCCGAGCGAGATCCTGCACATGGCGAAGGTCTCCGGCGTGAGCCTGGACGAGGCCATCGCCCGGATCAAGGCCGCCGGCCTGGACTCGATCGCCGGTGCCGGCGCCGAGATGTTGCCGGACCGGCCGCGGAAGGCGATCGCGCCGCTGAAGGAGTCCGGCGCCCGCTGGCTGGAGGTCATGGAGCTGGCGCACCGGCAGGGCCTGGAGTCGACGGCCACCATGATGATGGGCACCGGCGAGACGAACGCCGAGCGCATCGAGCACCTGCGGATGATCCGCGACGTGCAGGACCGCACCGGCGGCTTCCGGGCCTTCATCCCGTGGACGTACCAGCCGGAGAACAACCACCTGAAGGGCCGCACCCAGGCGACGACGCTGGAATACCTGCGGCTGGTCGCGGTGGCCCGCCTGTTCTTCGAGACGGTGCCGCACCTCCAGGCGTCCTGGCTGACCACCGGCAAGGACGTCGGGCAGCTCGCGCTGCACATGGGCGTGGACGACCTCGGCTCGATCATGCTGGAGGAGAACGTCATCTCCTCGGCCGGCGCCCGGCACCGGTCCAACCTGCACGAGCTGATCGGCATGATCCGGTCGGCCGACCGGATCCCGGCCCAGCGGGACACGCTCTACAACCGGCTGGCGGTACACCACACGCCCGCCGACGACCCGAGCGACGACCGCGTGGTCTCGCACTTCTCGTCGATCGCGCTGCCCGGCGGCGGGGCCGGGAAGTCGCTGCCGCTGGTGGAGGTCAACTGACCCGGTTCCGCCGTTCGGCCGGTCGGGGTCCGTCGTGCGGCCGGAGGTCCGCCCGTTTCCGGTGAAGCTTCGGCCCGGGGTCTTCACCCGCGTGATCACCGGCGGCTAGCCTGCCCGCGACACCACCGATCCGGGCCGCGAGCAGGCAGGTAACAGGTCGGCGGCGACCCGGGCGAGCGCGGCCCGGTGAGCCGGCGACGCCATTACGCTTGCGGCGTCGTCGGGGACCGTCGTCCTCCATCGGCCCATGAGGGCCGTTCACATAACGCACCGCGGCAGGGGCGGGATGGGTGACCATCCCGCCCCTGCCGTCTGCCGGTATCGATGGGAATTCCCACCTCCGGGTCCTGGCGTCACGACGCGTCGCTCCGGTACCGTCCGTTCGTTCGGCGTGATCACGCCTCCCTATCCCCGGGGGAACAATGACCTTCCGCTACCGGTCCACGCTGGCCCGCGCCGGCGTCGTGGCCCTGCTCTCCACCGCCGGTCTCGGCGCGCTCGCCGGCCCGGCGCAGGCCGCCGACGAGGCCGACCTCCAGCTCATCCCGCTCAGCTACCACCTCGCCAAGGGCGTCAGCGAGGCGAAGGCCAAGCCGTTCAAGTTCCAGGTGAACAACACCGTCGGGACCGTGGACGCGAAGGACGTCCGGGTCACCGTCGAGACGAACGGCCTCAAGACCGGCAAGGTCGGCGTGCTGGTCCCGGCCGGTTGCGACATCCGGGGGACCGCCTTCTCCTGCCTGCTCGGTGACCTGCCCGCCGGCACCTCCGAGGACTTCGGCATCCCGCTGTTCGCCAAGGGCGGCAAGGGCGCGGCCGGCACGCTCACGGTCTCGATCAGCGCGGGCAAGAGCACCAGGGTGCTGGACGAGATCGAGCACGACATCACCGTCACCGAGCCGGGCTACGACCTCACCACCTGGGTGCAGGACGTGTACGCCGACGTGGTGGTCGACGGCGACGACGCGGGCGAGCCGGGCCTGCGCCCGGTCCGGCCGGGCGGGACCGCGCCGCTGGACTGGGCCGTGTTCAACGACGGCAGCAAGCGTGCCACCGGCATCGCGTACGGGATCGGCCTGCCGGCCGGAGTCACCTTCGCGAAGCTGCCCGAGGGCTGCGTGGAGCAGAACCTGGGCGGTGTCCTCAACGCGTACTGCGAGGACGCGGGCGCGGTCCTCAAGCCGGGCCAGTACTACACCGCCGACGTCCGGGTGACTGTCGGCGCGGACGTGACCGAGAAGCTGCTCCGGCCCGGGATCGTCTGGGCCAAGGGCCTCGACGGCGCCGCCGGTGCGGCCGAGGAGGAGCCGCGCGTCGCCAGCTCGGCGCAGCGGCGGGCGTTCGCCGAGACCGACGACGGTGACAACACCGCGCTGTTCGACGTCTTCGTCGACCAGAGCCCGCCGTCGAGCCCGACCCCGAGCCCGTCGCCGACCGCCCAGCCGACCTCGTCGCCGACCGCCGGGCCGACGCCGACCGGCGGCGCGACGGCGGTGCCGACCCCGACCGCGGGTGGTGGCACGGGTGGTGGCACGGGTGACGGTGGCCTGCCGGTGACCGGTATGCAGATCGGCCTGATCGGCGGGACCGGCGCGGCGGTGCTCGCGGCCGGTGCGGCGCTGATGATGCTGTCCCGCCGCCGCAAGGTGGTCCTGGTCACTCCGGACGAGGAGCGCGCCGGCGACTGACCGGAGCAGCGATGACGGCAGGGCGGGGTGGGCGACCACCCCGCCCTGCCGCGTACCCGGGGGGAGGCGGGCGGCGCGCGGCTGGCAGAGTGGAGGGGTGAGCCGTACCCCGCAGGGCCAGCGCGCCAGCCTGGACAAGCAGCCGCACGAGGTCGCCGCGATGTTCGACGACGTCGCGGCCCGCTACGACCTGACGAACACAGTGCTCTCCTTCGGGCAGGACCGGTCCTGGCGGCGGGCCACCCGGGCGGCGCTCGGGCTGCGGCCGGGCGAGCGGGTGCTGGACGTGGGCGCGGGCACCGGTGTGTCGACCGAGGAGCTGGCCCACTCCGGGGCGTACGCGGTCGGTGCCGACCTGTCGCTGGGCATGCTGCACGCCGGCAAGCGCACGCGTCCGTCGGTGCCGCTGCTGGCCGGGGACGCGCTGCGGTTGCCGTTCGCCGACGCCAGCTTCGACGCGGTGACCATCTCCTTCGCGCTGCGCAACGTCAACGACACCGACGCGGCGCTGGCCGAGCTGGCCCGGGTGACCCGGCCGGGCGGGCGGCTGGTGGTGTGCGAGTTCAGCACGCCGGTCAACCCGGCGTTCCGCACCGTCTACCTGTCGTACCTGATGCGGTCCTTGCCGGCGGTGGCCCGCGCCGTGTCGAGCAACCCGGACGCCTACGTCTACCTGGCCGAGTCGATCCGGGCCTGGCCGGACCAGGCGGCGCTGGCCGGGCGGATCGCGGCGGCCGGCTGGGGCCGGGTGGCGTGGCGCAACCTGACCGGCGGCGTCGTGGCGCTGCACCGGGCAGTCCGAAACTGACAGTCCGGCCACCACTGGCCATCCATTTCGTAAATATCCGATTCTGGTCTACTTTGTCCCGTAGGCTCGCCTCCATGACGGGACCGGACCAGGCCGCCACCGACGACGACGCCGCCGAGCTGATCGCGCAGCTCCGCGAGCTGGCCGGCGCGGATCCCGCCGATGTCCGCCAGGTCGTCGCCGAGGTGCTCGCCGCGCTGGACCGGGCCGCCGGTGGCGCGTTGCGCGACCACCTGCCCGACGCGATCCGCCTCGACGCCGGGCTGGGACCGGCCGCGCAGGCCCGTCCGTGACCGCTCTCGACGCTCTTACCGGCGCGTTTCCGCCAAGTTAGGCCCCCCTCAGCGCGTACTGGTGTAACGCCGGTCATAGACTCCATCCGGATCGGCTTGTGAAGCATTTCACGAGCATGCGGGAGGAGGCGCGGATGACCGCGGTGGAGAACGACGCCGACGTCATCGTCGTGGGCGCCGGTCCCGGAGGATCGGCCACGGCGTACCACCTGGCGCGGCACGGCGTACGCGTGCTGCTGCTGGAGAAGACGGAGTTTCCCCGGGAGAAGGTCTGCGGCGACGGGCTCACGCCCCGCGCCGTACGGCAGTTGATCCGGATGGGCGTGGACACCTCGCCCGAGGCCGGCTGGCTGCACAACAAGGGCCTGCGGGTGATCGGCGGCGGGGTACGCCTGGAGCTGGACTGGCCCGACCTGGCCAGCTTCCCCAACTACGGCCTGGTGCGGACCCGGCTCGACTTCGACGACCTGCTCGCCCAGCGGGCGGTCGCCGCCGGGGCGAAGCTGCGCACCAGCGTCAACGTCCTCGGGCCGGTGCTCGGCGCCGACGACCGGGTGATCGGCGTGCAGGCCGAGGTCGGCCCGGAAAAGGAACCGGCCACCTTCCACGCGCCGCTCGTGGTCGCCGCCGACGGCGTCTCCGGCCGCTTCCCGCTCGCCCTCGGGCTGACCAAGCGGGAGGACCGCCCGATCGGCGTGGCGGTCCGCCGCTACTACCGCTCACCCGCCAAGCACGACGACGACTACCTGGAGTCCTGGCTGGAGCTTCGGGCCAAGGGCAGCGACGCGTTGCTGCCCGGCTACGGCTGGATCTTCGGCCTCGGCGACGGCCGGGTGAACGTCGGCCTGGGTGTGCTCAACTCCTCCTCGGCGTTCGGCAAGACGAACTACCGCAAGCTGCTCACCGACTGGCTCGCGAACACCCCCGAGGACTGGGGGATGACCGACGAGTCCAACGCGGAGGGTCCGACCCTCGGCGCCGCGCTGCCGATGGGCTTCAACCGGGTCCCGCACTACACCCGCGGCGTGCTGCTTGCCGGTGACTCCGGCGGCATGGTCAACCCGTTCAACGGCGAGGGCATCGCGTACGCGATGGAGTCGGGCGAGATGGCCGCGGAGGTCCTGGTGCAGGCGCTGGCCCGCCCGGCCGGCGCGGAGCGCGAGCGGGCGCTGATGGCGTACCCGCAGGAGCTGAAGGCCCGCTTCGGCGGCTACTACCGGCTCGGCGGCGTCTTCGTGAAGCTCATCGGCCGCCCCGAGATCATGCGGATGGCGACCAAGCACGGCATGCCGCACCCGATGCTCATGCGGTTCGTGCTCAAGCTGCTGGCCAACCTGACCGACCCGCGCGGCGGGGACGCGATGGACCGGGTCATCAACGCGATGACGAAGGTGGCCCCGGCCGTGTAGGAGACCACCGACCACGAGCCGGACAGAGATCGACCCCCCGACGACCGAGGTCTCAGGGACGTGAATAGTGTGATTTTGGCCAACCACCGAGGTCAGGGAAGGACGAGCAGGGGACAACGATGACGCTCTCTCCTTACGCACCCATCATCGGGCTGTTCGCCCTCGCTGCGGCGTTCGCGCTGTTCTCCGTGGCCGCTGCCCGACTCGCCGGCCCGCGGCGTCTGAACAAGGCCAAGCTCGAGGCATACGAGTGTGGCATCGAGCCGAGCCCGCAGCCGGTCGGCGGCGGCCGGTTCCCGATCAAGTTCTACCTGACGGCGATGCTCTTCATCGTCTTCGACATCGAGATCATCTTCCTCTACCCCTGGGCGGTCTCCTTCGACGCCCTGCCGATCTTCGGCTTCGTGGAGATGGTCCTGTTCATCGTCGCGGTCTTCGTCGCCTACGCCTATGTCTGGCGGCGCGGCGGCCTGGACTGGGACTGAGGAGGTAGCAGATGGGCATCGAGGAGAAACTCCCCTCCGGCGTCCTGCTCACCAGCGTCGAGAAGCTGGTCAACTGGACGCGGAAGACCTCGGTCTGGGGCGCCACGTTCGGTCTGGCCTGCTGCGCCATCGAGATGATGGCGGCGGGCGGCCCGCACTACGACATGGGCCGCTGGGGCATGGAGGTCTTCCGCGCCTCGCCCCGCCAGGCGGACCTGATGATCGTGGCCGGCCGGGTGAGCCAGAAGATGGCCCCGGTCCTGCGCCAGATCTACGACCAGATGGCCGAGCCCCGCTGGGTCATCTCGATGGGCGTCTGCGCCAGCAGCGGCGGCATGTTCAACAACTACGCCATCGTGCAGGGCGTCGACCACGTCGTACCGGTCGACATGTACCTCCCCGGCTGCCCGCCCCGGCCGGAGATGCTCATCGACGCGGTGCTCAAGCTGCGCGAGAAGATCATGCACGAGCCGCTGGGCCCGAACGGCCGCAAGATGCTTGAGGCCCGCCAGGCGCGCGGCGACGTGCCGGTGGTGCCGTACGGCTCGATGCCCTCGTCGTACCGCAGCGACAAGGCCCGCCGTGCCGAGTGGACGAAGGCGGTCCGCGAGGGGCGCGAGGAGCAGCTGCGGATCGAGAACTGGATGAAGGCGCAGAACCACCTTCAGGCGTCGCATAGGGGCCCGAAATGAGCAACGACAAGACCAACGACGGCGGGGTGCCGGTACCCACCACCCCGGTCGGCGCCAGCTCCACCGCACCGGCCGAGTACCCGCCGGCCAGCCCGGCCGGCCGGGGCATGTTCGGCAACCAGGGCACCGGCGACGTCTCCGGCTACGGCGGCCTGGTCCGCCAGCGCAAGCCGATCGAGGAGGCGACCCGGCCGTACGGCAGCTACTTCGACGAGGTGCGGGACGCGCTGGAGGAGGCGTACCCCGACTTCGGCGACGCGATCGAGAAGGTCGTGGTCGACCGGGGTGAGCTGACCCTGCACGTCCGCCCGGAGCGGATCGCCGAGGTCTGCCAGGTGATGCGCGACGACCTCGCGCTGCGCTTCGAGCTGCTCTCCTCGGTGTCCGGTGTGGACTACCTGGGCGCGGAGCGCCGCCTGCACGTGGTCTACCAGCTGACCTCGATGACCTACCGCCGCATGGTCCGGCTGGAGGTGGCGGTCTCCGCCGAGGACCCGCACGTCCCGAGCGTCACCGCCGTCTACCCGACCGCCGACTGGCAGGAGCGGGAGGCGTACGACATGTTCGGCGTCGTCTTCGACGGCCACCCCAACCTGACCCGGATCCTGATGCCGGACGACTGGGAGGGCCACCCGCAGCGCAAGGACTACCCGCTGGGCGGCGTCCCCGTCGAGTACAAGGGTGCGGAGATTCCCCCGCCGGACCGTAGGAGGTCGTACCAATGACCACGTCGAACTACGCGACCGAGCGCGAGACGACCGAGGGCAAGGTCTTCACCGTCACCGGCGGGGACTGGGACGAGGTCGTCTCCGGCACGGACCCGATCAACGACGAGCGGATCGTCGTCAACATGGGTCCGCAGCACCCGTCCACCCACGGCGTGCTCCGGCTGGTCCTGGAGCTGGAGGGCGAGACGGTCCGCGAGGCCCGCTCGGTCGTCGGCTACCTGCACACCGGCATCGAGAAGAACCTGGAGTACCGCAACTGGGTCCAGGGCTCGACGTTCGTGACCCGGATGGACTACCTCTCGCCGCTGTTCAACGAGACGGCGTACGCGCTCGCGGTGGAGAAGCTGCTCGGCATCACCGACGACATCACCGAGCGGGCCACCACCATCCGCGTGCTGATGATGGAGCTCAACCGGGTCTCGTCGCACCTGGTCTGGCTGGCGACCACCGCCATGGAGCTGGGCGCGATCAACATGATGCTGTACGGCTTCCGCGAGCGGGAGTACGTCCTCGACATCTTCGAGACCATCACCGGCCTGCGGATGAACCACGCGTACGTGCGGCCGGGCGGTGTCGCGCAGGACGTGCCGGACGACGCGATCCGCAAGATCCGCGACTTCCTGACGCTGATGCCGAAGCGGCTCAAGGAGTACGAGAACCTGCTCTCCGGCCAGCCGATCTGGCTGGAGCGCACGCAGCAGGTGGCGGTGCTCGACGTGACCGCCTGCATGGCGCTCGGCGTCACCGGCCCGGTGCTGCGCAGCGCCGGCCTCGCCTGGGACCTGCGCAAGACCATGCCGTACTGCGGTTACGAGACGTACGAGTTCGACGTGCCGACCCACACCGACGGTGACGTGTGGGGCCGCTACCTGGTCCGGGTGGCCGAGATCCGCGAGTCGCTGAAGCTGATCGAGCAGGCGCTGGACCGCCTGAAGCCCGGCCCGGTGATGGTCTCCGACAAGAAGATCGCCTGGCCGGCGCAGCTCGCCATCGGCGTGGACGGCATGGGTAACTCGCTGGAGCACGTCGCCAAGATCATGGGTCAGTCGATGGAATCGCTGATCCACCACTTCAAGCTCGTCACCGAGGGCTTCCGGGTTCCGCCGGGCCAGGTGTACGTCGGCATCGAGTCGCCCCGCGGCGAGCTGGGCGTGCACGCGGTGTCCGACGGCGGCACCCGGCCCTACCGGGTGCACTACCGGGAGCCGAGCTTCGTCAACCTCCAGGCCCTCCCGGCGATGGCCGAGGGCGGCCTGATCGCCGACGTGATCGCCGGCGGCGCCTCGCTGGACCCCGTGATGGGTGGTTGTGACCGATGAGCACGTTCACTGAAGAGACCCGGCTCCGGGCGCGGGAGATCATCGCCCGGTACCCGGCGGACCGGTCCCGCTCGGCGCTGCTGCCGCTGCTGCACCTGGTCCAGTCGGAGGAGGGCTACGTCTCCCCGGCCGGTGTCGAGTTCTGCGCGGAGGTGCTCGGGCTCAACAAGGCCCAGGTCGGCGCCGTCGCCACCTTCTACACCATGTACAAGCGCAAGCCCACCGGTGACTACCTGGTCAGCGTCTGCACCAACACCATGTGCGACGTGCTCGGCGGGCAGAAGGTCTACGACACCCTGGCCGAGCACCTCGGCGTCGGGCACGAGGAGACCACCGCCGACGGGAAGATCACCCTGGAGCACGCCGAGTGCCTGGCGGCGTGCGACTACGGCCCGGTCATGACCGTCAACTACGACTTCTTCGACAACGTGGAGCCGCAGGCCGCGCTCGACGTGGTCGAGGAGCTGCGCGCCGGTGGCCGTCCGATGCCCACCCGGGGCGCGCGGCTGTGCACGCTCAAGGAGATGGCCGTCCAGCTCGCCGGTTTCGCCGACGAGCGCGAGGGCGCGGTGGCCGACGGCGGGCCGGGCGAGCCGAGCCTGCGCGGTCTGCGCCTGGCCGAGCAGCACGGCGTCTCGGTGCCGGGCTTCGACCCGAAGACGCCGATCCGCAGCAAGGCCGAGGCCGACCGGGCCGCCGCCGAGGCGAAGGCGAAGGCCGAGAAGCCGGCCCCGGCGCCCGAGCCGGTCAAGTTGGCACCCGCCGGCAACTCGGGCGCGGGTGAGGCGGCCGAGCCGGAGGCGGCCACCGGCAGCACCGCGCCGGACGTGAAGGCCCCGGACGACAAGTCGCCGCAGGTGCGTACCGCCGAGACCCGGCAGCCGGACGCGGGCACCGCGGTGCCGGACGCGCCCGGCACCAAGGTCCCGGTGGACGGCCCGGCCCCGGCGTCGCGCGACGCGCAGGCGGCGGAGGCGGCCGGCGCGGCGGCGAACCCGCCGGCCGGCGACGGCAAGCCCGCCGGCGACGCGGCCGGCGCGCAGGAGCGCAACCTCAAGGAAGCGGAATCCGGTACGGGCGCGGGCGGCGCCGACCCGGCGGACGCGAACGGATCGGGGGTCCGCAAGTGACCACTCCTCGGCCGGAGACGCTGGCCAAGCTCACGCCGGTGCTCACCAAGCGCTGGCTGTCGCCGGACGCCTGGCGGCTCGGCACCTACGAGAAGCTGGACGGCTACGCCGCCCTGCGCAAGGCGCTCAAGGCGCACCCGGACGACCTGATCCAGCTGATCAAGGACTCCGGGCTGCGCGGCCGGGGCGGCGCGGGCTTCCCGACCGGTCTCAAGTGGGGTTTCATCCCGCAGGGCGACGGCAAGCCGCACTACCTGGTGGTGAACGCCGACGAGGGCGAGCCGGGCACCTGCAAGGACCTGCCGCTGATGACCTACGACCCGCACTCGCTGGTCGAGGGCGTCATCATCGCCTCGTACGCGATCCGGGCCAACCGGGCGTACATCTACATCCGTGGTGAGGCGGTCCACGCCGCCCGGCGGCTGCGCAGCGCGGTCGCCGAGGCGTACGCCAAGGGTTACCTCGGCCGGAACGTCCTCGGCTCGGGCTTCGACCTGGACCTGGTGGTGCACTCGGGCGCCGGGGCGTACATCTGCGGTGAGGAGACCGCGCTGCTGGACTCGCTGGAGGGCTTCCGGGGCCAGCCCCGGCTGCGCCCGCCGTTCCCGGCGACCCACGGCCTGTACGCCAGCCCGACGGTGGTCAACAACGTCGGCACCATCGCCAGCGTGCCGTACATCGTGCTCGGTGGCGCGGACTGGTGGAAGACGATGGGCACGGAGAAGTCGTCCGGCCCGATGATCTACTCGCTGTCCGGCCGGATCGCCAACCCGGGCCAGTACGAGTGCTCGATGGGCATCACGCTGCGCGAGCTGATCGAGCTGGCCGGCGGCATGAAGCCCGGGCACAACCTGAAGTTCTGGACCCCGGGTGGCTCGTCGACGCCGCTGCTGACCGCCGAGCACCTGGACGTGCCGCTGGACTTCGAGGGGGTGGCGGGCGCCGGTTCGATCCTGGGCACCACCGCCACGCAGATCTTCTCCGACCAGGACTGCCCGGTGTACGCGACCTACCGGTGGCTGGAGTTCTACCACCACGAGTCGTGCGGCAAGTGCACCCCGTGCCGGGAGGGCAACTACTGGATGGTCCGGGTCTACCGGCGCATCCTGGCCGGCCAGGGCACCCACGAGGACCTGGACACCCTGCTCGACACCTGCGACAACATCCTCGGCCGTTCGTTCTGCGGTCTGGGTGACGGCGCGACCAGCTCGGTCACCTCGTCGCTGAAGTACTTCAAGCAGGACTACCTCGACTACATCGAGGGACGTACCGCTCCGAAGCTCTCCGACAAGCAGCTGGTTGGAGCTCACTGATGACCGACGTAGCCAAGCAGACCGAGACCGTCACGCTGACCATCGACGGCGTCGAGGTCACCGCGCCCAAGGGTGCGCTGCTGATCCGCGTCGCCGAGCAGCTCGGCACCGAGATCCCGCGCTTCTGCGACCACCCGCTGCTGGCCCCGGCCGGCGCCTGCCGGCAGTGCCTGGTGGAGGTGGAGGGCCAGCGCAAGCCGGTCGCCTCCTGCACCCAGACCGTCGCCGACGGCATGGTGGTGCGGACGCAGCTCACCTCCCCGGTCGCCAAGAAGGCCCAGGAGGGGGTGATGGAGCTGCTGCTCCTCAACCACCCCCTGGACTGCCCGATGTGCGACAAGGGCGGCGAGTGCCCGCTGCAGAACCAGGCGATGTCCACCGGCCGGACCGACTCGCGGTTCCACGAGCACAAGCGGGAGTACCCGAAGCCGCTGCCGATCAGCACCCAGGTGCTGCTCGACCGCGAGCGTTGCGTGCTCTGCCAGCGGTGCACCCGGTTCTCCGAGGAGATCGCCGGCGACAAGTTCATCGACCTGATGGGACGCTCCTCGCACGAGGAGATCAACATCTACCGGGACGAGGAGTACGGCGAGGACGGCGACGCCGGTGACGTCCCGTTCAACTCGTACTTCTCCGGCAACACCGTGCAGATCTGCCCGGTGGGCGCGCTGACCGGCGCCCAGTACCGGTTCCGGGCCCGCCCGTTCGACCTGGTCTCCACGCCCAGCGTCTGCGAGCACTGCTCGGCCGGCTGCGCCCAGCGCACCGACTGGCGGCGCGGCAAGGTGCTGCGCCGGCTGGCCGGCGACGACCCGGCGGTGAACGAGGAGTGGAACTGCGACAAGGGCCGCTGGGGCTTCCAGTACACCCGCGCGTTCGACCGGATCAGCACGCCGATGGTGCGCGACGAGAAGACCGGTGAGCTGCGCGAGGCGTCCTGGAGCGAGGCGCTGACCCGGGCCGCCGAGGGGCTGCGCGCGGCCCGCGACGGCGCGACCGGCACGGCGGTACTGACCGGCGGCCGGCTCACCGTCGAGGACGCCTACGCGTACGCGAAGTTCGCCCGTATCGCGCTGCACACCAACGACATCGACTTCCGGGCCCGCCCGGTCTCCCGCGAGGAGGCCGACTTCCTGGCCAGCAGCGTCGCCGGGGTCACCGACGTGACCTACACGGACGTGGAGAACGCGCCCGCGGTGGTGCTCGTCGGCCTGGAGCCGGAGGAGGAGTGCCCGATCCTCTTCCTGCGGCTGCGCAAGGCGTACCTGAAGAAGAAGCTCACCGTGTACGCGATCGCGCCGTTCGCCACCCGGGGCCTGGAGAAGCTCGGGGCGAAGCTGGCCCGCGTGGTGCCCGGCGAGGAGGCCGGCGTGCTGGCCGAGCACGCCACTGTGGCCGAGGCGCTGGGGAAGCCCGGCGCGATCCTGATCGTCGGCGAGCGCCTGGCCGAGGTGCCGGGCGGGCTGTCGGCGGCGGCGGACGTCGCCCGGCGTACCGGTGCCCGGCTGGTCTGGGTGCCGCGGCGCGCGGGTGACCGCGGCGCTGTCGACGCGGGCTGCCTGCCCAACCTGCTCCCCGGCGGCCGTGTGGTCACCGAGCCGGCCGCGCGCGCGGAGCTGGGCGAGGCGTGGGACATCCCGGCCGGGGTGATCCCGAGCCAGGCCGGCCGCGACACCGACGGCATCCTCACCGCCGCCGCGAACGGCCAGATCGGCGCCCTGGTGGTGGCCGGGGTCGACCCGGCCGACCTGGCCGACCCGCGCCTGGCCGAGTCCGCACTGGACGCGGTGCCGTTCCTGGTCAGCCTGGAACTGCGGATGAGCGCGGTGTCCCGCCGGGCCGACGTGGTCCTGCCGGTCGCGCCCGTGGTCGAGAAGGCCGGCAGCTTCCTGGACTGGGAGGGCCGGCTGCGCACGTTCGAGAAGGTGCTGGACACCGGCGCGATGACCGACGCCCGCATCCTCGACGCGCTCGCCGCGCAGCTCGACGTGCGGCTGGGCACCGGCGACGTGCCGAGCATCCGGCGCGAGCTGGGCGCGCTGCCGCGCACCCGGATCGAGCGGCCGTCGGCGCCCTCGGTCGAGCCGGCCGCCGTGCGCGAGCCCGGACCGGGCGAGGCGGTGCTCGCGACCTGGCACCAGTTGATCGACCTGGGCAGCCTCACCGACGGCGACGAGCACCTCGCCGGCACCGCCCGCCCGCCGGTGGTCCGGCTGGGCAAGGGCACCGCCGAGGCGCTGGGCGTGGCCGACGGTGACCCGGTCACGGTGGGCACCGACCGCGGCGCGATCACGCTGCCGGCGGCGATCACCGAGATGCCCGACGGCGTCGTCTGGCTGCCGACCAACTCACCCGGCTCCACCGTGCGGCGCGGCCTCGGCGCGACGTCCGGCGACGTGGTGAGCGTCTCCGCAGGCGGGAACGAAAGGTGGGTGCAGTGAACCCCGTCATCCTCGCGGCGCAGGACCCGACGCTTGCCGACTTCGGCAAGGACCCGTGGTGGCTGGTCCTCGGCAAGATCCTGTTCGCGTTCGTCGTCGCCGTGGCGGCCACGCTGCTCGGCGTCTGGTTCGAGCGCCGGGTCGTGGGCCGCATGGCGGTGCGGCCCGGCCCCAACCAGGCCGGCCCGTTCGGTCTGCTCCAGACGCTCGCCGACGGCGTGAAGCTGGCCTTCAAGGAGGACATCCTCCCGCGCAAGGCCGACAAGGTCGTCTACTTCTTCGCCCCGGTGATCTCGGTGGTCTGCGCGGTCACCGCGCTGTCGGTGATCCCGTTCGGGCCGATGGTGAGCATCTTCGGGCACCGGACGCCGCTGCAGGTCACCGACGTGTCGGTGGCGGTGCTCGTGGTGCTGGCCTTCTCCTCGCTCGCCGTGTACGGCATCGTGCTCGGCGGCTGGGCCAGTGGCTCCACGTACCCGCTGCTCGGCGGCCTGCGCTCGGCGGCCCAGCTGGTCTCGTACGAGGTCACCATGGGCCTGAGCGTGGTCGCGGTCTTCATGACCGCCGGCACCATGTCGACGAGCGGGATCGTCGCCGCGCAGGGCGACGGCACCCGGTTGAGCATCGGCGGCTTCGACCTCGCCGCACCGGGCTGGTACGCGATCCTGCTGCTGCCCAGCTTCATCATGTTCTTCATCGCCATCGTCGGTGAGACGAACCGGGCGCCGTTCGACCTGCCCGAGGCGGAGTCGGAGCTGGTGGCCGGTTTCCAGACCGAGTACAGCTCGCTGAAGTTCGCGCTGTTCATGCTCAGCGAGTACGTCGCGATGGTGACCATGTCGGCGTTCACCGTGACGCTCTTCCTCGGCGGCTGGCACGCGCCGTGGCCGATCACGATCTGGTCGGGCGCCAACGAGGGCTGGTGGCCGATGCTGTGGTTCTTCGGCAAGGTCATCATGCTGGTGTTCGTCTTCGTCTGGCTGCGCGGCACGCTGCCGCGGCTCCGGTACGACCAGTTCATGCGCTTCGGCTGGAAGGTGCTGCTGCCGCTGAACCTGGTCTGGATCATGGTGCTCGCCGGGCTGCGCTCGATCGAGGACTGGCAGACCCGGGACCGGCTGCTCGTCACCGCCGTCGGCGCGGGCGTGCTGCTGCTGATCACGCTCTTCTGGCCGTCGCGGAAGAAGGAGCCGAAGCCGTCGCTCCAGGAGCAGGCGGACACCCGGCCGTACGGCAGCTTCCCGCTGCCGCCGATGGATCTTCAGGTTCCGCCGAGCCCGCGTACCAAGCGCGTGCTCGCCGAGCGGGAGCCGGCCAACGTCGTCGCCGGCCCGGACTCCAGGGAGGTGTGACGTGGGCGCGATCACCGGAACGTTCAAGGGCTTCGGTGTCACCTTCTCGCACATGTTCAAGAAGGTCGTCACCACCGACTACCCGTTCAAGCCGCCGGTCTCGGCGCCGCGCTACCACGGGCGGCACATCCTCAACCGGCACCCGGACGGGCTGGAGAAGTGCATCGGCTGCGAGCTGTGCGCCTGGGCCTGCCCGGCCGACGCGATCTACGTGGAGGGTGGCGACAACACCGAGGAGCAGCGCTTCTCCCCGGGTGAGCGGTACGCCAGCATCTACCAGATCAACTACGCCCGGTGCATCTTCTGCGGGCTCTGCATCGAGGCCTGCCCGACCCGTTCGCTCACCATGAGCAACGAGTACGAGCTGGCCCGGGACAACCGGCAGGACCTGATCTTCACGAAGGAGCAGCTGCTCGCGCCGCTGCTCGAAGGCATGGAGCAGCCGCCGCACCCGATGCGGCTGGGCGACAGCGAGAAGGACTACTACGTCGGCGCGCTCACCAACCCGGGCACCTCGGCCGGCGCCGAGCGCTCGCCGATGGGCCCCGGCCGGTACCAGGTCGAGGAGCACCCGGGCGTGACCTTCCCCGGCGCCGAGCAGGCCGAGCAGCGGTCCGCCGCCGCGGCGGGCAAGGGAGGCAAGGCATGACCTCGGCTACGGTGCTCGCCGCCGCCGGCCAGGTGTCCGGCGGCGAGGAGGTCACCTTCTGGATCCTCGCCCCGCTGGCCCTGCTCGGTGCGGTCGGCATGGTGTGGGCCCGCAACGCGGTCCACTCCGCGCTCTTCCTGGTGCTGACCATGCTCTGCCTGGGCGTGTTCTACGTGCTCCAGGCCGGGCCGTTCATCGGCATGGTGCAGATCATCGTCTACACCGGCGCGATCATGATGCTGTTCCTGTTCGTGCTGATGCTTGTCGGCAGGGACGCGTCCGACTCGCTCATCGAGACGCTGCGCGGCCAGCGGGTCGCCGCCGTGGTCCTCGGACTCGGCTTCGCCGGCCTGGTGGGCACCGGCCTGTACCGCGCGCTCGACGGCGTCCAGGCGGTCGGGCTCGACCAGGCCAACGACGAGGGCAACGTGCAGGGCATCGCCCGGCTGCTGTTCACCAAGTACGTCTTCGCCTTCGAGCTGACCTCGGCGCTGCTGATCACCGCCGCCATCGGCGCGATGGTGCTGGCGCACGTGGAGCGGCGCAAGGCGGACCGGATGGACCAGATCGCCACCATGAAGGCGCGGTTCCGCCCCGGCAACTACCCCGGACCGAAGCCCGGCCCGGGTGTCTACGCCACGTCCTCCTCGGTGGCCACCCCGGCCCGTCTGCCCGACGGCCGGCTGACCGACCGCAGCATCCCGGAGATCCTGCCGGTGCGCGAGCTGACGGCCGAGGAGACCGCACCGAAGGGGACTGACAAATGACCCCGGACTACTACCTCATCCTCGCGGCGGTGCTGTTCACCATCGGCGCCGTGGGCGTGCTGGTCCGGCGCAACGCGATCGTGCTGTTCATGTGCATCGAGTTGATGCTCAACGCGGCCAACCTGACCCTGGTCACGTTCAGCCGGATCAACGGCGACCTGAACGGCCAGATCATGGCGTTCTTCGTGATGGTGGTCGCGGCGGCCGAGGTCGTGGTCGGGCTCGCGATCATCATGGCGATCTTCCGGACCCGGCGCTCGGCCAGCGTCGACGACGCCAACCTGCTGAAGTACTGAGGGGCTCGTGGTGGAACAGATTCTGACGATCGCCCAGTCTGAGCCAGCCGAAGCCGTCACCTTCGCCACGGCGGACGGGATGCTGGGCAGTGTCTGGCTGCTGGTGGCGATCCCGCTGGTCAGCGCGGCGATCCTGCTGCTGCTCGGCAAGCGGGCCGACCGCTGGGGCCACTGGCTCGGCGTGGGCGCCATCGGCGCCGCCTTCGTGCTCGGGCTGACCTACTTCTTCCAGCTCCGCGGCTTGGAGAACAAGCAGGTCGAGCTGAGCCTCTGGGACTTCATGGCGGTCGGCAACCTGAAGGTGGACTTCGGTCTGCTCTTCGACCCGCTGGCCGCGGTCTTCGTCCTGCTGATCACCGGGGTGGGCTTCCTGATCCACCTCTACGCCGTGGAGTACATGGCGCACGACAAGGGCCGGCGGCTGTTCTTCGCGTACTTCAACCTGTTCGTCGCCGCCATGCTCCTGCTGGTGCTCGGCAACAACTACGTGATGCTCTACTTCGGCTGGGAGGGCGTCGGCCTGGCGTCGTACCTGCTGATCTCCTTCTGGTACGGCCGGCCCAGCGCGGCCACCGCCGGCAAGAAGGCCTTCCTGATGAACCGGGTCGGCGACGCCGGCCTGGCCATCGGCATCTTCATCATGTTCGCCATGCTCGGCACCACCCAGTACGACGAGGTGTTCAACGGGGTCGGCTCGATGACCTCGACCACCGTGCTGGTGCTCGGCCTGCTGCTCCTGCTCGGCGCGGCCGGCAAGTCCGGTCAGTTCCCGCTCCAGGCGTGGTTGCCGGACGCGATGGAGGGCCCGACCCCGGTGTCCGCGCTCATCCACGCGGCCACCATGGTCACCGCGGGCGTCTACCTGATCGCCCGCTCCAACGCGATCTTCTCGGCCAACGAGACGCTCCAGCTCGTGGTGGTCAGCGTCGGCGCGCTCACCCTGCTGATGGGCTGCATCATCGGCGCGGCCAAGGACGACATCAAGCGCGTGCTGGCCTGGTCGACGGTGAGCCAGATCGGTTACATGTTCCTCGGCGTCGGTCTCGGCGGCGGCGCGTACGCGCTCGCCATCGTGCACCTGCTGGCGCACGGCTTCTTCAAGGCCAACATGTTCCTCGGCGCCGGCTCGGTCATGCACGGCATGAACGACCAGGTGGACATCCGCCGCTTCGGCGGGCTGTCCAAGTACATGAAGGTCACCTGGCTGACGTTCATGATGGGCTGGCTCGCCATCATCGGCATGTTCCCGTTCTCCGGCTACTTCTCGAAGGAGCCGATCATCGTGGCCGCGTTCGAGCGGGAGGGCTGGACGGCCTGGCTGTTCGGGCTGGCCGCGCTGCTCGGCGCCGGGCTCACCGCCTTCTACATGACGCGGCTGTTCGTGCTCACGTTCCACGGTCCGAAGCGCTGGACCGAGGACATCGAGCACCCGCACGAGTCGCCGAAGCTGATGACCATCCCGCTGATCCTGCTGGCGGTCGGCTCGGTCGGCGCGGGCTTCCTGCTCGCCACCTCCGTGCCGGACTGGCTCACCGCCACCAACGGGCTCGCGGCCGAGAGCGGGGAGCACGCGCCGGTGCTGGCGCACTGGCTGCTCACCGCGCTGTCGCTGCTGCTCACCGTGCTGGGCGCCGGGCTGGCCTGGTTCCTGTTCCGCTCCGGTACGGCCACCGAGCCGCAGCCGGCCGGCGTGGTGGTCACCGCCGCCCGCCGCAACCTCTACACGGACGCCTTCAACGAGGCGGTCTTCGAGAAGCCGGGCATCTTCCTCACCCGGGCGCTGGTGTTCCTCGACAACCGGGGCGTGGACGGGCTGGTGAACGGCCTGGCCGCCGCCGTGGGCGGGGGCTCGGGCCGGCTCCGGCGGCTCCAGACCGGCTTCGTGCGGTCGTACGCGACCTCGATCCTGACCGGCGCGCTGCTCGTGGTGGCGGCGTTCCTGGCGGTGCAGGCGGGGTGGTTGGCGTGATCGACCTCAACGCGGCCGCCCCCGCCGGCGGGCCACGCAGTCACGACGGAGGTAAGGCCGAATAATGTCCAACTTCCCGTTCCTCTCGGTGCTGACCGTGGCGCCGCTGGTCGGCGCCCTGGTGGTGGCACTGCTGCCGCGCAGCCGTCCCGACCTGGCCAAGCTGGTGGCGTTCGGCTGGTCGCTGCTGGTGCTGGTGCTCTCGGTGGTGATGTGGTTCGCCTTCTCCGCCGGTGGTGACCGGTTCCAGTTCCGCGAGTCGTACCCGTGGATCCCGAACTGGGGCGTGAACTTCACCTTCGAGGTGGACGGCATCGCGCTGGTCATGCTGATGCTGATCGCGATCCTGGTGCCGCTGGTGATCCTGGCGTCCTGGCACGACGCCGAGGCGTCGAAGCGTTCGGTGCCCGCGTACTTCGCTCTGCTGCTCGTCCTCGAATGCACGATGATCGGCGTCTTCGCCGCCGCCGACGTCTTCCTGTTCTACGTGTTCTTCGAGGTCATGCTGGTGCCGATGTACTTCCTGATCGGCAGCTACGGCGGCCACCAGCGGCAGTACGCGGCGGTGAAGTTCTTCCTCTACTCGCTGGTCGGCGGTCTGTTCATGCTGGCCGCGGTGATCGGCCTCTGGGTGGTCGGCGGGAAGACCTTCGACTGGCAGGCGCTGAGCCAGGCGGAGTTCGCCACCGACACGGCCCGCTGGCTGTTCCTCGGCTTCTTCGTCGCCTTCGCGATCAAGGCGCCGTTCTTCCCGTTCCACACCTGGCTGCCGGACGCCGGTGGCGCGGCACCGGCCGGTGCCGCCGCGCTGCTTGTCGGCGTGCTGGACAAGGTCGGCACGTTCGGCATCCTGCGCTACTGCCTCCCGCTGTTCCCGGAGGCGTCGCGGTGGTTCGCACCGTGGGCGCTGGCGCTGGGCGTCATCGGCATCATCTACGCCGCGCTGCTGGCGGTCGGCCAGAACGACCTGAAGCGCCTGGTGTCGTACACCTCGATCGCGCACTTCGGGTTCATCGGTGTCGGCATCTTCGCGTTCACCACCCAGGCCGGCACCGGCGCGGTGCTCTACATGCTCAACCACGGCCTGGCCACCGGCCTGCTGTTCCTGGTGGTCGGCATGCTGATCGCCCGGCGCGGATCGGCGCTGATCAGCGACTTCGGCGGCGCGGGCAAGCTGGTGCCGGTGCTCGCCGGGGTGCTGTTCTTCGCCGGTCTGGCCTCGCTGGCGCTGCCCGGTACCGCGCCGTTCGTCTCCGAGTTCCTGGTGCTGATCGGCACATTCACCGTCAACAAGCCGGTCGCGGTGATCGCCACGCTCGGCATCATCCTGGCGGCGGCGTACGTGCTGTGGATGGTGCAGCGCACCACGCAGGGCACCCTGAACCCGGCGCTGACCGAGGTCGAGGGCATGCGACGTGACCTCACCCTGCGCGAGAAGGTGGTCGTCGCGCCGCTGATCGCGCTGATCGTGCTGCTCGGCTTCTATCCGAAGCCGGTCACCGATGTCATCAACCCCGCCGTCCAGGCGACCATGCAGGACGTCGGCAAGTCCGATCCCGCCCCTGAGGTCGGCAGCGTCCAGGAGGCTGCGAAGTGAGTGAACTGAGGCTGCCGTCGATCGACTACGCGGCACTCGCTCCCATCCTGATCATGCTGGGCGCGGCGCTGCTCGGGGTCCTGGTCGAGGCGTTCGTGCCGCGTCGCCTGCGCAACGCGGTGCAGCTCGGGCTCGCCCTGGTGGCGATGCTCGCCGCGATCGTCATGGTGATCCTGAACTCCGACGACCGGCTGATCACCATCGGCGGTGCCATCGCGATCGACGGCCCGACGCTGTTCCTCCAGGGCGCCATCCTGGTGCTCGCGGTGATGGCGCTGCTGCTCGTCGGCGAGCGCACCGTGGAGCGGGGCGGCGCGTTCGTGGCGCACGCAGCGGTCACCGCCGAGTCGGCGGAGGACCGGCGGCAGGCCGAGGGCGTCGGTGGCGCCACCGAGGTCTACCCGCTGATGTCGTTCGCGATCGGCGGCATGCTGATCTTCGTGGCGGCGAACGACCTGCTGACCATGTTCGTCGCGCTGGAGGTCTTCTCGCTGCCGCTCTACCTGCTCTGCGCGCTGGCCCGCCGCCGGCGTCTGCTGAGCCAGGAGGCGGCGCTGAAGTACTTCATGCTCGGCGCGTACGCCTCGGCGTTCTTCCTGTTCGGTGTGGCCCTGATCTACGGCTTCACCTCCGGGATCCCGGGCCGTACGGCGGGCGTCGACTTCGCCACCGTGCACGCCGCGGTCACCGACTCCCCGTCCAGCCCGGTGCTGCTGTTCGCCGGCATGGCGCTGCTCGCCATCGGCCTGCTGTTCAAGGCCGCCGCCGCGCCGTTCCACGTCTGGACGCCGGACGTCTACCAGGGCGCACCGACCCCGGTCACCGGCTTCATGGCGGCCTGCACCAAGGTCGCCGCGTTCGGCGCGCTGCTGCGCGTCTTCCACGTGGCGTTCGGCGGGGCCTCCTGGGACTTCACCCCGGTGCTCGGCGCGATCGCGGTGCTGACCATGCTGGTCGGCGCCGTGCTGGCGGTCACCCAGACCGACATCAAGCGCCTGCTGGCGTACTCGTCGATCGCGAACGCCGGCTACCTGCTCGTCGGTGTGCTGGCGCCGAGCCGCGAAGGGCTCTCCGGCACCATGTTCTACCTTGCCGCGTACGGCTTCTCGGTGCTCGCCGCGTTCGCCGTGGTGACGCTGGTGCGCGACGCCGACGGGGAGGCCACCCACCTGTCCCGCTGGGCCGGGCTGGGCCGCCGCTCGCCGTTCTTCGCGGCGATCTTCACGTTCATCCTGCTGGCCTTCGCCGGTATCCCGCTGACCAGCGGTTTCACCAGCAAGTTCGCGGTCTTCGGTCCGGCCCTGGAGGCGGGCCAGGCGTGGTTGGTGATCGCGGGCGTGCTGACCAGCATGGTGCTGGCGTTCCCGTACCTGCGGGTCGTGGTGATGATGTGGCTGTCCGAGCCGGGCGAGTCCACCCCCACGGTGACCGTGCCGGGTGCGCTCACCTCGGCCGCCCTGGTCATCGGCGTGGTGGCCACGCTGGCGCTGGGCGTGGTGCCCGGCCCGCTGCTCGACCTGACGACCGGTGCCGCCGAATTCGTCAGATGACAGAGGTGATCACACCGGGGGCCGGTATGCCGTGGCGTGCCGGCCCTCGGCGTATCCCCGTCGACGAGCAGGTCGAACGGGTGTGGCATGGTTGAGGACGTGGTGAACCCGGCTGGCGAGCGTTCAGGTCAGTTCGGCGCGCTCGGCCTGCACCTCGCCGACCCGCGCGTCGAAGCCTCCGTGCTGGGCGTGCTCGACCGGGTCGAGTCGAGCCTGCGGGAGAGCGTGGCGAGCGCCGATCCGCTGGTGACAGAGGCGTCCCGGCACCTGGTGGAGGCCGGCGGCAAGCGGTTCCGTCCGCTGCTGGTGGCGCTCGGCGCCCAGTTCGGCGAGCCGGACGCACCCCAGGTCGTACCCGCCGCCGTGGTGATGGAGCTCACCCACCTGGCGACGCTCTACCACGACGACGTGATGGACGAGGCCGCAGTGCGGCGTGGCGCCCCGAGCGCCAACTCCCGCTGGACCAACTCGGTCGCCATCCTGGTCGGCGACTACCTCTTCGCCCGGGCCGCGGACATCGCCGCCGACCTGGGTTCCGAGGCGGTACGCCTGCAGGCGCGCACGTTCGCCCGGCTGGTGCACGGCCAGATCGCCGAGACTGTCGGCCCGCGCGACACCGACCCGGTCGCGCACTACCTGCACGTGATCGCCGAGAAGACCGGCTCGCTGATCGCCACGTCGGCCCGCTTCGGCGGCATGTTCGGCGGCGCGTCGCCCGAGCACATCGAGGCCCTGGCCGAGTACGGCGAGATCATCGGCGTCGCGTTCCAGCTCTCCGACGACCTGCTGGACATCGCCAGCGAGTCGGTCCAGTCCGGCAAGACCCCCGGCACCGACCTGCGCGAGGGTGTGCCCACCCTGCCGGTGCTGTACGCGCTGGCCGCCGACGACGCGGACGCGGCGAGCGTACGGCTGCGCGAGATCCTGTCCACCGGCCCGCTGGTGGACGACGCGTTGCACGCCGAGGCGCTCGGCCTGCTGCGGGAGTCCCCGGCGCTCAAGCGCGCCCGGGAGACGGTGCGCAGCTACGCCGAGGACGCACGCGCCCGGCTGGCTCCGCTCCCCGAGGGGCCGGCCCGCCGCGCGCTGGAGTCGCTCTGCGACTACATCGCCGACCGCACCAGCTGATCCCGTCGCGCCCACCCACCCTCACCCGGCCACCCCGCCGCCCTGGCCTGCCACGCTCCGGCCTCGTCGATCATGAGGTTGGCTGCCGCGTGCCCGGCGTGTCGCGCCGCCAACTTCATGATCGCCACGCCGAGGGGGCGAGCCGGGGCGGGGCGGGCGGGTCGGGCGCGAGGCGTGGGCGGTCAGGCGGGAGTGGGAGTGGGGCGTAGGAGGCGGGCGCCGAGCAGCATCAGGACGGCGGCCACGAGCATCGCCGTAGCCGCCGTCAGCCACATCGCCGGGTAGCCGGCCGCGCCGGCCAGCGCGCCCAGCCCGAGCGGACCCAGGCAGCCGCCCGCGTACACCCCGGTCTGGGTGATCGAGGTGGCGGCGGCCGGCGCCTGCGGGTGGAGCCGCACCACGGCGAAGTTCATCAGCCCTGGCCATGCCCAGCCGAGCCCGAAGCCGAGCACCACGCCCGCGACCAGCGGCGCCGAGCCGGTCACCGCGAGCAGGATCAGGCCGGCCGAGCCGGTCAGCAGCATCCCGGCGATCAGCCCGACGTGCCCGCTGGTGCGCCGGTCGGCCAGCCAGCCGAAGCCCACCCGGGCGAGCACGCACACCACGCTCCCCAGCGTCAGCGTCAGGCCCGCCAGGCCGGGGGAGAGCCCACGCGCCGCAGCCGAGTCGACGAGGAACGTGCCGAGCGCGTTCGCGGCGGCCGCCGCGAGCGTCGCGGCCAGGCCGATCACCACGAGCGGGCCTCTGCCGCCGGGACGGCGACCGGAGGCGGTCCCGGCCCGCCGGTCCCGTCCGGCCCGGGGTACGGCCGGCAGCGCGGCCAGCGCGGCCACGGCGGCCGCCACGAAGGCCCAGCGCCAGCCGGCGGTGAGCGCGACAGTGGGGACCGCCAGACCGGCCAGCAACGTGGCGGCCGGTACGGCGGCCTGCTTCACGCCGAACGAGAGACCCTGCCGGCTGGCGGGCACGTGCTCGGCCAGCGCGGCGTTGCTGGCGAGCTGCCCGAGGGCGTTGGCGGCGGCGCTCAGGGCCAGCAGCGCCACCAGGACCGGGTACGAACGGGCCAGCCCGGCCACGGCGAGCAGCGAGCCGGCGGCGAGCACGACGGCGGCCCGGGCGACCGGGGCCGGGCCGAAGCGCTCGACCAGGGCGCCGGAGGGCACCGAGGCGAGCGCGCTCACGCCGAAGTAGACCGAGACGGCGAGACCCAGTCCGGCCGGGCTGAAGCGGAGTTCGTCCGCGAGCTGTACGGCGAGCCCGCCGACCAGGAACACCGGCAGGACGCACACGATCGTGGTGAGGGTGGCACCCGCGCCGACCGTGACCGCGCGCCGGGACGTCGGAGGGGTGGCTCGCGAAACTGTTTCAGTCATCGCGAGCACACCTTACGCCCGCGCGTTTTGGCTGCTCATCGTGTCGGTGGGCGTACCGTCTGTGTCCGGTCTTCTGGCATCCTCCATCCGAACAGGCATTTCGCACTCGGCCGGTTTTTCATATGGTGTAAGTCCCCGGCGGCGGAGGTGGTTGTGCGCGACCCCTTGGCGGAACCTTCGGACCTGATCCGTAGCGTCTCCCGCGCGCTTCGCGTGCTCGAATCGGTCGGCCGTGCGCCGAGAGGGCTCACCGTGAAGCAGATCGCCCGGCGCTGCGAGCTGACCGTCGCCACCACCTACCACCTGGTGCGCACGCTCGCCTACGAGGGCTACGTGATCCGGCGCGAGGACGGGACGTACATCGTGGGGTTGGAGGTGGCCGACCGCTACCGCGAGCTGGTCACCGCGTTCCGGGGGCCGCCGGCGGTGGGTGAGGCGCTGCGTCGCGCGGCGTCGGACACCGGCTGGAGCCACTACCTCGGCCGTTTCGTCGGCGGCCAGGTGGCGGTGACCGCGTCCGCCGAGGGGCCGCGCTCGCCCTACCTGGAAGACCTGGTGCCCGGTTTCGACGAGGGCGCGCACGCCACCGCGCTCGGCAAGAGCCTGCTCGCCACGCTCACCAGCGAACAACGCTTCCGCTACCTGCGCGAGTACGGCATGCGCCCGTTCACGAACGCCACCCTCACCAGCGTCGAGGCGTTCGAGGCGGACCTGGCCGCCGGTGACCGGCGCGGCATGCAGTTGGAACTCGGGCAGTTCCGGCAGGGCGTGGCGTGTGCCGCGGTGCTCGTCGCCCCGGACAAGGACATCGAGCGCCGGGTGGTGCTGGCGTGCGCGCTGCCGGCCGGGGAGATGATGACCTCGGCCCGGGTGGTCCGCGCCAAGCTGCTCACCGCCGCGCGGGCCATCGCCGACGGGATCGCCTCGGAGAACTGACGAGGGGCCGCCGACCTGGTGGGTCGACGGCCCCGCGCGGAGCGGTCCAGCGCCGGACCGCTCCAGGGGTGGGTCAGCTACCGATCGGGCCGCCGTCCAGACGCCAGGTGACCACCACGCCGGGCTTGGCGAAGTCGCCGTCCGGCCAGGTGGAGGCCGGGTTCTCCACCGACGCGCCGGTGACCTCGCCCGGGTGCTGCACGGCGACGAAGACCGAGCGGTTGTCACCGGTGATGAACGGGCCGCAGGTCTCCGCGCCCAGCGGCACGGTGAGGAACTGCTTCAGGTGGCCGCGCTCCGGACCCTCGACGGCGGTGGCGAACAGGCCGTCGTTGCTGCCCAGCGCGTTGCCGTCGGTGGAGATCCACAGGTTGCCGGTGGCGTCGAAGGCGACGTTGTCCGGGCAGGAGATCGGGGAGACCCTGGTCTTGTCGTACCCGGCGAAGTAGGTGGAGGCGTCGGCCGGGTCGCCGCAGACGATCGGCAGCGACCAGGAGAAGGTCTCGGCGGTGTTGTCGCCGCGGTCCTCGACCAGCTCCAGGATCTGGCCGTGCCGGTTGGTGTTGCGCGGGTTCGCCTCGTCGACCGGCGCCTTGCCGGCCTTGCCCCGGTCGCTGTTGTTCGTCAGCGCCACGTACACCTTGCCGGTGAGCAGGCTCGGCTCGACGTCCTCCGGGCGGTCCATCTTGGTCGCGCCGACCTTGTCGCCGGCCAGCCGGGTGAAGGTGAGCACGTCCGGGGCGGTCATGCCCTCGACGTACGAGCGGTTGCCGCTGACCAGCTTGATCCAGCGGCCCCGGCCGCCGAAGCCGCCGTCGGCCGGAAGCGTGCCGGAACCGTCGATCTCGGCGGCCGGGCTGTCCCCCTCGATCTTGGCGACGTAGAGCGTGCCGGACTCCAGCAGCGTCAGGTTGTGCCGCCGGGCCACCGCTGACTTCCCCGGCATGAACTTCTTGTCCGAGACGAACTTGTAGAGGTAGTCGAAGCGCTCGTCGTCGCCCATGTACGCGACCACCCGGCCGTTGCGCGCCACGATGACGTTGGCGCCCTCGTGCTTGAACCGGCCCAGCGCGGTGTGCTTGCGCGGCTTGGACTGCGGGTCGAACGGGTCGATCTCGACGATCCAGCCGAACCGGTTCGCCTCGTTGGGGTGCTTGGCCAGGTCGAAGCGCTCGTCCGCCCGCTCCCACTTGCGGCTGCCGCTGGGGTGGCGTACGTCCGTCGGGACGCCGTAGCGGGTCAGCTTCGGCTTCTGCTCCTCCGGCGCGCCGTCGCCGCCGACGAAGTACTGGTTGAAGTTCTCCTCGCCGGAGAGCACAGTGCCCCACGGGGTGACCCCGCCGGCGCAGTTGTTGAGCGTGCCGATGACCGTCCGGCCCTTCGGGTCGGCGGCGGTACGCAGCCACGCCGACCCGGCGGCCGGGCCGGTCAGCTCGAACTTCGTGGCCAGCGCGGTGACCCGGCGGTTGTACTCGCGCCGCCCGCGCCGTACCGGCTGCCACTGCCCGGTGTTCTCCACCCGCTCCAGCTCGACCACGGACATGCCGTGCGCGGCCATCGCGACCCGCACCTGCTCCACCGTGAGCGCGTTCTGGCTGGTGAAGCCGGGGAACATCAGGTCCTCGTTCGTGTACTCGTGGTTGACCACGAGCAGTGCCCGCCGACGGTCGATCGGCAGCACGCCGACGAAGTCGTTGTTGTAGCCGAACTGCTTGGACTGGGCGGCGGCGGTCTGCCGGCCCAGGTTGAACGCGGGCGCGCCGGGGACGACCTCGTCACCCCAGCGGATCACGACGGAGTGGTCGTACCCGTTCGGCACGACGAGGGTGTCGAGCTTGTTCGGCGGGATCGGCTTGAACGTCAGCGCGCCGCTGCCCGGGTGGCCGGCGCCGGTGGCGGCCACGTCGCCGCCGGGGGCGGGCGGGGCGGCGGGAGCGGCGGCGGCCGGGGTGGCGCCGGCGAGCGCGCCGGCGGCGGCGCCACCGAAGCCGAGCACCAGCGCGCCGACCGCGCCGGCCCGGACCACGCCGCGCCGGGAGATCTCGGTGCCGACCACGTCGCCGAAGTACGGGTTGTCGGTCGGGTTCGGCACCGGGTGGTCGCACGCGTTGCCGCACCGGTACAGGCAGGTCATGGCGTCGCGGCTGCCGTGGCGGGTGCCGCCCAGCAGCGGAAGCAGGCGAGGCCGGTCGCTCATGGGGTGGAGCCTCCTGATCGGATGTCGGGGAAGGCGCCGGGCGAGACGGCCCGGGCGCTTACCCGCCGGACGCTGCCAGGGCCCGGTGAGCGGGGATCGGCCCGGATCTGAACCGGACGTGAACAGCTCCGCCCTGACCTGCGGATGAACCGTTCGGCGTCACGGCACGTATGGAAGGACGAACGCATCGCCCGGTTTCCCGCTGCCGGAAGCGAGGTACCGCCATCAGCGACCACGACGCCCAACTGCTGCGCGCGCTGCACGACGAGCACGCCGACGCGCTGTACGCGCACGCCCTGCGGCTGGTCAACGGCGATCGGCCCCGGGCCGAGGACCTGGTGCAGGAGACGCTGCTGCGCGCCTGGCGGCACCCCGAGTCGCTGGACCCGCGACGCGGCTCGGTACGCGCCTGGCTGTTCACCACCGCGCGGAACCTGGCCATCGACGCCTGGCGGCGACGCTCGGCCCGGGTCGGCGAGGTCTACACGGACGAGCTGCCCGAGACCGCCGAGACTGTCGACGAGACCGAGCGCGCGGTGGAGGCGTGGACCGTCGCCGAGGCGCTCAACCGGCTCAGCCCGACCCACCGGGAGGTGCTGGTCGAGTGCTTCTACCAGGGGCGTTCGGTGGCCGAGGCGGCGGCGCGGCTGGGCGTACCACCGGGGACGGTGAAGTCGCGTACCCACTACGCGCTGCGCTCACTACGGTTGGCGCTGGCCGAGATGGGGGTGACCGGATGACACGCTGCGAGTTCGCACACGACGACGGGGCGTACGTGCTCGGCGCCCTCGCCCCGGCGGACCGGGTCGCCTACGAGCGCCACCTGGCCGGCTGCGCGCAGTGCCGGGAGGCGGTGGCCGAGATCGCCGTGCTGCCCGGCCTGCTGGGCCGCCTCGACCCGGCCGGGTTGGAGCAGTTCCTGGAGGTCGGGCCGGAGACGTCGCGGGTACCAGCGCTGCTCGACGCCGCGCGCGAGCGCAAGCGCCGTGAGCGGTCGCGCTCCCGCCGACGGTACGCGCTGACAGCGCTCGCCGCCGCCGCGCTCGCGGTGCTGGCCGGCGTCGGGGTGGGGCTCGTGCAGTCGCCCGCCGAGCCGACGAAGCCGCCGGTGGCGCTGGCCTCCATGCGGCCGGTGGCCGGGACGGTGCCGGTGCACGCCGAGGTGGGGCTGACCGAGACGCCGTGGGGCACCGAGGTCACCATGCACTGCGGGTACGACAGGCGGGCCGGGCACCGGGAGGCGTACACGTTCCGGCTGGTGGCGCACGGTCCGGACGGCGCGACGGAGCAGATCGGCTCGTGGCTCGCCGCCCCCGGCGACGACCTGCGCTTCTCCGGCGTCACCCGCTTCACCAAGGGCGAGCTGGTCCGCCTGGAGCTGCTCCGAGGCGCCGATTCCCCCGTCCTGGCCTACGACCTCCGCTGACCCTCGGCCGTCGCCCGCCCTCTCCCGCCTCGTCGATCTTGCGGTTTCGGCCCCCGGGTGTGGGTCTTTCGCCCGCTTTGCCGGGGCGGAAAATGCAAGATCAGCAGGACGGGGTGGGGGTGGGGGACGCGGTGCGGGCGGCCTGGCGGGTGCGGTGGGAGTGGCGCAGGGCGTCGGCGGTGAAGACCACCAGGGCGAGCCAGACCAGGGCGAAGCCGGCCAGCCGGGCCGGTGGCATCGGCTCGTGGAAGATCAGCACGCCGCAGCCGAGCTGGAGGATCGGCGCGAGGTACTGCAACATGCCGACAGTGGACAGCGGCAGCCGGTTCGCCGCCCCGGCGAAGAGCAGCAACGGGATCGCGGTGGCGGCGCCGGCGAGCACCAGCAGCGCGGTGTGCCCGGCCGAGACGTGCCCGAACGTCGAGTCGCCGCGCGCCGACAGCCACCCCAGGTAGGCCAGCGCGGGCAGCGCCAGCACCGCCGACTCGACGAACAGCCCCTCCGTGGCGGGCAGCGCGAGCCGCTTCTTGACCAGCCCGTACCCGGCGAAGCTGAACGCCAGGGTGAGCGCCAGCCAGGGCAGCCGGCCGTAGTCGACGGTGAGCACCGCCACCGCCAGCGCGCCGACACCCAGTGCCGCCCACTGCGCCCGGCGCAGCCGTTCCCGCAGCACCAGGACGCCGAACAGCACCGACACCAGCGGGTTGATGAAGTAGCCGAGCGCCGTCTCCACCACCCGGTCGGAGTTCACGCCGTAGATGTACGTACCCCAGTTGACGGCGATCAGCGCGGCGGCCAGCCCGATGCCGGCGAGCGCGCGTCGCCGCCGGGCCAGCCTGCGCAGGAAGCGGACGTGCCGCGTGGCGGCCAGCAGCAGCGCCACGAACGCCACCGACCAGAGGATCCGGTGCGCGAGGATCTCCACCGGCCCGGCCGGGCGCAGCAGCTTCAGGTAGATCGGGAAGAAACCCCAGATCAGGTACGCGCCGACGCCGTACAGGTAGCCGAGCCGGAGCTGGTTCACGGCTCCACCGTAAGTGGTGGGCCGCCCGACTGGTCCTTATCGGTGACCGGCGTCACCCGCTGATCCAGCTCCATCCACCGCTCCGTCCCGACCGGCCGGAAGCCGACCTTCGCGTAGACCCCGTGCGCGTCGAGAGTGGCCAGCAGGATCCGGCGTACGCCCAGCTCGGCCAGGTGGTCGCGGACCGCGCCGGCCAGCCAGGAGCCCAGCCCGCGACCCCGCTCGGCCGGGTCCACGTACACGTCGCAGAGCCAGGCGAACGTGGCCCGGTCGGTGACCACGCGGGCGACAGCCACCTGAGCGCCGTCACCCGGCCGGTAGACGCCGAAGCCGATCGAGCCGGCGAACGCGCGTGCCACCGTCTCCCGCTCCCGCCCCAGCGCCCAGTACGCGTCGGTGGAGAGCCAGACGTGCACCCGGTCCAGGTCGAGCCGGTCCGGGTCGGTGCTGATCTCGTAGCCGTCCGCGCGGGTCAGGGTGAACACCCGGCCGAGGCTAGTACCGCGACCCGGCCCGCACGCCAGCCAATTCCCTCCTGCTGGCCTGGTGGCCCCGGCCGGCGTGACCGGCCGGGGGCCGGCGTGTCAGTCGCGGTCGAGGACCGCGCCGAGGATCCAGGTGACGATGCCGACGAACAGCGCGCCCAGTACCGCCTCCGGCCAGAACCCGTCCACGTGGAACGGCAGTCCGGCCTCACCGGCGATCCAGCTGGTGAGCAGGAAGAGCAGGCCGTTCACCACGAGCGCGATCAAACCGAGGGTCAGCAGGTAGAAGCCGCACCCCACGGTCTTGATGATCGGCTGGAGTACCGCGTTCACCACGCCGAAGATGACCGCGACGAGCACCAGCGTGATCACCGTCTCGACGGTCGAGCCGGAGTCGAGCGAGATGCCGGGGATGATCAGCGTGGCGAGCCAGAACGCCACGGCCGTCGAGCCCACGCGAATCAGAAGACCCTTCAGGAAATCCATGGCCGGGATCGTGCCACGGCCGTACCACCAGGGGAAGCTGCCATGCCGGGGCCTGCCGGGCCTGCCGACCTGCTGGGCCGTGCGGGCGCACGGGCCGCCGCCTGCCGGGCCGGTGCCTCAGTGCCGGGCCGGACGGCCGACGAGTTGCGACTCGACGGGTGTGGGCGAGAGCAGCGCCCAGCGCAGGGCCCGCCGGTTGACCACCGCCACCATGTCGTCGCGGATCCGGGTCAGCCACTCGGCGGAGCCGCCCAGACCCAGCGCCGCGCCCGCCAACGCGGCCTCGTCCGGGTCGAGCGGCTGGAGGACGGCCAGGTCCGCGCGGGCCAACGCGGGCGCGTCGGCCGGCGTCAGCTCGTCGCGCACCACCAGGACCGACTGCCAGGCGGCGGCTGGACCGGCCTCCGGCGGCACCGGGCCGGCGTCCACCACCACCAGCAGCGGGTGCAGCGGCGAGCCGGGGGCGCCGCCGATCGGGCGCCCCGGTGGAAGCAGCGGTACGCCACCACCGAGCGTCCCGACGCCGCGCGCGAACGGCTCCCAGAACCGGGGACGGCCGGTCTGCACCACCACGCGCGCGCCGAGCGCCAGCGCCCGCAGCAGGAGAAGCTGCGCCGCGGGCACGCCGCCGACGAGCAGCACCCGGGTCGGAGCCGGCCGGAACAGCCGCACCGTGAGCGCGGTGCCGTGCCGGTTGGCACCCACCATCAGCCCGGCGGCGGCCGAGGGCAGGTCCAGTGCGGGCGGAGGCGACCCGGCCGCCGGGATGACCCCCGCAGAGGCCGCCAACGGCAGCGTGGCGGCCAGCCCGGCCAGGTGCTCACCGTCGAGCCGGCGCAGCTCACCGCTGACGTCCCCGGTGACCCGGCGCAGCGTGCGTTCCGCGGCCGACAACTCGGCCGCGGACCCGGCCGCCACCCGTACCGCCAGCTCGGCCGGGACCGGTGCCGGGCCGGTGCGCGGACCGACGGTGAGCGCGACGGTGGTGGCGGTGGCGGGGAGCGCGAGCAGTCGCCCGACCAGCCCGCGAGCCGCCTCGCCGTGCGGATCCGGCCACCGGCGCAACCGCCAGGTGGCCTGCGTCAAGCCACCCACGGTGAGCAGTGGCCAGGTCTCCCGCACCGGTGCGCCGGGCTCGTGATGGGCCAGCTCGGCGATCACCCGCAACGCCGCGTCGCCGCCCAGCGGCCGGGCGGTGAGCGGGCCGAGCCGGCGGACCAGCCGCCGCAGGGTGCCGGACAGCGTACGCAACAGGTCCTCGTCCGGCCGGCCGTCGGCGCGCAGCACCTGGACGGCCAGCACCACGCGTGCCCGCCCGGCCACCCGCCCGTCGGTGAGCTGGCGGTACGACGTCCCGGCCGGGCCGCCGGCGATCGCGGGCGCGGGTGCGGGCGACGACGAGAACACCAGTTGCAGCCGGATCGCGGGGGCGTCCGGACCGGCCGGGGGCAGCAGGTCGAACGGCGTCGGCAGCTCGCGGGCGTGCTCGCCGAGCAGGTCGTCCGGGTCGCCCAGCTCCAGCAGCGCGGTCAGGCCGGCGGCATCGTGCAGCACGGCGGCGCCGCCGGACGCCTCCGTCGCCCCGATCACCGAACCCGGCCGGAGCAGTTCCAGCAGCGCCACCGGATCGGCTGCCGGTGGCAGGGCGCGACGCCGGGTCAGGTACGCGGCGGCGGTGGCGAGCCACTCGTGCAGCCATCGGCCCCGCACCCGCACCCACGCGGCCGGCAGCAGCAGCGCGGCCGACAGCAGCGCGACGGCCGTCGGCACCACGCCCCGCCCGGCGGCCGCGATCACCACCGCCGCTGCCACCTGGGTCGCCACGATCTGGCCGGCGCGCAGTCGGGCTGCCGGACGGGTCGTCCACTGTGGTCTTCGGACCGGGGCGGACGCGTGCCGCTCGGACGTGCTCGCGGTCACCGCACCTCCTCGCCGGACCTCCGCGTGACGCTGCCGTGGCTCATCGTAGTGGGCCGGTTGTCCACAGGGGAGCCCGCAGGGGTAGCAGAACCGGAGTCGGACGGCTACCGTCAGCGACGAAATCGTCGAGATGCGTGCCCGCCGCCGCCAGGCTTCCCCTCCACCGGCCCCGGGTGCCGCCGACGAGTCCACGGTGGTCACACGCTGGCCAGCCACGACCGAGGAGACGAGGTGACGTCCGGGATGTCCCAGACCCAGGCAGAAGCCGCGGTGATGCAGCAGACCGCCGCGAAGTTCGAGCAGGTCGACCAGTCGCTCCAGACCATGCTCAGCGGCCTGATGGCCGAGCTGGAGGTGCTGCAACAGGCCTGGCGGGGTGCCGGCGGGCGCTCGTTCGCGCAGGTCAAGCAGCAGTGGGCACAGGATCAGGCCACCCTTCAGCGAGCGCTGCGCGAGACCGCCACCGCGATCCGCACCGCCGGCCGGCAGTACGACGTCTCCGACACCGAGGCCGCCGGCCGGGTGGCGGGCACCAACCGCGGCATCCAGCTGCCCCTCTGACAACCGGAAGGATCGACTCATGGAGCACGGTGTGCTGGTCGTCAACTTCGCCGCCCTGCAACAGGCCGGCGCCGACATCCAACGGGCGCTGTCCACAATGGAGAGCCAGCTCGGTCAGCTCGAACGCGACGCCGCCCCGCTGGTGGCGAGCTGGGACGGCGAGGCCCGCGAGGCGTACGAGGTACGGCAGTCCCGGTGGCGGTCCGCCTCGCAGGATCTCCAGGGGATGCTGCGCGACATCAAGCTCGCGGTGGAGGACTCCGCGGCCGACTACCTCGACACCGAGAAGCGCAACGCCAACCTGTTCCAGTGAACCGACGCCGCGCGGCCCGGGCAGGTGACCCGGGCCGCGCGGCTGCGTCTGTGACCGGCGGTCATCTCGGCGCCGCCGTCCCGGCCGGGTCGGCCGCCCGCCATCGCCTGCGCGCGCCGCGCGGCAGCACCAGGGCGAGCGCCGCGACGAGTGCCACCGCCCCGCCCGCGACGGCGGCGGCCGGCAGCGCCCGATCCCGGGCCGTGTCCCGGCGCGACTGGCGGGCGAGGGCGGCCGGATCGGGACGGTCGGCGGGAAGCACCGCACCCGGCCGGCTACGGGGACCCGCCGCGCCGGCCGACTCGGTCACCGCCCGGTACGGGTTCAGCACCCCCGCGCCGTAGCCCGCGTCCCGGCCCGGTGCGGGGTCGGCGGCGGCCATGATGCGTCCGGCCACCTCGTCGGCGCTCAGCCCGGGCCGGTACTGGCGTAGCAACGCCGCGGTGCCCGACACGAACGGGGTGGCGTAGCTGGTCCCCTCCGCCCGCTGGTGTCCCGCCCGGGGCGCCGCCATCAGCACCTCGCTACCCGGGGCGACCACGTCCACGTACGCGCCGGTCTGGGAGAACGCGGACCGCGTCCCGTCCCGCCCGATCGCACCGACGCCGAGCACCCCCTCGTACGCCGCCGGATAGGGCCGGGGATCCCCGTTGTCGTGCAGGTTCCCGGCGGCGGCCACCACCACCACGTCCCGCCGCACCGCGTAGGCGACGGCGGCGCGTACGGCCGGGTCGTCCGCGTACAGCACGACCGACAGGTTCAGCACGTCGGCGTCGTGATCCACGGCCCAGCGGATGGCCCGGGCGAATCCGGCCGCGTCGACCGTGCGCCCCGACTCCCGCCCCTCGACCACCTGCTGCTCGCTCACCCGTACCGGCAGGATGCGCACGCCCGGCGCGAGGCCGCGGAACGCGACGCCGGGCTGCGGCACGGCGGCGATGATGCTCGCCACGCCGGTGCCGTGCCCGGCGCAGTCCCGGGTGCCGTCCCCGCCCCGGTCGAGGAAGTCGGCGCCGTCGAGAACGCGGCCGGCCAACTGTGGATGGGACCTGTCCACTCCCGAGTCGACTACCGCGACCACGACTCCGGCGCCGGTCGCGAGCGGGGTGAGCCGGTCCGGGGCGTACCGTTGCTGCGGCCACGGCTGGTCCGCCACCGGGCGGACCGGCGCGAGCGGCCCGGCGCAGCCGGCCGTCGCCGGGGCGGCCGGAGACGCGGTGACGAGGAGCGTCGCCAGAGTGGCCACAACGGGGTACGCGACTGGCCGAGACATCGACGACCTCCGTAATGTGTCGACTCCGGAACGGGATGTTAGCGGCTCGCTCGGGTCGGGGCCGACCGTCGATGGGCAGAAGTCCTGATGTTGCCGCGACCTTGTAGGTTGTAGGCGATGCCTGTGGCCTGTTCGCGGAAGGAGAGGTGGCCGTGACCGGATGGGAGCCGGCCACCGAGGCCGAGGTGGCGATGCGGGACGCGCTACGTGCGCAGGACCAGCAGCAGTACTTCCGCGTGCTGACCCGCGTCGATCTCCTGCTTCCGGTAGCGGGTGGGCCGGCCGCCGGGTGGGGCACCTGGACCGCCGAGGGCCGCACCCACGTGCTGGCCTTCACCTCCGCCGCCGCGCTGCGCGCGAGCCTGGGCGAGAACGCGGGGCCCACCCGCCGCGTCCCCTACCCGGATCTGGCGGCCGGCTGGCCCAACCCCGAGTGGTGGCTGGCGGTGAATCCCGGCCTACCGATCGAGGGCTACCTGCCCGCCTGGTACGTCGCTCAGCTCTCCCGGGGCGACGTCCGGCTGCCCGGCCGCACCATGGGCGCCCGCGCCCGGCTGGAGCGCGTGGAGAGCGCCACCCGGGCGGCCCGGAACGCGGTGCCCGAGGCCGCGCCCCGACCGCCGGCCGTTCCCGTCCCGCCTGCCGCTGTTCCGCCGCCGAGCATGCCGTCCGCCGCGATGCCGCCGCCGGCCGTACCCTCCGCCGTTGTTCCGCCATCGGTCGTGCCGCCTCCGGCCGTACCGCCGGTCGCGGGGGCGCCGGGCGGGGACGAGCGGCTGGTGGAAACCGGCGAGCCGCCGACGGTGCCGATGCGGGCCGCCTCGGTCCTGGGGCGACGGCTGCCCACCGTGCCGCCGCGCCGCCGGGCAGCGGACGCCGACGTCCCGGGCCGCGCCGCCGCCGAGCCGGATACGGACGCCCTCGACGGCTGGCTCACCGACCTGCGCCGCCGCCCGGACGAGCCGGACCCCTTCGCGGCCGCCCCGGCGGCACCCGCCGACGAGCCGTCGGTGGCCACCGCGCCGCCGCCGTCCCGTTCCTTCTTCGAACCCTCGTCCGGTGGCCGCTCGGCCCGGCGCCCGTCGACGCTGGACCCGTCACGCCGGGCCGGCGACCGGGCCACCCCGCCGACCCGGTTCGCCGGTGGGCAGCCGTTCCCGCGCCGACGGCCGCTGAACGAGCCGGTCCGCGAAGGCCCCACCCACCCGTTCCCGGCGCGTACGGACGAGCCGCCGCCCGCGTCCCGCTCGGAGGAGGCGACCCGGGCGTTCCGGCCCACCCGCCCGCCCGAGGAGGACGCGACCGAGGCGCTGCCCCGGCGGCACGCTCCACCCGCTCCGGCGGCGCACGCCGACCCGGTCACGGCCGGACCCGCGGCCACGGCTGACGGGTGGGGGGCCGCACCGGGCGGCAGTGCGGCCGAGACCGGGTGGGAGACGGTCGACGAGCCGGCGGAGGAACTGTCCCCGTCGTTCGCCGAACCGGTCTCCGCGCCGCCCGCGCCACGCCGCGACTTCACACCCATCGTCATCGAGGGCACCGTCATCGAGGCCCGCGACCTGACCGAGCCCGCGCCGTTCTGGTCCGCGCAGCAGGCCGGCCCGGCGCGCCCGGAACCGGCCGAGGGCGCGGCAGCGCCATGGGGCGGCACGGGCGATCCGACCGTGTCGTCGCCCGTGGAGCCGCTGGTCGCCGACGACACGGTGAACCTCGCCGAGCCGGCGCCGGCCCAGGCCGGCGTGACCGGCACGCCGGACCGGAGCACGCCGCTCAACGATCCGACGGTGTCGCTCGGGCCGGGTTCCGAGGAACCTACGACGTCACTGTTCGAGCCGTCGGCTCCGGCAGACGAGGTCACCGCGCCGCTGTTCGCGCCGTCGGCCGAGCCGACGGTGTCGCTGTTCGATCGGGTGCCGGCCGAGCCGCTGACCAGCCCGGCCGAGGCGGAGCAGACGGTGTCGCTCGGGCCGGGTTCCGACGAACCTACGACGTCACTGTTCGAGCCGTCGGCCCCGGCAGGCGAAGCCACCGCGCCGCTGTTCGCGCCGTCGCCGTCGGCGGACCAGACGGTCTCGCTGTTCGACCCTGCGCCGGCCGAGCCGCTGTCCGGTACGGCTGACGCCGAGCCGACGGTGTCGTTGTTCGACCGGGCGCCGACCCAGCCGCTGACCGGCCCGGCACCGGCCGAGCCCGTGCCGGCGGAACAGCCGACCGTGTCCCTCTTCGAGCCGGTGACCGACGAGCCGGTCACCACTGCGCTGTTCGCGCCCGGTGACCCGACTGTGGCGCTGTCCACGCCGGCCCCGGCGGAGCCCGCGACCGTCGACCCGCCACCCGCCGCCGGACCGAGCACCGCGGACGCGGCTGCCGACTTCGTGCCGGCGAACGACGTGGAGGAGGACCTGCTGGCCGCCGCGGGCAGCGGAAGCACCGACGGCTTCCTCACCACCCTGCTGCTGGCCCGGGTGCTGCTGCCGGTCGCGCCTGATTCGGCCGCCGGCAGCCGGCCGGGTGACCCCGGCTTCGTCTGGCACACCGAGCCGGTCGACGGCGAGACGTGCGTCTCTGTCTACACCTCGCCGGAGCGCCTGGCGGAGCACACCGAGGGCCAGGTCGAGACGGTACGGGTGAAGTTCGTCCAGCTCATCCGCAGGTGGCCGGACGCGGCCTGGTCGTTCCGGGTCAACCCGGGCAGTCCGGTGGGCGCGTCGTACCCCGGGGAGCAGGTCCTCGCACTGGCCAACTGGGCGGCCGAGGTGGGCCTGGGCGACGATCCGGAGCCCGCCGCCGCGCCGCAGCCGGCGGAGCGACCGCGTCCGCAGGGGCACCCGGTCACCGACAACCGGCCGGTGACCATGCAGAAGGTGATCGCGGCGAGCCAGCTCGCCTACTACCTGGAGCGGGGCTACGACCGCGTCTCCGGATTCGTGCACCGGGCCGGGGAACTGGCACACCTGCGTACGCCGGTGGAGCTGTACCGTGCGCTCGGGCTCGGCCACCCGGGTTCGCCGTTCTCCCCCGACGACGAGGAGATCTACCTGCTGCGGTGGCCCGCCTACCGGCCGAGCCTCTACCGGATCCCGTACGGCGGCCCGAACGAGGCGGCGATGCGGGCGATGGAGGGCTGGGTGATCGAGCGGCCCCCGTTCCGTGGCAACGGTTTCGCGCCGGGGGAGAGCAGCGACGTGATCGCGGAGTTCAAGGTGGACAGTGCGCGGCTTCCGCACGGCGCCGAGCTGTGGCGGGTCGGCGCGGACGGTGACAGCAGGCTGGTCGCGGTCCTGGACACCGACGAGCTGCTGTGGCGCAAGGCGGCCGAGGCGTGAGCCGCGACGGCTACGTGGCCCGCTGGCGGGGGCGGGAGTACCAGGCCAGTCCTGACGGGGACGACGTCCGCCTGTACCAGCCCGGCCCGGACGACGGATTCACCGAGGTGCGTCCCGGCCGGTACGTCCGGGTGGTGCCGGCCACCGAGGTCGACGATCTGGCGTACGTGCGGACCACCTGCACCTGGCAGGGGCAGCCGTTCATCGTGCTGGCCGAGCACGAGGGCTGGCTGCGGCTGGAGTACACAGGTGGGCGCTGGCCGGTGGCCGAGGCGATGGGGCTGGAGGCGTTCGACTTCGGCGTCTACCAGGGCTGGGCACCCGCTGCCGAGGTGGCCGACCTCGGCGAGCAGCGGGTCTGAGTCAGGACTTCGCCCAGCGCAGGACCTCGCCGAGCACCAGGTCCCGCGCCTCCACGTGCGGGAAGTGCCCCACGTCGTCGAGCAGCCGCCACTCGTACGGGGCGGTGACGTAGCGACCGGAGCCCTGGGCGGTGCGGGGCAGTGAGGCCTGGTCGAGTGCGCCGTGCAGTTGCAGGGTCGGCGTGACCAGCGGCCTCTGCATCAGCTTCACGAAGCGGTAGCCGTGCAGCCGCAGCACCGAGCGGAACGCCCAGCGGTAGCCCTCCATCGCGCAGAACGCGGCCTGCGGGATCTGCATCGCCACCCGGCAGCAGTGGGCGTAGTCGGCGAAGTCGGGACCGGACACCCAGCGCGGCCCGCCCCACCGGCGCAGCGTCTCCTCCACCTCGGCGGCGCCGTCCCGGGTCAGCACGTGCTCGTAGCGGGGGAGCTGGAACTTCAGCGTCGCGGTGGCCGAGGTGAACTGGCCGCGCGGGTCGGCGAAGATGGCCGCCCGCAGCCGCAGCGGATGCGGTGCGCCGAGCACCACGAGCCGCCGGACCAGGGTCGGGTGGAAGGAGGCGGCGGTCCAGCCGATCAGCCCGCCCGCACCGGTGCCGACCACCGTGGCCGACCGCTCCCCGAGCGCCCGGATCAGGCCGGCGACGTCGGCGGCGAGCGTGTAGCCGTCGTACCCCCGGGGTGGTTTGTCGCTCGCGCCGTAACCGCGTAGGTCGACAGCGACCGCCCGGAAGCCCGCGTCGGCGACCGCCGGCAGCATCTCGTGCCAGGCGTACCAGTATTCGGGGAAGCCGTGCAGGAAGAGCACCATCGGACCGGTGCCCGCCTCGACGACGTGGAACCGGCTGCCGTTGGCGCCGACGAACCGGTGCGTCCACGGCCCCTCGGGCAGGACGCAGGACTCGTCGACGGGTCCGCCGCGCTGGTCGGTCATGGGGCACAGCCTAGGGCCGCCGGTGGCCCACCGGCCCCACAGGTGACCAGGATCAGGGATTTCTCCGGGCGGGCACCCGGAGTCGCGTACGCCGCCCGCTCGGCGACGGGTGAGTACGTCGCTACCGGACGTCATTCATTGATGATCCGCATCGGGATGCCGGGCCCGCAGTCGACGGCGCGGTCCCGCGCGGTGAGCCGTAGCGTGACCAGGTCGCCCTTGCGCAGCTCGCCGGCGTTCGGGCCGTACACCGCGTACTCCGTGCCGTTCTCGTCCATCAGCCCGTAGCACGGCCCGGACCCGCCCCGGGTGATCCAGCCGACGACGACGCCGGTGGGCCGGTTGTCGGTCGGCTTCTTCGGCGGACCGGCGGGCCGGCGCAGCGTCGGTAGGTCGGTGGCGGACAGCGGGGTGGGGCGATCGGCGGGCGCGCCGGCGCCGCTCGGGGCCGGCTGGTGGTCGTCAGGCACGGATCCTCCGTCTCCGCCGCACCCCCGTGCCGGCGAGCGGCACCAGGGCGGCCGGCAGCGTGGCACGGGGCGTCACCCGGATGGGACGCCGGCGGGGTGCGCCGGGTTCCCCGCAAAGGGCGATGCCCGGGCAGGTGAACCGCCCGGGCATCGCGTCGTGCGTCGATCAGTGGATCAGGAGAAGCGGACCTTCATCGAGGTGCCGTTCTGCTCCAGGACCTTGATCTTGGTGCCGGTGGCCGGGAGCTTGACGCCGTGGTTCGGCAGCTCCGGGTACCAGTACTGCTTGGTGTCGTCGAACAGCGGCTGCGCCGCCTGGCCGCGGATGTACTGCGGCTGGCTGTTGAGGTGCAGCGTGAACGAGTCGGCCTTCTTCAGGCTGAACGGCGCGTCGTAGACCTGGACGCGGGCCCGCCAGGGCTGCCCGGTCAGGTTGTAGATCGGCCGCGGGTGCGCGTCGATGATCATGTTCCGACCCTCACCCGGGTGCGCGAACGTGTCGTTGTCCGCGAACCGGAGGTTCCAGTAGGAGATCAGCAGACCCTCCTGGTACGCGTAGTGGTCCACGTAGTCCGGGCGGGTGTTCGCGTAGCCGAAGAAGTACGGGCCGGTCTTGAGGTACTTGTCGTACGAGACGTACGACCGGTTACCGGCGATGTAGAAGTTGTCGAACTTACGGGTGTAGGTCTCCTCGACGATGCTGAAGCCGCTGAGGGTCCAGCCGTTCGCGCCGGCCTCGGCGCCGTCGGTGAGGAGCGTCTGACCGTCGGCGGTCACGGTGATCGCGTCACCGTAGAAGCCGCCCTCGGAGACACCGCCGTCCGTCTGGTAGCGGAGCCGGAACTGCACGACCTTGCCGGCGACCGCGTCCATCGGGATGTTGATGTCGACCCACTGGTCGTTGCTGGAGCCGTCCAGGGCGTAGCGCCCGGGGGAGATCTCCTTCAGCGGGGTGCCGTTGGCCGTACCGGGCAGCGAGGCCCAGGTCTGGCCACCGTCGGTGGACGCCTCGAAGAACAGGTAGTCGTAGTCCGCCTCGATGCTGTAACGACCCTTCATCGACAGCGCGGCGCTGGTCTTCCCGGTGAGGTCGACAGTGCGCGTCATCGCGTTGTTCAGGTCGTCGTCGTTGCCCGAGAAGAACTGCTTCGTACCCTCGAACGGCTTGCCGTTCTGGAACGTGTACTCCCGCTGCGGCAGCACCACCACGGCAGCCTGGGCCTTGTTGGAGTTGTACTCCTGCGGGCCGAGCTGGAGGGTGCGCTTCTGTCCGGCCACCACGACCTCGTAGTCGAGCCAGCCGAGCTGGAGCTTGTTCCACGCGCCGAGGTCGCCGCCGCGCTCGCCGATGCCACCGTCGTTCTTGGCACCGAGCCGGCTCTGGGCCATCAGGGTCCAGTGCTCGTTGTTGTTGTCCCCACCACTGACCACGTTGTAGTCGTCCGGCAGACCGAGGTCGTGGCCGTACTCGTGGTAGAAGACGCTCCGGCCACCGTTCTCCGGCTGGATCGTGTAGTCACCGATCCAGACGCCGGTGTTGCCGATCTGGGTGCCGCCGGCCGGGAAGTTCTCCGGGCCGGTGTTGCCCTGGTCGCTGGCGAAGGCGTACCACCGGTGGCTCCAGATGGCGTCCTCACCCTGGTACGGGTCACCGTCGGCCTCGTCGCCGCCGGCGTGGACGATCTGGAAGTGGTCGATGTAGCCGTCCGGCTCGTTGAAGTTGCCGTCGCCGTCGAAGTCGTACCGGTCCCACTGGTCCATCGCCTTGACGTCCGCGGCGATCTCCGCGTCGGAGCGGCCCTGCGCCTTCTGGTCGGCGACCCACTGGTTGGCGGCGTCGCGGACCAGCGCCCAGGTGTTGGTGCAGACGTTCGAGGCGCACGGGTAGCCGCCGGAGCGGCCGTAGCGAGCCTCGTTGTACCGCACCTTCACCCAGTTGGTGACCTCGCCGTCGACGCTGTACCGACCCGAGGACTGGGCCTCGTAGTACTGCTTCAGCGACTCGTCACCCGGGTTGGTGCCGAAGTACAGCTGCCGGTAGTGGTCGGCGCTGTAGTCGGCCTGCCAGACCGTCGAGTTGTCCACCGCCCGGTTGGGCTGCGGGATCTGGTTGACGCGCGGTCCGTCGAACCGGGCCGGACCCGGGATGTTCGGGTTCGTGTCCTGGTCCGGGTAGCTCGGGTGCCGCTCGTCGCCGAACTCCGCGAGGATGACGAAGATCTTGTCGGTCTGCTTGCGGGAGAGTTCGACGTACTGGTCCTTGACCGGGCCCTTGCCGGCCTTGGTGCTCTTGGCGGACCTGCCCGCCGAGGGACCCGCGGCAGCGCGCTCGCCGACCTTGACGACCGTGCTGCCGTTGATCTTCTCGGCCTTCGCCCTGCCGGACAGGACCTCGCTCAGGCCCTCCTGGCGCAGCGCGCGCCGCTTCTCCTCGAGCGGGTTGGGCAGGTCGTGCTCAGCCTGCGCAGGCTCGGCCACCGACGGAGCGGCGGCCGGCAGCTTCGGCGTCGGCGCGGCGCTGGCGGCCGTGCCTGCCACCAAGCCCGTCGCGGTCAGCGAAAGCCCGAGCAGACCCACTGCGACTTTGCGCACGTGGTACCTCCGGTGTGAGGGAACCGGCCCAACTGGGGGTACGGGCCGGTGGAACGTCCCACTAGTGGGACCAAGGGTGAACATAGACACTGCTGCGACTGGTGGGAAGATGTGTGCGTCGATTTGTAGCAACTTTTTGTTGGGGATGCTTTTCGCCGTCACACACCGGCCTGTCACTGAGCCGTTGACCAGCAGCGATGTCTGGATCATGGATTGCAGTGACAGTCATGGATTAAGCGATAACGCGGAAGGGTCGGGAGCGCTCGCGCTCCCGACCCACCACGAGGGCGAGGGCGCGGGCCGT